>NZ_JBBHKA010000001.1:2240884-2561011 GCF_037572775.1 Ramlibacter sp. PS4R-6 | reverse complement strand
TGCTGCTGTTGATCATCAACGGCATGAGTGCGTACGCCAAGGCGCCATTGGGCTTTGCGCTGGGCCTGCTCGCAGGCATCGGCTGGGCCGTGGGCACGCAGATGCTCAAGCGCAAGCCCCTGCCCGGCTCGCCGCTGGTCACCACCGGCTGGCAGTTGCTGATCGCGAGCATTCCCATCACGCTCGTCGCATTGGCGCAAGGCGGTGGCGAATGGCACACGCCGTCGATGACGACGGTGCTCGTCATCGCGTACATCACCTTCGTGCCGATGGCGGTGGGCAACGCCGCATGGTTCAGCGTGGCGAGCATGCTGCCCGCGAACATCGCGGGCCTGTCGACGGTGATGGTGCCGGTGGTGGCGATGATCTCGGGCGCGATCGTGCTGCAGGAGCCGCTGGGGCCCGTGCAGTGGATCTCGATGCTGTGCTGCGCGGCGGGCGTGGCGCTGGCCTTGCAGCGCAGGTGATGTCATCCCGGCGCAGGCCGGGATCCAGTGTCTTTTGGGCTATTCCGCCTTCGCGCCCGACGACAGCACCACCTTCGCCCACTTCTCGGTCTCCATCTTGTGGATGGCCCAGAACTGCTCGGGCGTGCCGGGGATGGGCACACCGCCCAGGTTCGCGAGTTTCTCGCGCATCCCAGGGTCGGCCAGCGCGGCGTTGATCTCGCGGTTGATGCGGTTGATCGCATACGCAGGCGTGCCCTTCGGCGCCGCCGCGCCGAACCACGCGCTGGCTTCGTAGCCCGGCACCGTCTCGGCGATGGCGGGGATGCCGGGCAACGCGGGCGAAGGCTGCGCGGTGGTCACGCCCAGCGCACGCACGCTGCCGGCGCGGATGTGGCTGATGATCGACGGCATGTTGTCGAAGATCAGGTCCACCTGCCCGCCCAGCAGGTCGGTGGTGGCCGGGCCCGCGCCCTTGTACGGGATGTGCTTCATGTCGATGCCGGTCATCGACTTGAACAGCTCGCCCGACAGGTGCACCGAAGTGCCCGAGCCCGACGACGCCATGTTCACCTTGCCCGGGTTGGCCTTGGCGTAGGCGATGAACTCCGGCACCGTCTTCGCGGGGAAGTCCTTGCGCACGGTCAGCACGTTGGGCACGCGGATGATGCCGGCGATGGGCTGCAGGTCGTTCAGGAAGTTGAACGTGAGGTTCTTGTACAGCGTGGCGTTGATCGCGTTGGCCGGGTTCACCAGGAAGATGGTGTAGCCGTCGGGCGGCGACTTGATCGCCAGCTCCGTGCCGATGTTGTTGCCGCCGCCCGGCTTGTTGTCCACGATCACCTGCTGCTTCAGCCGGTCCGACAGCCACGTGGCCATCAGGCGCGCCAGCAGGTCGGTGGTGCCGCCCGGCGGGTACGGCACGATCCACTTGATGGGGCGGTTGGGGTAGTCGGCCTCGGCGCTTTGCGCGAACGACAGGGCCGAGCTGCAGACGAGCGCGAGGCCGACGAGGGCCTTGGACAGCAAGCGCATGGAGTCTCCTTGTGGGTTGCACGCAGGCTAACGGGCCCCTCGCGCGCGCGTCAACGGGCCTTACGCGCAGGTTTGCAGCTCGGCCGCAAATGAAGGATGACGCCTGCACACGAAAGGCGTACGCTGGGCGCCCCCTACAACCCATCGCGATCGGAGCCCTGCCATGAACGCACCTGCCAACCCCAACAAGGCACTCTGGGAGAAAGGCGACTTCACGCGCATCGCGGCTTCGATGCGCGAAAGCGGCGAGGCGCTCGTGAAGGCCATCGGCATCGCGCCAGGGCAGTACGTGCTGGACCTGGGTTGCGGCGACGGCACCACCGCGCTGCCCGCCGCCAAGCTCGGTGCCAACGTGCTCGGCGTCGACATCGCGCGCAACCTCGTCGAAGCGGGGAACAAGCGCGCCAAGGATGCGGGCCTGGCCAACCTCTCGTTCCAGGAAGGCGACGCGAGCAACCTCGCGGGCATCGAGAACAAGACGTTCGACCAGGTCGTGAGCATCTTCGGCGCGATGTTCGCGCCCAAGCCCTTCGACGTGGCCAAGGAAATGGTGCGCGTCACCAAGCCCGGCGGCAAGATCACGATGGGCAACTGGATCCCCGGCGACCCGACGCTGGTCGCGCAGGTCCTGAAGATCAGCTCCGCCTACTCGCCGCCGCCGCCCGAAGGCTTCATCAGTCCCATGACCTGGGGTGTGGAGCAGAACGTCGCCGAGCGCTTCGGCGCCGCGGGCGTCTCGTCGAAGGACATCTCGTGCGTGAAGGACACGTACACCTTCCGCTTCGACGGCACGCCGGTGGACCTGGTCGACACCTTCCGCCGCTACTACGGGCCGACGATGAACGCGTTCGACGCGGCGGCGAAGAACGGCAAGGAAGAAGACCTGCGCCGCGAACTGGAGGCGCTTTTCAACGCCAAGAACGAAAGCACGACGGCGGGCAAGACGGTGATCCCGGCGACCTTCCTGCGGGTGACGGTGCAGGTGCGCTAGCGCTGCGTCTTGCGCCAGGCCTCGTAGCGCTTCTTGTTCTCTTCGTTGGGCGGGTACAGCCCCGGCAGTTGCGCGCCCTTCTCCACCTCGGACATGATCCAGTTCTCGAGGTGTTCCTGCTCGGTGGCCGCGGCGATCACGTCGTCCAGCAGCGCCGCAGGGATGAGCACGGCGCCGTCCTGGTCGCACACGATGACGTCGTTCGGGAAGACCGCTACGCCGCCGCAATCGATCGGCTCCTGCCAGCCGACGAAGGTCAGGCCCGCGACCGAAGGCGGCGCGGCCCAGCCTTGCGCCCAGACGTCCAGGCCCGTGCCCAGCACGCCTTGCACGTCGCGCAGCACGCCGTCGGTGACCAGCGCGGCCACGCCTTTCTTCACCATGCGCGCGCAGAGGATGTCGCCGAAGATGCCGGCGTCGGTGACGCGCATCGCGCCGACCACCGCGATGCAGCCGGAGGGCATGGCCTCGATGGCGGCGCGGGTGGAGATCGGCGAACCCCACGACGCCGGCGTCGCGAGGTCCTCGCGCGCCGGCACGAAGCGCAGCGTGAAGGCGCGGCCCGCCACGCGCGGCTGGCCTTCCTTCATCGGCAGCGCGCCGCGGACCCAGGTGTTGCGCAAGCCCTTCTTGATCAGCACTGTGGTAAGCGTGCCGGTGGAGACGCCCAGGAGCGCCTGGAGCTTGTCCTTTTCGAGCGGGAGCGGGTCGACGGGATTCATGCGGCCAGTATAGGATTGCCGCCCATGCGTACCCTGCCCTGCCTCATTGCCGCGGCGCTGCTCGCAGCCTGCGCCACCCTCCCTCCCCCCGTCACCACCGCCAGCGGACTGGTCTACCAGTCGCTGCGCGAAGGCAGCGGCGCCCCGCCCGGCCCGACCGACGTCGTGCGCGTGAACTACCGCGGCACCTTCCCCGACGGCAAGGAGTTCGACGCGTCCAAGGGCGCGCCGGCCGAGTTCCCGCTCAACCGCGTCATCAAGTGCTGGACCGAAGGCGTGCAGATGATGAAGCCGGGCGGCAAGGCCAAGTTCGTTTGCCCCCCGTCGATTGCGTACGGCGAACGCGGCGCGGGGGGCGGCGTGATCCCGCCCAACGCCACGCTGCATTTCGAAGTGGAACTGCTGGAAGTGAAGCGGTGACGGCCTACTGGCTGATGAAGTCCGAGCCCGACGAGGTGTCGGTGGACGACGCCATCGCGGCGCCCAAATCCACCGTCGCATGGACCGGCGTGCGCAACTACCAGGCGCGCAACTACATGCGCGACCAGATGCGCGTGGGTGACGGCGTGCTGTTCTACCACTCGAGCTGCCCCGAGCCGGGCATCGCCGGCATCGGCAAGGTGGCGTCCACGCCCTACCCCGACCCGACGCAATTCGACAAGAAGTCCAAGTACTACGACGAGAAGTCGAAGAAGGACGAGCCGCGCTGGATGCTGGTGGACGTCCAGGTGACGAAGAAAATCCCCCTCATCTCGCTGGCCGAATTGCGCGAGCGGCCGGAGCTCGCGGAAATGCTGGTGCTCAAGCGCGGTAACCGGCTGTCGATCACGCCGGTGGAGCCCAAGCACTGGAAGGCCCTCGTCGGCAAGGACAAGCCTTAAATGAACTTCACGCTCATCGGGTTCGCGTTCACCGTGCTCCTGCTGTTCTGGATGGGGTTCTTCACGCTCGGCTCGCTGCCGCTGATGATCCTCAAGCACGACACGCTGCTCGATGCACGCTTCATCCGCGGGCTGTTCGACGTGTACTACAAGGCGGTGATGGTGGTGTCGACCGGCGGCGCCGCGTCGTACGCCCTTGCCCGGCACCCTGTCTCGGCGACGGCCATGTGCGTCATCTTCCTCGTCGCCTATCTCAGCCGGCGCGCCGTGCTGCCGCGAATGGACAGCTTGCGCACCCGCGACGAACCGATGGAGCCCCCGCAGGTTCGCAGTTTCCGGCGGCTGCACGTTGGCGGGATGGCGCTGAATTTCACCCAGCTGATCGGCCTGTGCTTCGGCATGTCGCGCATGGGCCTTTGAACAACCGAAGGAGACGACGATGAAGACCGTGTTGCTGGTTTCCGCGCTGCTGCTCACCGCGTGCGCAAGCGCCCCGCCGGGTTTGTCGCGCGACCAGGCGGCCGCGATCGTGGCGAGCAGCGACCGCACGGCCGCCGACCGCAAGAACGACGAGCGGCGCAAGCCCACCGAGCTGCTGGCCTTCATCGCCCCGCGCAAAGGCATGACCGCCCTTGACGTGAGTGCATCGGGCGGCTACACGACGGAGCTGGTCGCGCGCGCCGTCGGGCCCACCGGCAAGGTGATCGGGCAGTCGCTGGTGCCCGCCGCCGGGCCGCAGGCGCCGCCGCCCCCGGCCTTCGTCGAGCGCACCAAGAACCCGCAGCTGGCGCATATGCAGTACGTGCGCCGGCCATTCGAGGACCCGGTGCCGCCGGAGCTCAAGGGCAAGCTGGACCTGGTGACCTTCATGTTCAATTACCACGACATGGGGCACCTGAAGGTGGACCGCGACAAGTTGAACCGCTCGGTCTTCGAGGGGCTCAAGCCCGGCGGCATCTTCATCGTCGCCGATCACTCGGGCCGCGCCGGCACGGGCATCAGCGAGTCCGGCACGCTGCACCGCGTGGAAGAAGCCTTCGTGGTGAAGGAAGTCGAAGCCGCCGGCTTCAAGCTGGCCGCCCGCGGCGACTTCCTGCGCAACCCGCAGGACCCGCGCGACCAGGCCGAGCCGGCGCACCCCAAGGACGAATTCGTCCTCAAGTTCGTCAAGCCGTAGCGGCACGGGTGTTGCTTCTTCCCTGGCGAAGGAGCAACCATGAACCGCAACGACGTCACCGAAAAAATCATCGCCGCGAAGGTCTCGCGCGGCATCAGCTGGGCTTCCGTCGCCCAGAAGGTCGGGCAGTCCAAGGAATGGACCACCGCCCTGTGCCTCGGCCAGATGACCGCCAACAAGGAGCAGGCCGGCGCGATCGCCGAAGTCTTCGGGCTGAGCGGCGAAGAGGCGAAATGGCTCACCGTGGTGCCTTACAAGGGCTCGCTCCCCACGGCGGTGCCTACCGACCCGCTGATCTACCGCTGGTACGAGCTCGTGAACGTGTACGGCACCACCATCAAGGAACTCATCCACGAAGAGTTCGGCGACGGCATCATGAGCGCCATCGACTTCTCCATGGACATCACGCGCGAGCCCCATCCCAAGGGCGATCGCGTGCACGTCGTGCTGTCGGGTAAGTTCCTGCCCTACAAGACGTACTGACTGGGACTACGCCGGGCCCGCGCGGCCCGGCCTAAGGTGGTGATCAACCAACAAGGAGATCACCATGAGCGTCCTGGGCAACCTGTTCAACCGCATCTTCCACCGCAACCAGCCGGGTGCGGCCACGACGACGGCGCAGACGGCGCCCGCCGGCAGCGGCGCGGCCCCGCAACCGCAAGCCGGCGCCGCCGCGGCGACGACCGAGCGCGTCGACATCGAGAAGGTGCTGAACGAGATGGCCGAGAAGAACCCGCAGAAGCTGAACTGGCGCACCTCCATCGTCGACCTGATGAAGCTCGTGGGCATGGACAGCTCGCTGGCCGAGCGCAAGCAGCTCGCGGACGAACTGGGCTACACCGGCGACAAGAACGACAGCGCCTCGATGAACATCTGGCTGCACAAGCAGGTGATGAAGAAGATGTCCGAGAACGGCGGCAAGGTGCCGGCCGATTTGCTGGACTGACCGCTTAGCGCCTCGTTTCCGCAGCAACGACTGCTTTCGACGCACAGGGCCTGGGGCTTCGTCCTACAGGTCCTGCTCTGCCTCGTGCCTACAATGAATCGCTTCCTCGCGCTGCAACGGCGCGACTCACACCAAGGACCGAATGAGCCAGGAAACGGAAGCAATCCACTCCCTTTTGCAGCAAGACGAAGCAGGCGTGCTGCAGGGCTGGCTCGATGAAGCGGGAACAGGACACGACGGGACGCAGCGCGCCAATCAGCAGGAGGCGCGCGAAATCCTCCATGCCATGAAGGCCGCCCTGGCGGGCAACGCCGACACCGAACAGTTCCAGGGCCCCGCGTGGGCGGGCCTGCGGGACGTGCTGTCCTCCATCTCGCGATCGCGCGCGGCGCAGGGCAAGACGGCCGGGGACACCAGCGTGTTCATCCTGGCGGTCAAGCGGCCCATCTTCACGCTGATCCAGAAGCGGCTGGCCTCCAGCCCGCAGGTGCAGGTGTCGGCGCTGTGGGCCCTGTCGTCGCTGGTCGACCAGATGGCGCAGTGGACGGTGAACACCTACCAGCAGTCGCGCGAGGACATCATCAAGCGCCAGCAGGAAGAACTGCTGGAGCTGTCGACCCCCGTGATCAAGCTGTGGGACGGCGTGCTGGCCGTGCCGATGATCGGCACGCTCGACTCGGCGCGCACGCAGGTCGTCATGGAGGCGCTGCTGCAGCGCATCGTGGACACCGGCTCGCAGCTGGCGATCATCGACATCACCGGCGTGCCCACCGTGGACACGCTGGTGGCGCAGCATTTGCTGAAGACCGTCAGCGCCATCCGCCTCATGGGCGCGGACTGCATCATCAGCGGCATCCGCCCGCAGATCGCGCAGACGATCGTGCACCTGGGCATCGACCTGCAGGGCATCGCCTCGAAGGCGACGCTGGCCGACGCGCTGGCGCTCGCACTGGAACGCAACGGTTTCCGCGTGACCAACGAGCCCCTCGCCGCTTGACCGGCGGCCGCGCATGAACCGCATCCCCATTCTGCAGATGGGCAGCTTCCTGCTCGTCACCATCCAGGTGGACATGCAGGACCAGACGGCCCTGGCCCTGCAGGACGACCTGGCGACCAAGATCTCGAACTCGGGCGCCAAGGGCGTGCTGATCGACATCTCGGCGCTGGAGATCGTCGACTCCTTCGTCGGCCGCATGCTGGCGTCGATCTCGGGCATCGCCCGCATCCTGGACGCGGCCACGGTCGTCGTCGGCATGCAGCCGGCGGTGGCCATCACGCTGGTCGAACTCGGCCTTTCCCTGGAAGGCGTGCGCACCGCGCTGAACGTCGAACGCGGCATGGAACTGCTGCGCCCGGCGCGGCGAGGGAGCGCGCATGGCCGTTGACATCGAAGGCACGCTGCCGATCCGCAGCGAGGAAGACATCGTCGCCACCCGCCAGGCGGTGCGGCAGATCACGCAGCAGCTGAAGTTCTCGCTGGTCGACCAGACCAAGATGATCACGGCGGCCAGCGAGCTGTCGCGCAACACGCTCGTGCACGGCCGCGGCGGCCACATGCGCTGGGAGCTGCTGGAGCAGGGCCTCAAGCGCGGGCTGCGGCTGCACTTCGAGGACCAGGGCCCCGGCATCGCCGACCTGAAGATGGCGATGACCGACGGCTACACCAGCGGCGGCGGCATGGGCCTGGGCCTGCCCGGCAGCAAGCGCCTGGTGCACGAGTTCGACCTGGACTCCGCGCCCGGCGAAGGCACCCGCGTGCGCATCACGCGCTGGAAGTAGCCGCGTGGCCTTCATCGCAGGACGCACGCACGCGGTCTTCCCGATCGCCGACGCCAGCCGCGTCGGCGAAGCGCGCCGCCATGCCGCATCGCTCGCCGCCCGCTGCGGCTTTGACGAAACACTCGCGGGCCGGCTGGCGATCGTCGTGACGGAACTGGGCACCAACCTGTTTCGCCACGCGCAGGACGGCCGCATGCTGCTGGCGGCGTCGGGCGACGAGGTGGAGGTGATCGCCATCGACCGCGGCCCCGGCATCGCCGACGTGCGCCGCAGCGTCGCCGACGGCTTTTCCACCGGCGGCACGCCCGGCACCGGGCTGGGCGCGGTCAAGCGCCTGTCCACCGATTTCGATCTGCACTCCGTGCCGGGCGAAGGCACGCTGATCGTCGCCCGCCTGCGCGTAGGCGCGAAGCCTCCCGCGCACGACGAGCCCCTGTGCATCGCCGGCATCGCCACGTGCGCGCCGGGCGAATTCGTGTGCGGAGACTCGTGGGCCGCGCGGACCGAGGGCGACCGCGCCACCGTGATCCTGGCCGACGGCCTGGGCCACGGCGAAGCGGCCGCGGAAGCCTCGCGCGATGCGGTGGAAGTGTTCCGCACCGGGCTGCCGGCCAGCCCGCGCTCGCTGCTGGAGCAGGCGCACGTCGCGCTTCGCACCACGCGCGGCGCCGCGGTGGCGATCTTCCACGCCGACCGCGCCGCCGGCAAGTTCAACTACGCGGGCGCCGGCAACGTCGTCTCGCGCGCCGTGTCGGGCACGTCCGACCGCACGCTGCTCACGCAGCACGGCACGGCGGGCCTGCAGATGCGCCGACCCGAGGAGGCCACCGCGGACTGGCCGCCGCACGCCGTGCTGGTGATGCACAGCGACGGCATCGAGGCGCGCTGGACCCCGCAGCGCATCGTCCCGCTGCTTGGGCGCGACCCCGCGCTGATTGCCGCCGTGTTGATGCGCGACCACTGCCGGGGCCGCGACGATGCGACGGTCGTGGTCGTGGCCGCCCGAAAGTAGGTGCCCGTGAGCGATCCCATGACCCTCCTCGAAACCGCCCAGCGCGACCTGGTGTCACTGCGCTCGGAACTCGACGAGACGAACCGCGGCGTGCTGGCGCTGTACGCCGAGCTGGACATGCAGGCCGAGCAGCTGAAGCAGGCGACCGAGCTGAAGAGCCGCTTCCTCGCCTACATGAGCCACGAGTTCCGCACGCCCATCGGCTCGATCCGCAGCATCGTGCGCCTGCTGCTGGACCGCGTGGACGGGCCGCTCACCGGCGAGCAGGAAAAGCAGGTGCAGTTCATCGAGCAGAACGCGCGCGAGTTCGCCGAGATGGTGGACGACCTGCTGGACCTGGCGAAGGTCGAGGCCGGCCGGGTGGAGATCTCGCCGGCGTGGTTCGAGATGGTGGACCTGTTCTCGGCGCTGCGCGGCATGTTCAAGCCCGTGCTGACCAACCCGGACGTGCACCTGGTCTTCGAGGAACCGCCGCAGGACATCCCGCGCCTGTACACCGACGACCGCAAGCTGTCGCAGATCCTGCGCAACTTCATCTCGAACGCGCTGAAGTTCACGCGCAACGGCGAGGTGCGCGTGACGGCGCTGCCCGACGGCGCCGGCCACGTGACCTTCCGCGTCAGCGACACCGGCATCGGCATCGCGCCGGAGTACCAGAACACCTTGTTCGAGGACTTCAAGCAGGTGCACGAGAACTCGGCGCTGCAGCGCAAGCTGAAGGGCACCGGGCTGGGGCTGTCGCTCAGCCGGCGCCTGGCCCACCTGCTCGGCGGCGACGTCGGCCTGGAGAGCGAGCTGGGCAAGGGCTCGGTGTTCCGCGTGACCATCCCCGTGCAGCTGCCGCCCGCGAACCCATGAACGACACGGACGTCATCAACGTCACCGTCGACCGGGGCCAGCACACGGTGCTGGTGGTCGACGACAACGACGCCACGCGCTATTCGACGGCGCGGGTGCTCAAGGCCGCCGGCTTCCGGACCGACGAGGCCGCGAACGGCACCGAAGCCATCGCGAAGTCGGCCAGCGGCGTGTCGGCGATCGTGCTGGACGTGAACCTGCCCGACATGGACGGCTTCCACGTGTGCCGCGTGATCCGCGCGCGGCCAGAGACCGAACACATTCCCGTCATCCACCTGTCCGCGACGCACGTGGCCAGCGAGGACCGCATCACGGGCCTGAACGCCGGCGCCGACGCCTACCTCGTGCACCCGGCCGAGCCCGCGGTGGTGGTGGCGACGATCCAGGCGCTGATCCGCGCACGCACGGCCGAGGAAGGCCTGCGCCGCAGCGAGCACCGCTTCCGCGCGATCTACGACCATGCGCAAAGCGGCATCGCGCTGCTGGACGTGCACGGCGGGTTCGCCGATGCCAACGGCGCCATGCTGCGCCTGCTGGGGCGGCCCCTGAAAGATGTCGTCGGCCGGCCGCTCGCGTCGTTCGCCGCGCCCGGGTTCGAAGCCTCGTTCCCCGCGCACGAAGCGAGCCACGTCGAAATGCCGGTGCAGCACCCCGACGGGCGCATCGCCTTCCTCGACTGGACGATCTCCGCGCCCATCGGCGAGGGGCTTCGGATCGCCACCGCGTCGGACCTGTCCGAGCGGCACGAACTGGAGCAGCGCCGGCGCGAAGTGCTGGAGCGCGAGCAGGCCGCGCGCGCCGCGGCCGAACAGCACAGCCGCACCAAGGACGATTTCATCGCCGTGCTGTCGCACGAGCTGCGCACGCCGCTGAACTCCATCGTGGGCTGGGTCGCCATCCTGCAAAGGCGCGACCCCACGCCCGAGGCGCTGAAGGGCCTGGCCGCGATCGAGCGCAACGTGAAGGCGCAGGCGCGCATCATCTCCGACATCCTGGACGTCTCGCGCATCAACTCGGGCAAGCTGCGCCTGGAGCGCGAGCGCGTGGACCCGGCGGAGGTGGTGACCAACGCGCTCACCGCGCTGCAGAAGGACATCGACGACCGGTCGATCCACGTCGACGTGGACTTCGACTGCGGCAACGACCCGGCATGGATGGACCCGAACCGCTTCGAGCAGATCGTCTGGAACCTGATGACCAACGCGGTGAAGTTCTCGCCGGCGGGCAGCCGCGTCGACGTGCGCCTGCGCCGCGAGCGCGACACCCTGCAGCTGGTGGTGCGCGACTTCGGGCAGGGCGTGGCGGCGGAGTTCCTGCCGCGCCTGTTCGACCGCTTCTCGCAAAGCGATTCGCCGGGCAACCGCCACCACGGCGGGCTCGGGCTGGGCTTGTCCATCGTCAAGCACCTGGCCGACCTGCACGGCGGCCGCGTATCGGCGTTCAGCGCCGGGCCGGGCACGGGCGCGACGATGCAGGTGGACCTGCCCGTGTTCGGCTCCGCTTTCAGCGCCGAGCGCCCGCCCGATTCGGAGCTGGACGACCGCAGCCCCGACGAGCTGCAGGCGCGCCCGCTCGAGAACCTGGACATCCTCGTGGTCGAGGACGACGCCGGCGCGGCCGAGATGCTGTGCGTGGTGCTCGCCGACCGCGGCGCGACCGTGCGCAGCGCGCGCGACTACGACACCGCGCTCGAGGCACTGGGGGCTTCATGGCCCGACGCGCTGGTGAGCGACATCGGGCTGCCCGGTCGCGACGGCTACGAACTGATCCGCGCCGTGAACGCGATGGCGCGCCAGAGCGGGCGGCGGCTGCCCGCCGTGGCGCTGACGGCCTTCGCGCGGCCCGAGGACCGCTCGCGGGCGATCGACGCGGGCTTCGACCTGCACGTCGCGAAGCCGCTCAAGCCGCACGCGCTGGTGAGCGCGCTGCTGTCGGTCACGCCGTCGCGGCGCAAGCCGGCCGCTTAAGCCTTCGTGATCACAGCGCACGCGATGCGTGCGCCGGAATTGCCCGTCGGCTGCGTCTTGTAGTCGTCGGGGTCGCGGTGCACGATGAGCCCCCTGCCCACGACGTCGTTCGCAGCGCCGCTGCCCACAGCAATCGTCGCGCTTTCGTACTTGAAGCTCGCGACGCCGTTCGCATCCGATTTCAACGACATGAGGTCGCCCGCGTGATGCGGCGCGTGGCCATGCTCGCCGTGCGGCTTGCCGTCGGGATTGAAGTGGCCGCCGGTGGTCATGCCGTCGGCGCCGGAACAATCACCCTTCTCGTGCACGTGGAAGCCGTGCAGCGCGTTGGGCTTGAGCCCGCGCACTTCACCGCTGACTAGCACCTTGCCGCCGGACTGCGCGAAGGTGACCGTGCCGCTCGCGGTGTTGCCCGCGGTGGGCTGCAGGCGAGCGGTGGCGCTGGGGCCGGAATGCATCGAGGCGCAGCCTGCGACAAGCAGAAGCGCGGACAGTTTCATCAAGCGGGTCATCAGCGTCTCCTTTTATTTGCCGCGACTCTAGCGCCTAAATGAAGAAGCCGCCCGGAGGCGGCTTCACAACTGACACGGGGCTTACTCAGTTGCCCCCGCCCTCGGACACTTCCTCGGGTTCGGGCTTGGCCTTGCCCTCCTTCTTGGGCAGCGGCTGGATGTCCAGCAGCACTTCGTCCTTGTCGTCCAGGTCCACCGTGAGGCGGCCGCCTTCGGTGAGCTTGCCGAACAGGAGTTCGTCGGCCAGCGCCCGGCGGATCGTGTCCTGGATCAGGCGCTGCATCGGGCGCGCGCCCATCAGCGGATCGAAGCCCTTCTTGGCCAGGTACTTGCGCAGCTTGTCGGTGAAGGTCACTTCCACCTTCTTCTCGGCCAGCTGCTGCTCCAGCTGCAGCAGGAACTTGTCGACCACGCGCAGGATGACCTGCTCGTCGAGCGACTTGAAGCTCACCGTCGCGTCGAGGCGGTTGCGGAACTCCGGCGTGAACAGGCGCTTGATGTCCGCCATCTCGTCACCCTGCTCGCGCGAGTTGGTGAAGCCGATGGTCGACTTGTTCAGCGACTCGGCCCCCGCGTTCGTCGTCATGATGATGATGATGTTGCGGAAGTCGGCCTTGCGCCCGTTGTTGTCGGTCAGCGTGCCGTGGTCCATCACCTGCAGCAGCACGTTGAAGATGTCCGGGTGCGCCTTCTCGATCTCGTCGAGCAGCAGCACCGCGTGCGGCTTCTTCGTGATGGCCTCGGTAAGCAGGCCGCCCTGGTCGAAGCCCACGTAGCCCGGGGGCGCGCCAATCAGGCGGCTCACGGCATGGCGTTCCATGTACTCCGACATGTCGAAGCGGATCAGCTCGATGCCCATGATGTAGGCGAGCTGCTTGGCGGCTTCGGTCTTGCCGACGCCCGTGGGGCCGGAGAACAGGAACGAGCCGATCGGCTTGTCGCCCTTGCCCAGGCCCGAGCGCGCCATCTTGACGGCGGACGCCAGCACCTCGAGCGCCTTGTCCTGGCCGAACACGACGGCCTTCAGGTCGCGCTCGATGTTCTGCAGCTTGCCGCGGTCGTCGCTGGACACGTTGGCCGGCGGGATGCGCGCGATCTTGGCCACGATCTCCTCGACTTCCGCCTTGGAGATGGTCTTCTTGCGCTTGGTCACCGGCAGGATGCGCTGCGCCGCGCCGGCCTCGTCGATCACGTCGATGGCCTTGTCGGGCAGGTGCCTGTCGTTGATGTACTTCGCGCTCAGTTCCGCAGCCGCTTGCAGTGCGTTGGCCGCGTACTTGACGCTGTGGTGCTCCTCGAAGCGGCTCTTCAGCCCCTTGAGGATCTCGATCGTCTCGGCCACGGTCGGCTCGACCACGTCGACCTTCTGGAAGCGGCGCGACAGCGCCGCGTCCTTCTCGAAGATGCCGCGGTATTCCGTGAACGTGGTGGCGCCGATGCACTTGAGCGTGCCTTGCGACAGCGCCGGCTTGAGCAGGTTGCTCGCGTCCAGCGTGCCGCCCGAAGCGGCGCCGGCGCCGATCAGCGTGTGGATCTCGTCGATGAAGAGGATCGCGTTGGGCTTGTCCTTGAGCGACTTCAGCACGCCCTTCAGGCGCTGCTCGAAATCGCCGCGGTACTTGGTGCCCGCCAGCAGCGCGCCCATGTCGAGCGAATACACGGTGGACTCGGCCAGGATTTCCGGCACGTCCTTCTGCGTGATGCGCCAGGCCAGGCCTTCGGCGATGGCCGTCTTGCCCACGCCGGCCTCACCCACCAAGAGCGGGTTGTTCTTGCGGCGGCGGCACAGGATCTGGATGACGCGCTCGACCTCGTACTCGCGGCCGATCAGCGGATCGATCTTGCCGTCCTTGGCCGACTGGTTGAGGTTTTGCGTGAACTGCTCCAGCGGCGAAGCCTTCTCGCTCTTCTCGCCGCCCTCTTCGCTTTCGCCGCCCGTGGACTCGCCACCCTTCGTGGGCTCCGGCGGGTCGCTCTTCTTGATGCCGTGGGCGATGTAGTTCACCACGTCCAGGCGCGTCACGCCCTGCTGGTGCAGGTAGTAGACGGCGTGCGAGTCCTTCTCGCCGAAGATCGCCACGAGCACGTTGGCGCCCGTCACTTCCTTCTTGCCGTTGCCCGTGCTCTGCACGTGCATGATGGCGCGCTGGATCACGCGCTGGAAACCCAGCGTGGGTTGCGTGTCGACATCGTCGGTGCCGGCCACCTGCGGGGTGTTGTCCTTGATGAAGTTGGACAGCGACTTGCGCAGGTCGTCGATGTTGGCCGAACAGGCGCGCAGCACTTCCGCCGCGCTGGGGTTGTCCAGCAAGGCCAGCAGGAGATGCTCCACGGTGATGAATTCGTGGCGCTGTTGCCGCGCTTCCACGAACGCCATGTGCAGGCTGACTTCCAGTTCCTGGGCGATCATTTGAATTCCTTCTGCCTTGGTTTCTCGAATACTGTAGATCGGTTCGACCGGCCTTTATTCAACCGGTTCACTCAAACACTGAAGCGGGTGGCCCGCTTGGCGCGCGGCCTCCTGCACCTGTTCCACCTTGGTGTTGGCGATGTCGCGCGGGTAGACACCGCAGATGCCTTTCCCGTCCAGGTGGATCTTGAGCATGATCTGGGTGGCCGTTTCGCGGTCCTTGTGGAAGAACTCCTGGATCACGACCACCACGAATTCCATCGGGGTGTAGTCGTCATTGAGCATGACGACCTGGTACATCTGGGGGGGCTTGGTGCGCTGGGTGCGCCTCTCGAGCACGACCGAACCGCCGTCGTCGCTCTTCGGCCGGACCACGGGGGGCGCCGGCACGGGAGGTTCGGGGGGTTGGGTCGCCATCAAATTCATTCTAGCCAGCGGCACTTCGCACCGCAGCCTGCCAGTGAATTGGTGGCACCAGCGCGACATTCAAGCGGCAACTCGCAGTGTCATTTTCCGCGGGCGCATTTGACCGCCGCAACGGCCCGGCCGGGCCACCCCGAACCGGCCCGTCGTCCCCGAAACTTTAGTATGTGAAATCATTGACAGCCGAGCGCTTAACCGTGAAACTTCGCACGGTCAAGAGGGGCATTCTGAAGGAAGAAGAAATGGCGACAGGCACTGTCAAATGGTTCAATGATGCAAAGGGGTTCGGCTTCATCGAACCCGACGGCGGCGGTGCGGACGTGTTCGCGCATTTCTCGGCCATCGCGATGGATGGTTTCAAGACGCTGAAGCAAGGCGCACGCGTCAATTTCGAGATCACGCAAGGCCCCAAGGGCCAGCTCGCGCAGAACATCCACGCCGAGCCGGGCACCGGCGAGGTCAAGCCCATCACCACGCAACCCTCCGCCGACCGGCAGCCGCGCCACTCCAAGGTGCGCGCGCCGCAGTTCCATGCTTCCGGGCATGGGGACCTGTCGCAGAAGTAAGCAGCCTGCCCCGACAAGAAAAAAGCCGCCCGAGGGCGGCTTTTTTCATGCGCTCACGCGTCACATGTTCTCGATCATCACCTGCCCGAACCCCGAGCAGCTCACCTGCGTCGCGCCTTCCATCAGGCGCGCAAAGTCGTACGTGACCTTCTTCGACAGGATCGCTTTTTCGAGCGAGCTGATGATCAGGTCGGCGGCCTTGGTCCAGCCCATGTGGCGCAGCATCATCTCGGCCGAGAGGATTTCGGAACCGGGGTTCACGTAGTCCTTGCCGGCGTACTTGGGCGCCGTGCCGTGCGTGGCTTCGAACATCGCGACCGAGTCGCTCAGGTTCGCGCCGGGCGCGATGCCGATGCCGCCCACTTGCGCGGCAAGCGCGTCGGAAACGTAGTCGCCGTTGAGGTTCAGCGTCGCGACGACGCTGTACTCCGCCGGGCGCAGCAGGATCTGCTGCAGGAACGCGTCGGCGATCGAGTCCTTGATGACGATGTCCTTGCCCGTCCTCGGGTTCTTGAACTTGCACCACGGGCCGCCGTCGATCTCGACCGCGCCGAATTCCTTCTTCGCGAGCGCGTAACCCCAGTCACGGAAGCCGCCTTCCGTGTACTTCATGATGTTGCCCTTGTGCACGAGCGTGACGCTGGGCTTGTCGTTGTCGATCGCGTACTGGATCGCCTTGCGCACCAGGCGCTCGGTGCCCTCGATCGACACGGGCTTGATGCCGATGCCCGACGTCTCGGGGAAGCGGATCTTCTTGACGCCCAGCTCGTTCATCAGGAACTTGATGACCTTCTGCGCCTTCTCGCTCTTGGCTTCCCACTCGATGCCGGCGTAGATGTCTTCCGAGTTCTCGCGGAAGATGACCATGTTGGTCTTCTCGGGCTCCTTCAGCGGCGAGGGCACGCCGGCGAAATACTGGATGGGGCGCAGGCAGACGTACAGGTCCAGCTCCTGGCGCAGGGCCACGTTCAGCGAGCGGATGCCGCCGCCCACCGGCGTGGTCAGCGGGCCCTTGATCGATACTACGTACTCGCGCACGGCGGCGAGCGTCTCCTCGGGCAGCCACACGTCGGGGCCGTACACCTTGGTCGATTTCTCGCCGGCGTAGACCTCCATCCAGTGGATCTTCTTGCTGCCGCCGTAGGCCTTGGCCACCGCGGCATCGACCACCTTGAGCATGACGGGCGTGATGTCCATGCCGGTGCCGTCGCCCTCGATGTAGGGAATGATCGGCTGGTCGGGGACGTTCAGCGAGAAGTCCTTGTTGACGGTGATCTTCTGGCCCTGCGAGGGGACCTTGATGTGCTGGTATGCCATGTGGGGGGTTGTCTCCGGGTAAACCATGGGATTCTAGTCCTGAAAAACCTACGCCTTCCTGTCAACGGATGAGCAGCAAGCGGCGTTTCCGGGGGGTTGCCCATAGGAACGGGCAGCAATTTTTCGAAAACCATCCCTGGAAGGACTCCAAATGAACAAGCTGCTCGCCGCCCTCGTGGCCACCCTCTTCGCCGGCGCCACGTTCGCCGCTTCGCACGCCGGCGCCCCCATGGCCGCCGCCTCCGGCGCCAAGCCGGCTGCTTCCGCCGCCAAGCCGGCCGCCTCCGGCGCCAAGGCTGCCGCGTCCGCCGAGAAGAAGGCCGAGACGAAGGCCGACAAGAAGGCCGCCAAGGCCGAGAAGAAGGCTGCGAAGGCCGAAGCCAAGGCCGAGAAGGCCAAGACCGAAGCCAAGGAAGCCAAGGCCGAAGCGAAGGCCGAGAAGAAGGCCGACGCCGCTTCCGCCAAGAAGTAAATCGGGTTTCCCGATCGTGATGAACGCCGCCTGCGGGCGGCGTTTTTCATGGCGTGTCAACCAGCTCTTCCAGCGCGGCGTTGTTCATGCACCTTCCGCCAGTTGGGAGGGTTTTCGAAAAAATCATCCGCATCCCTGAAAGGACCTGAGAAATGAACAAGCTGCTCGCGACCCTCGTCGCCACCCTGTTTGCCGGCGCCGTGTTCGCGCAAGCAACCCCCGCCACGCCGGCCACCCCGGCGACGCCCGCGAAGCCCGCCGCTTCCGCCGCCGCCGACAAGCCGGCCGCGAAGGCCGAGAAGAAGGCCACCAAGAAGGCCACCAAGAAGGCTCCGAAGGCCAAGAAGGCTGCTTCGTCGTAATCCGGCCTCGCCCGCAGTAACGAATGCCCGCCCTGCGCGGGCATTCGCGTTTCAGGGATCACGCCACAATCACGCCATGAAGTCGCTCGCCACCGCCCTCGCCTCGCTGGCCTTCGCTGCCGCAGCCCTGGCCCAGGACCGCCCGCAGATGGACCTGCCGCGCGTGAAGCTGGCCGCCGGCATGCACCAGATCGACGCACAGGTCGCCGCGGACCTGAACACGCGCATGGTCGGCCTGATGTTCCGCAAGGAGATGCCGCAGCACGAGGGCATGCTGTTCGTCTTCGACCAGCCGTCGGTGCAGTGCTTCTGGATGCGCAACACGCTGCTGCCGCTCAGCGCCGCGTTCATCGCCGACGACGGCACGATCGTGAACGTCGAGGACATGAAGCCGCTCACCGAGGAGTCGCACTGCTCGAAGAAGCCGGTGCGCTACGTGCTCGAGATGAACCAGGGCTGGTTCGCGAAGAAGGGGATCAAGCCCGGCGCGAAACTCTCCGGCCCCCCGTTCCATTAAAGGACAAGGCCCGCAAGTGCGGGCCTCGTTTTGTGTTGGAGCGGAGCAGTTACCCGAAATTCTTCGCCGCGAAATCCCAGTTCGCCAGCTTGTCGACGAAGGTCTCGACGAACTTCGGGCGCAGGTTGCGGTAGTCGATGTAGTACGCGTGCTCCCACACGTCGACGGTGAGCAGCGCCTTGTCCGCGGTGGTCAGCGGCGTGCCGGCCGCGCCCGTGTTCACGATGTCGACGGTGCCGTCGGGCTTCTTCACCAGCCAGGTCCAGCCCGAGCCGAAGTTGCCCACGGCCGACTTCACGAAGGCTTCGCGGAACGCCGCGTAGCTGCCCCACTTCTTGTTGATCGCGTCGGCCAGCGCGCCCTTGGGCTCGCCGCCGCCCTGCGGCTTCATGCAGTTCCAGAAGAACGTGTGGTTCCACACCTGCGCCGAGTTGTTGTAGATGCCGCCGGAGGATTTCTTGATGATCTCCTCGAGCGTCATGTTCTCGAACTCGGTGCCCTTCTGCAGGTTGTTCAGGTTCACGACGTAGGCGTTGTGGTGCTTGTCGTGGTGGTATTCGAGCGTTTCGCGCGAGTAGTGCGGCGCGAGCGCGTCGTAGTCGTACGGCAGCGGGGGCAGCGTGTGTTCCATGGTTCCTCTTGTTCGTGGGGTGTACGTGAAGCGCCGATTCTAGGGAGGAAATCACGCCTTGGCGCGCACGGTGAGAGCAACCTCGCCGTCGGCGAGGGTTGCGCTCACCGCCTGCCCCGGATGAGTTTGCTTCGCGCTCGTGATCGGTGCGCCGCCCTCGTCGCGCAGCAGCGCATAGCCGCGCTCGAGCACGAGCTTGGGGTCGAGCAGTTCCAGCCGCTGCTCCGTCAGCTCCAGGCCGTTGAGTTCGCGGTGCAGCCGCGAACGCAGCGCGAAATGCAGGCGGTGGGCATGGCGCCCGAGCGCCAGGTGTTGCTCCGACAGGCGTGCCAGCGGCCGGCCCAGGCGCGATGCGACATGGTCCAGCCGCTGCTGCGCCGAGTCGATGCGCCGCTGCACGCTGCGCTGGAGCACGGCGGCGCTGCCGCCCAGCTGGTCCAGCCACTCCTGCCGCGCCCGTGAAGCAAGTTCGGCCGCGGCCGTCGGCGTGGGCGCGCGCACGTCGGCGCAGAAGTCGGCGATGGTGAAGTCGGTCTCGTGGCCCACGCCGCACACCAGCGGCACGGGGCTGCGCACGATGGTGCGGGCCAGGCGCTCGTCGTTGAAGGCCCACAGGTCCTCGATCGAGCCGCCGCCGCGCACGAGCAGGATCACGTCGATCTCGCCGCGTTCGGCGCGCTGGTACAGGGCTTCGAGTGCATCGACCAGCTCGGCGGGCGCGCCGCTGCCCTGGACCGCGGCGGGCGCGAACACCACCGGCACATGGCAGGCGCGACGCCTGAGCGCGGTCACCACGTCGTGCAAGGCCGCGGCCTGGGGCGACGTCACGAGGCCGATCCCGCGCGGGAACACGGTCAGCTCGCGCTTGCGGCCCTCGTCGAACAGCCCTTCGGCCTCGAGCTGGGCCTTCAGCCGCAGGAACTGCTCGAACAAGGCGCCCTGCCCCGCGCGGCGCATCGTTTCCACGATCAACTGCAGGTCGCCGCGCTGTTCGTAGACGCCCAGGCGCCCCCACACCTCGACCAGCTCGCCGTCGCGCGGGGCGAAGTCCATCATCGACGCCGCGCGGCGGAACATCGCGCAGCGAATCTGCGCCTGCGAATCCTTCAGCGAGAAGTACAGATGCCCGCTGGACGGGCGCGACAGGCCCGAAACCTCGCCTCGGACCGCGACGGGATTGAAGCGGGACTCCAGGGAATCAGCAACGGCGCGGCACAGCGGGCCGACTTGCCAGATTCGCGGCGCCAATACTGGGTTCGGGTTGTCGGACATCGGAAAAATCGAGGCGTGGCGCGGGTTTGCCGGGCTTCAGTTAGTCCACAGATGCACGGACGCGGGCCGCGCGATGCAGCGAACGCCGCCAAACGCGCATTTTGTCGAGCAAGCCCTTGATTTCATTCGGGATTTCCGTGCCCGTTTTGTCATCGATCTGTCATGTCGAAGCATTGACGCGGGTTTGCGCGGGCCGGGAGCAGGGTTCTCAACAAAGTTGTCCACAACTTCTGTGGGTCGTGTCCTACTTGCTCCTACAGCTTGCCTCCATAATCGCGCGCACCAACAGGCAGTACACGCATTTCGCGCGGAGATCCGTCCCCTTGTTTTCGATCATACAAGCCGCAGGCTGGCCGATCTGGCCGCTCATTGCCTGCTCCATCCTCGCGCTGGCCCTCGTCATCGAACGGTTCATGAGCCTCAAGACCAGCAAGGTGGCGCCGCCGCAACTGCTGGACGAAGCGCTGGCCGTCTCGCGCAGTTCGGTGCCCACGCCGGACGTCGTCAAGCAGCTGGAACAGAACTCGGCGCTGGGCGAAGTGCTGGCCAGCGGGTTTCGCGCGCTCAACTCCAACCCGCGCTGCTCCGAGATGGACCTGCGCGCCAGCATGGAGGCCACGGGCCGCGCGGTGGCGCACCGGCTGGAGCGCTACCTGAGCGCGCTGGCCACCATCGCCTCGGCCGCGCCGCTGCTGGGGCTGCTGGGCACCGTGATCGGCATGATCGAAATCTTCGGTTCGCAGTCGCCCGCGGGCGGTGCCACCGGCGGCAACCCGGCGCAGCTCGCGCACGGCATCTCGGTGGCCCTGTACAACACCGCGTTCGGCCTGATCGTGGCGATCCCGTCGCTGATCTTCTGGCGCTACTTCCGCGTGCGCGTCGACGACTACCTGCTCACGCTGGAGCTCGCGGCCGAGCGCTTCGCCCGCCACCTGGTGTCGCTGAGGGGCCGATGAACTTCCGCCCGCGCCAGAAAGAGGAACCGGAGATCAACCTGATCCCGTTCATCGACGTGCTGCTGGTGATCCTGATCTTCCTGATGCTGACCACCACGTACAGCAAGTTCACCGAGGTGCAGCTGCGCCTGCCGGTGGCCGACACCGACGTGCAGCGCGACTACCCCAAGGAGATCATCGTCACGGTGACGAACGACGGGCGCTACACCGTCAAGGGCAACACGGTGCTGGGCCGCAACGTCGAGGCCGTGGCGCAGGCGCTGTCGGAGACGCAGCCGCAGAAGGACAGCGTCATCATCATCACGGCCGACGCCGCGGCGCCGCACCAGGCGGTGATCACGGTGATGGAGGCCGCGCGCCGCGTCGGCTTGAGCCAGATCACCTTCGCCACGCAGAACTCGGCGCACGCCGGGACGCGCTGACCATGCGCGAGGCGCTGCAGCGGGCCTGGCTGCATCGCGGGGCGCTGGCGTGGCTGCTCTTGCCCTTGTCGCTCGTGTTCGGGCTCGTCGCGGCGCTGCGGCGCGCGACGGCAGCCCCGCAGCGCGTCGGCGTGCCGGTGGTCGTGGTCGGCAACGTCATCGCCGGCGGGTCCGGCAAGACGCCGGTCGTGCAGACGGTCGTGCGCCACCTGAAAGCGCGGGGATTGAAAGTCGGGGTCGTTTCGCGCGGCTACGGCCGGCGCACGAGCGACTGCCGCGAAGTGACGGCACAGAGCGAAGCAGCAGACGTGGGCGACGAGCCGCTGCTCATCGCGCGCAGCTGCGGCGTGCCGGTGTTCGTCGCGGCCAAGCGCGTCGAGGCGGCGCAAGCGCTGTTGCGGGCGCATCCCGGCACGCAGGTCATCGTGAGCGACGACGGGCTGCAGCACCACGCGCTGGCGCGCGACATCGAGATCTGCGTGTTCGACGAGCGCGGCACCGGCAACGGCTGGCTGCTGCCGGCCGGGCCGCTGCGCGAACCGTGGCCGCGCCGGGTGGATTTCGTCATCGGCCATGGCGGCCTCGCCGTGTTGCGGCAGCTGGCCACGGAAGCCGTGCGCGCGGACGGCTCGCACACGCCGCTGGCGCGGCTGCAGGACGTCACGGCCGTCGCCGGCATCGCCAAGCCGCAGGCGTTCTTCGACATGCTCACGGCCGCGGGTGTCGGTGTGACGCGAACCATCGCCCTGCCCGACCACCACGATTTCGCCGCGCCGCCCGACGTGCGCGGCACGCTCGTCTGCACCGAGAAGGACGCCGTGAAGCTGTGGCGCACGCGGCCCGACGCATGGGCGGTGCCGCTGCAGGTCGAGCTCGACCCGGCGTTCTGGACAGCGTTCGATGCAAAGCTATCATCGACGCTCGATGGACCACAAACTGCTTGAGCTGCTCGTGTGCCCGGTGACCAAGGGCCACCTGGACTACAACCGCGAGCGCCAGGAGCTCATCTCGCGCAGCGCGCGGCTGGCCTACCCCATCCGCGACGGCATCCCGATCCTGCTGGAGCAGGAGGCGCGCACGCTCAGCGACGACGAGCTCGAGAAGCTGCCGCCGCGCACCCCGCTGGTCTGATGGGCTTCACGGTCCTCGTCCCCGCGCGGCTCGCGTCCACCCGCCTGCCGAACAAGCCGCTCGCCGACATCGCGGGCCTGCCTATGATCGTGCGCGTCGCGCAGCGCGCCGCGCAGTCAACGGCGCAGCGCGTGGTGGTCGCGGCGGACCATGCCTCGATCGTCGATGCGTGCAAGGCCAACGGCGTCGAAGCGGTGCTGACGCGCGAGGACCATGCCTCGGGCAGCGACCGGCTGGCGCAGGCCTGCGAGATCCTCGGGCTCGACGGCGACGCCGCCGTGGTCAACGTCCAGGGCGACGAGCCGCTGATCGATCCCTCGCTCATCGACGCCGTCGCGGCGCTCCTCGACGAACGCCGCGAGGCGCAGATGTCCACGGCGGCGCATGCGATCCACGACGCGGCCGACCTCACCAACACCAACGTCGTGAAGGTCGTGCTCGATGCGCGCGGCCTGGCGCTGTATTTCAGCCGCGCGCTCATCCCATGGTCGCGCGACGCGTTCGCCAACGGTGTGCGCGCCGTGCCGCCGATGCCGGTGCTGCGCCACGTGGGCATCTATGGGTACCGCGCGGCATTCCTGCGCCAATTCCCGAAGATGCCGCAGGCGCCCATCGAAACCGCGGAGGCACTGGAACAGTTGCGGGCGCTGTGGCATGGCCACCGCATCGCCGTGCACGTGACCGAAACGCCGCCCGGCGTGGGCGTCGACACACCCGCCGATCTGGAGCGAGTCAGAGCCCTTTTCGCGTAAGCCACGCGAAGGGTCGCATGCTATTCTCTGCACCGAAAGAGGGAACCATGAGACTCATCCTGTTGGGCGCGCCCGGTGCCGGCAAGGGCACGCAGGCGACGTTCATCTGCCAGAAATTCGGCATCCCCCAGATCTCCACCGGGGACATGCTGCGCGCGGCCGTCAAGGCCGGCACGCCGCTCGGGCTGGCAGCCAAGAAGGTGATGGACTCCGGCGCGCTGGTCAGCGACGACATCATCATCGGCCTGGTCAAGGAGCGCCTCGCGCAGCCCGATTGCGCCAAGGGCTTCCTCTTCGACGGTTTCCCCCGCACCATCCCGCAGGCCGAGGCGATGAAGAACGCCGGCGTGAAGCTCGATTACGTGCTGGAGATCGACGTGCCCTTCGACGCGATCGTGGAGCGCATGAGCGGCCGCCGCTCGCACCCCGCCTCGGGCCGCACGTACCACGTCAAGTTCAACCCGCCGAAGGTCGAAGGCAAGGACGACGTCACGGGCGAGCCGCTCGTGCAGCGTGACGACGACAAGGAAGAAACGGTCACGAAGCGCCTGCAGGTCTATTCGGACCAGACACGGCCGCTCGTCGACTACTACGCCAACTGGGCGAAGGCCGACCCGAAGAACGCGCCGCGCTACCGCGCCATCAGCGGCATGGGCAGCGTCGAAGAGATCACGCAGCGCGTGTTCGCCGCGCTAGCCGCCTAGCAGCAGCAGGATCCGCGCCTTCACGGGCGAGAGGTTCGTCGACGGCAGCTCGTCGCCGGGCTGCGCGATGACGCCACCTTCCGCGCAGCGGCTCGCCCTCAGCACCTTCACGCCCTGCTTCTGCGCATCCAGCAGCGCCGGCATGAGCTCGCGATGGACCGTCCCGTTGCCGGTGGTCGCGACGACGATGCCTTGCACGCCACTGCGCACGAGGGCGTCGACGTGGTCGCGCGAGGCCCCGGCGTGGCTGAAGACGATCTCGACGCGCTGCAAAGGCACGGGCGCCGTGCGCGTGTACAGGATCCAGTCGCCGGGCCAGTTGCGCACGAGGCGAACCTCGCCCTCCTCGACGTAGCCGATAGGCCCCGCGTCACCCGAGCTGAAAGGATCGAGCCGGTAGTGGTGGACCTTCATGACGTCGCGCGAATCGTGGATCACGCCCGCGCACACGACGACCACGCCGCAGGCCTCTTCCTGCGTCGCCACGGCCACGGCATCGACGATGTTCTGCGGCCCGTCGGGGCTGAGCGACGTCGCCGGCCGCATCGCGCAGGTCAGCACCACGGGCTTCTGCGGTGAGAGCACTTCCTGGAGGTAGAAGGCGGTCTCCTCGATCGTGTCGGTGCCGTGCGTGATCACGATGCCGGCGACTTCCTCGCGGCCGAGGTGGTGCTTGCAGCGGTCCTCGAGCTTGTCCCAGACGCCGCGCGTCATGTCCTTGCTGTCCACCTGCGCGACCTGCTCCGTCTCGATCGGCACCCCCCTCAGCAGCGGGATCGCCCCCACCAGGTCCGCGATCCCCACCTGCGCCGCCGTGTAGCCGACGTTGTCGCCCGGCCTGCTGGAAGTGCCCGCCAGGGTGCCGCCTGTCCCCAAAACAACGATCTTTCGTTGAGCCACTTGCGTTTTCCGTGTCAGCTGGTTAAAAATACAGGTACTGGATATGAAAACAGGAGCAGAAGCTGTGGACCAACCCAAGCTCACGCCGCGCCAGCAACAGATTCTGGACCTGATCCAGAGCGCCATCGCACGCACGGGCGCTCCACCCACTCGCGCCGAGATCGCCGCGGAGCTCGGCTTCAAGTCCGCCAACGCGGCCGAGGAGCACTTGCAGGCCCTCGCGCGCAAGGGCGTGATCGAACTCGTCAGCGGCACCTCGCGCGGCATCCGCCTGCGCAGCGAGGCGCTGCGGCAGATCAACGAGTCGCGCATCAAGCAGTTCTCGCTGCCCCTGCAGAACCTCGCGCAGCTGGCCCTGCCGCTGGTCGGCCGCGTGGCCGCGGGCTCGCCCATCCTGGCGCAGGAACACATCGACCAGACCTACTACGTCGAGAGCACGCTGTTCCAGCGCCGGCCCGACTACCTGCTGAAGGTGCGCGGCATGTCCATGCGCGACGCCGGCATCATGGACGGCGACCTGCTTGCCGTGCAGTCCACCAAGGAAGCCAAGAACGGCCAGATCGTCGTCGCCCGCCTGGGCGACGAGGTCACGGTCAAGCGCTTCCGCCGCAACAAGCACCTGATCGAGCTGCATGCGGAGAACCCGGACTACCCGACCATCGTGGTCGAGCCCGGCGAACCGTTCGAGATCGAAGGCCTCGCCGTCGGCCTGATCCGCAACACGATGCTCATGTAGCCGTCGTCATTCGTCCGCGCGCCGCAGGTGGCAGGCGTGTCCCGTCCCGGGACTACCCTGCGGCAAGGCCGGATCCCCCGTAGCAATCCTGCCGTGTGATTCTTCGAAGGAGTCCCACGTGGCCGCTGCTTTGTTTTCTTCGCTCGTTTCCATTGCCCGCTCGCTGTTGCCCCGCCGGGAGTGCAACGCGTTGCCCACCATGCATTCCCTGAGGGTGCGCGGCGGGCAGCGCGGCGGCGTTCCCGGCGGCTCTTTTTGCGAAGCGCGGCGCGCGCCCACGCTGCGCGTGGTCCGTGACACGGGTCGCATCGTGATCTCCGGCCGCATGGCCGACGTGTGCGCGGAGCTGGACCGCCTGGCCGCGCTGGAGAGCGCGGGCGCCTAGCCGGCGCTGCCCACCAGGAAGTCGCGCTTGCCCAGCTCCACGCCGTTGTGGCGCAGGATCGCGTAGGCGGTCGTGATGTGGAAGAACATGTTGGGCATGGACCAGGTCGTGAGGTACGCCTGCGCCTTCATGGTCCGCGACGAGTCGCGCCCCACCGGGAAAGTGACGTCCTTGTCCTCGGTGCCATCGAGCTGGTCGGGGCGCACGGAGGCCAGGAAGTCCAGCGTCTTCTGGATGCGCGCCTTCAGCTCGGGAAAGCTCGCCTCGTTGTCGTCGAACTTGGGCGCCTCGATGCCCGCCACGCGCGCCACGCCGTTCTTGCAGGCGTCGCACGCGATCTGGATCTGCTTGGTGAAAGGCAGCATGTCCGGCGCCAGCCGGTAGTTGAGCAGGTTCGCGGGGTCGAACTTCTTCGCCTCGGCGTGCGCCGCCGCCTTGTCGAGGAGGTGGGACAGGTTGCCCAGCATGTGCTTCATCACGGGGACGCTCGCGGCGTACATCGACATCGTCATTTCCTTGCTCCTCGTTATGTAACGATCCGAAAGCGCGGATGCTAAGCCTTCGCCGGATTTCCTGCAGGCGGCGGGCCCCCGCACGCAAGGCACAATCCGGGGATGAACATCGTGATCCTCGACGATTACCAGGACGCCGTGCGCAAGCTCAAGTGCGCGTCCCGGCTCGAAGACTATCCGGCGAAGGTCTACACGAACACGGTCAAGGGGATCGGCCAGCTGTCGGTGCGCCTGCGCGACGCCGACGTCATCGTGCTCATTCGCGAGCGCACCCACATCACCCGCCAGCTGCTCGAAAAGCTGCCCCGCCTGCGCCTGATCGCGCAGACCGGGCGCGTCGGCGCGCACATCGACCTGCAGGCCTGCACCGAGCGCGGCATCGCCGTGGCCGAAGGCGTGGGCTCGCCGATCGCGCCGGCCGAGCTCACGTGGGCGCTGATCATGGCGGCGATGCGCCGGCTGCCGCAGTACATCGGCAACCTGAAGCACGGCGCGTGGCAGCAATCGGGCATGAAGGCGGCGTCGATGCCCGCGAACTTCGGCCTGGGCCTGGTGCTGCGCGGGCGCACGCTGGGCATCTGGGGCTACGGCAAGATCGGCCAGCTGGTGGCCGGCTACGGCAAGGCCTTCGGCATGCGCGTGCTGGTGTTCGGCAGCCAGTCGTCGCGCGAGCGCGCGGTGGCCGACGGCCTGCAGGCCGCCGCTTCGCGCGAGGAGCTGTTCCAGGAAAGCGACGTCCTGAGCGTGCACCTGCGCCTGTCGGACGAGACGGCGGGCATCGTCACGCTTGAGGACCTGGGCCGGATGAAGCCCACGGCCCTGTTCGTGAACACCTCGCGTGCGGAGCTGGTCGAGACCGACGCCCTCATCGCGGGCCTGAACCGCGGCCGCCCCGGCATGGCCGCCATCGACGTCTTCGAGAGCGAGCCGATCCTGCAAGGCCACGCGCTGCTGCGGCTGGAGAACTGCATCTGCACGCCGCACATCGGCTACGTGGAGCTGGACAGCTATGAGCTTTACTTCGGCGCGGCTTTCGACAACGTGGTCAACTTCATCAAGGGCACGCCCACGAACATCGTGAACCCCGGCGCCTTGCAGGTCCGGCGTTAACGGCCATGGACCGGTTGGATGCGCCACGCGCATGCGACCGATTCCAATTCATCGTTTGTACGGGGCGCGGGCGGCCCGTATATTGATTCTCCCCAAGAATGCCAAACGGAGAAGAACCGATGCTGTCCCAAGCCCAGGCCGTGGCCGCAGCGCCGCAGGCCGAACGCCTGCCCGCCGTCCTCTGGCCCCTTCTGTTCGGCAACTTCGTCATCGGCAGCGGCGTCATGGTGGTGCCCGGTGCGCTGAACGACATCCAGGCCAACCTCGACATCTCGATCGCCACCGCGGGCCAATTGATTTCCGCCGGCGCGCTGCTCATGTGCCTGGGCGCGCCCCTGTTCGCAGCCTTCGTCGCGGGCTGGGACCGCCGCCGGCTCCTCGCGCTGTCGATGGCCTGGTACGGCATCTTCCACCTGGCCTGCATCGCGGCCACCAGTTTCGCGGCCCTTCTGCCGCTGCGCGTGGTTGCGCTGATTGCCCCTGCCATCTTCACGCCCCAGGCCGCGGCCTGCGTGGGCTTGCTGGTGCCGCCCGAACAGCGCGGCAAGGCCATCACCTTCGTCTTCCTCGGCTGGTCGGTGGCCTCGGTGCTGGGCCTGCCCATCGCGGCCTACGTCGGCGAGACGCTCGGCTGGCGCAGCGCCTTCTCGCTGGTGGCGCTCATGAGTTTCGTGAGCGCGCTGTGGGTGTGGCGCAGCATGCCCGACGGCGTCAAGCCGCCGGCCCTGTCGCTGGGCGCGTGGAAGGAAACCTTCCGTTCCGGCGCGCTGATGCTCACGGTGCTGGTCACCGTGCTCTATGCCGCGGGCCAGTTCGTGCTGTTCTCGTACATGGCGCCGTACTACAAGGCGAAGATCGGCATGACGCCGGGCCAGATCGGGCTGCTCTTCATGTGGTTCGGCGCCTTCGGCTTCATCGGCAACGTGCTGATGACGCGCCACATCGACCGCCTCGGCGCGCCGCGCGCGATCATGATCGCCATCGCGGGCATGGCCGCCAGCCTGCTGCTGTGGCCGCTGGGCACGACCATCGCGCTGGTCGCCCTCATCATCATCCCCTGGGCGCTGGGCTGCTTCTCGTCCAACTCGGCGCAGCAGGCGCGGCTGGTGGGCATCGCGCCGCCGCTGGCGTCGGCATCGATCTCCCTGAACAGCTCCGCGATGTATGCGGGCCAGGCCATCGGCGCCGCCGCGGGCGGCTGGATGATCGCGCAGGGCCGCATGGACTCGCTGCACTGGGTGGGCTTCGTGATCCTGCTCGCTTCCATGGCCGTCAGCTGGTGGGCGACGACCTTCTCGCACGGCCGATAATGGCCGGATGTCCCTGACGTTTTCGAAAGTCGGCGTCGTCGGCGCCGGTGCAATGGGCCGCGGCATCGCGCAGATCGCGGCGCAGGCCGGCAGCACCGTCCTCCTGTACGACACGCAGCCGCAGGCCGTCGACAAGGCCATCGCCGAGGTGTCGTCGCAATGGGCCCGCCTGCAGGAAAAGGGCCGCATGGACGACGCGCAGGTGCGCGCGTGCCGCGATCGGCTGAAGCCCGCCGGCGCCCTTGCCGACCTGGCCGGCTGCGAGCTCGTCGTCGAGGCGATCGTCGAGCGCCTCGACGTCAAGAAGCCGCTCTTCGCCGAGCTCGAAGGCGTCGTCGGCGAAACCGCGATCCTCGCGACCAACACCTCGTCGCTCTCCGTGACCGCCATCGCCGCGGGCTGCAAGCGCCCGCAGCGCGTCGCCGGCTACCACTTCTTCAACCCGGTGCCGCTGATGAAGGTGGTCGAGGTCATCGCGGGCCTGAAGACCGACGCCGAGGTGTGCGCGCGGCTCGCGTCGTATGCGCGCGAGATGGGCCATACGCCCGTGCAGGCGCAGGACACGCCCGGGTTCATCGTCAACCACGCCGGCCGGGCCTACGGCACCGAGGCGCTGCGCCTCGTGAGCGAAGGCGTCGCCGATTTCGCCACCGTCGACCGCATCCTCAAGGACCAGGTGGGCTTCAAGCTCGGGCCCTTCGAGCTGCTGGACCTCACGGCGCTCGACGTGTCGCACCCGGTGATGGAGTCCATCTACCGCCAGTACTACGACGAGCCGCGCTACCGGCCGAACGTCATCACGGCGCAGCGGCTCGCGGGGGGCGTGGTCGGGCGCAAGTCGGGTGAAGGCTTCTTCCGCTACGTCGACGGCAAGGCGCAGCTGCCGCCCGAGCCGGCCGTTCCGCAGGTCGAGGACATCCCCCCGGTGTGGGTCTCCACGCGTGCCGCGCGGCGCGCCGAGCTGTTCCAGCTGCTCAAGGAACTGGGCGCGAAGATAGAAACCGGCCAGTCGCCCTCGCTGAACGCGCTGACCCTGGTCGCACCGCTGGGCTTCGACATCACGACGGTGGCCGTGGTCGAGCGGCTCGATCCGGCGCGCACCATCGGCATCGACCTGCTGGTCGACGACGCGGCGACGAAGCGCCGCGTGCTCGCGACCAACCCCGCCACGCGCACCGACATGCGCGACGCGGCGCACGCCCTCTTCGCCCGCGACGGCAAGGCCGTCAGCGTGATCCGCGACTCGGGCGGTTTCGTCACGCAGCGCGTGGTGGCGGCCATCGTGAACATCGCCTCCGACATCTGCCAGCAGCGCATCTGCACGCCGAAGGACCTCGAGACCGCCGTGACGCTGGGCCTGGCCTACCCCCTGGGCCCGCTCGCCATGGGCGATCGCTGGGGCCCCGCGAACATCCTCGAGGTGCTGTTCAACATGCAGACCGTCTATGGCGACCCGCGCTACCGCCCCAGCCCGTGGCTGCGCAGGCGCGGCGCCATCGGCCTGTCGCTGATGCACGAGGAGGAGTAGAGCGCGATGCCCGCCGAACTGAAGAGCACCAGCCAGGGCCGCACCATGGTGCTGGCGATCAGCAACCCGGACAACCGCAACGCGCTGGACCCCGCGATGTATGCGGCGGGCGTCGAGGCGCTGAACGTCGCCGAGACCAACCCCGAGGTGCGCAGCGTGATCCTCACCGGCGAGGGTTCCATGTTCTGCGCGGGCGGCAACCTGCAGCGCCTGCAGGCCAACCGCCAGCAGCCGCCCGAGGTGCAGGCCCGCAGCATCGAGGGGCTGCACAGCTGGATCGAGGCGATCCGCACCTTTCCCAAGCCGGTGATCGCCGCCGTCGAAGGCCCGGCCGCGGGCGCCGGCTTCTCGCTGTGCCTGGCCTGCGACTACATCGTGGCCGCGCAGGACGCGGTGTTCGTCATGGCCTACAGCAACGTGGCGCTCTCGCCCGACGGTGGGGCCACCTGGCACCTGGCGCGCATGCTGCCGCGGCAGGTGGCCAGCGAGCTGCTCCTGGGCGGCGAGAAGATCGCCGCGGCCCGCCTGCATGAGCTGGGCGTGGTCAACCGCGTCACGGCTCCCGGGGCCGCCCTGGCCGAAGCGCTGGCGCTCGCCGAGCGCCTGAACGCGCGCGCGCCCAATGCGCTGGCCAGCATCAAGGAGCTGCTGAACGAGGCGAAGGACACCTCGCTCAGCCGCCAGCTGGCCGCCGAGCGCGACCACTTCGTGCGCAACCTGCACCACGCCAACGCCGGCATCGGCATCGAGGCCTTCCTCTCGAAGAAGCCGCCGCGCTACGAGTAGTTTCCTCCGCCTGCGGCGCCGGAAGGCGTCTCCTGTTACTCAGGCGACAACCCTGTTGGTGCAAGTTGGTCCCTCACGCGACAATGGGACCGGCCCCTAGTCACGCACCCGACAGACCATGGACGATCCCATTCTTAGCATCGAGGAACGAGAGGCGATCAATGCCGGTCGCTGGTTCTCGTCGCTATCACCCTCACTTCGACACGACATCCTGCGATGCGCCTACGTCAAACGCTACAAGGACGGCGAGCTGATCGCCGCACGCGGCGACATGGCGGAAGCATGGAGCGCGGTGGCGCGGGGGGCGGCCCGCGTGAGCTCGACGTCGATCACGGGCAAGCAGGTGACGCTGACGTACGTGGAACCGGGCATCTGGTTCGGCGACATCGCGATGTTCGACGGGGACCGGCGGACGCACGACGCGTTCGCGCACGGGGATACGACGCTGCTGTGCGTCTCGCGCGGGGACTTCAAGAAGATCCTGTCGCAGCACGTGGAGCTGTACGAGGCGCTGCTGCGCCTGCAGGCGCGCCGCCTGCGCCAGATGTTCGGCCTGATCGAGGACCTGAACACCTTGCCGCTGCGCGCGCGCCTGGCCAAGCAACTGGTGCACCTGGTGCGCAGCTACGGGGTGCCATCCCTGTCGGACGGTCGCGAGATGCGCATCGGCCTGCAGCTGGCGCAGGAAGAACTCGCGCAGCTGCTCGGGGCATCCCGGCAGCGCGTCAACCAGGAACTCAAGCAGATGGAGCGCGAGGAAGTGATCCGGATCGAGCCCGGCGGGCTCGTGATCCGCAACCGCGATGCGCTGATGCACATCGTGGAGAGCGACGAATGAGCCAGTTCGACCATTTCGTGGGCACGCGGCCGGTGGCCGACCAGCACCGCTTCGACGCCGCGGCGCTCACGGCCTGGCTGCAGGCGAACATCGAGGGCTTCCAGGGCCCGCTGACGGTGGAGATGTTCAAGGGCGGCCAGTCCAACCCCACGTACAAGCTCATCACGCCGTCGCGCAGCTACGTGATGCGGGCCAAACCCGGCCCCGTGGCCAAGCTGCTGCCCTCGGCGCACGCGATCGAGCGCGAGTTCGCCGTGATGAGCGGCCTGGCGGGCACCGCGGTGCCGGTGCCGCGCATGTACGGCCTGTGCGAGGACGAGGCCGTCATCGGCCGCGCCTTCTACATCATGGAGTTCATGCAGGGCCGCGTGCTGTGGGACCAGTCGCTGCCCGAGTTCACGCCCGCGCAGCGCGGCGAGATCTACGACGAGATGAACCGCGTGATCTCGGCCCTGCACACGGTGAAGTTCGCCGAGCGCGGCCTCGCCGGCTACGGCAAGCCGGGCAACTACTTCGAGCGCCAGATCGGCCGCTGGAGCAAGCAGTACAAGATGTCCGCCGACGGCGCGGGCCCGATGTCGCAGCCGATTCCCGAGATGGACCGCCTGGTCGAGTGGCTGCCGGCGCACATCCCCGCCGCGGCGCGCGACGAGGCCAAGGTGTCCATCGTCCACGGCGACTTCCGCCTGGACAACCTGATGTTCCACCCCACCGAGAACCGCGTGATCGCCGTGCTCGACTGGGAGCTGTCGACGCTGGGCCACCCGCTGGCCGACTTCAGCTACCACTGCATGGCCTGGCACATCCCGAACAGCTCGTTCCGCGGCATCGGCGACCTGGACCTCACCGGCCTGGGCATCCCGCGCGAGGACGAATACATCCGCCGCTACTGCGAGCGCACGAAGCTCACCACGCCCGGCGAGCTGAAGGCGGACTGGAATTTCTACATGGCCTACAACCTGTTCCGCCTCGCCGCGATCCTGCAGGGGATCGCCAAGCGCGTCGAAGCGGGCACGGCCTCGAGCGCGCAGGCAGCTTCGTCTGGCGCCAGTGCGAGGCCCCTGGCCCAGATGGCCTGGGCATTCGCCGAAAAATCCGCGTCAAGGCCCTAACAACCGATCATCCCCAAGGAAGGCAAGATGGATTTCGACTACTCCCCCAAGGTCAAGGACCTGCAGCAGCGCGTGCAGCGCTTCATGGACGACCACGTCTACCCCAACGAGAAGGCCTTCACGGACGAACTCGAGGCCAACACGAAGGCGGGCAAGCGCTGGAGCGCGCTGCAGACCATCGAGAAGCTCAAGCCGAAGGCGCGGGAAGCGGGCCTTTGGAACCTGTTCCTGCCGGTCGACAGCGCGCATGCCTCGGGCTACAAGGGCGCGGGCCTGACGAACCTGGAATACGCGCCGCTCGCCGAGATCATGGGCCGGGTGGGCTGGGCCAGCGAGGTGTTCAACTGCTCCGCGCCCGACACCGGCAACATGGAGACGCTGGCGCGCTACGGCTCCGAGGAGATCAAGGCCAAGTGGCTCAAGCCGCTGCTCAACGGCGAGATCCGCTCCGCATTCGCGATGACGGAGCCGGAAGTCGCCTCGTCCGACGCCACCAACATCTGCACCCGCATCGAAAAGCAGGGCGACCACTACGTCGTCAACGGCCACAAGTGGTGGATCTCCGGCGCGGCCGACCCGCGCTGCGCGGTCTTCATCACCATGGGCAAGACCGACCCCGAGGCGCCCCGGCATTCCCAGCAAAGCATGATCGTGATCCCGGCCGACACGCCCGGCATCCGCATCGTGCGGCCGCTGAACGTGATCGGCTACGACGACGCGCCGCACGGCCACGTCGAGATGTACTTCGAGAACGTGAAGGTGCCCGCCAACAACATCCTGCTGGGCGAAGGCCGCGGCTTCGAGATCGCGCAAGGGCGCCTGGGCCCCGGCCGCATCCACCACTGCATGCGCCTGATCGGCATGGCCGAGCGCGCGCTGGAGCTGATGTGCAAGCGCGCCCTGTCGCGCGTGGCCTTCGGCAAGACCGTGGCGCAGCAGACGGTGACGCAGGAGCGCATCGCCGAGGCGCGCTGCAAGATCGACATGGCGCGCCTGCTCACGCTGAAGGCGGCTTGGATGATGGACGTGGCCGGCAACAAGGTGGCGCGCACCGAGATCGCGATGATCAAAGTGGTGGCGCCGACGATGGCGCTGCAGGTGATCGACTGGGCCATGCAGGTGCACGGCGCGGGCGGCATGTGCGACGACTTCCCGCTGGCGCATTTCTTCGCCGGTGCGCGCACCCTGCGCTTCGCCGACGGCCCGGACGAGGTGCACCGCAACGCGATCGCCAAGTGGGAGCTGGGCAAGTACGGCGCCTACGGCAAGGATGCCGAGGCCGCGGTCACCCGCGGGAGCTGAGCGCTACTTCTTCCGGAACACGCCGACGGCCGCCTCGCACGCACTGGTGAAGATGCGTGCGGCGTGCTGCAGCGTGCCGAGCTCGGCCGGCGTGTATTCCATGCGCAGGTAGGCCTTGCCGTTCAGGAGCAGCAGCACGAAAGGCACTTCGGCCGACGGTGCGGGCCGGGGCCACTCGGTAAGCAGCTCGGCCAGCACGGGGTCGATCCAGGCGAGCGCGCAGGCGCGGTTGTCCGTGAGCACCGAGAAGCGCGTCCAGAAGTGCTCGGGCAGCTTCTCCCACGCCACCTCCTCGAACATCGCGAGCCAGCGCATCTCCTCGGGCAGGCTCGAGTCCACCGAGGTCTGCAGCGTGTTCGTGTACATCTCGTAGGCGCGCTTCTCGAGCGCCTCCTTCAGCGGTCGGTTCATGACCAGCACCGCGACGTCCTCGGGGATGCCCAGCTCCGCGCGGCCGCGCACTTCCTCGCCGAAGATGTAGTTGCGGGTGGGCTTGCCCAGCTGCAGCCGCCAGGGACGGCCGCCGATCTTGCCTTCGAGCGCGACGTTCTGGCCGCCGTCGAGGACGGAGAAGCCGAAGCCCTGGGTGGCGGCCCATTCGGACATGGGGCCCGCCGCGAACTGGGACGGCGTCTCCTCGGCGGATTTCGCCTCCTTGCTGAAGGCCTTCTTGATGCGCTCGAACATCGGCTTCCCGCTTCCCCTAAAGTGGTCCCATTATCGGATCAAACCCCCCGAACGGTAGCAAGCCAATGATCGACGTCTACACCTGGCCCACCCCCAACGGCCACAAGGTGCACATCATGCTGGAGGAATGTGGCCTCGCGTACACGGTGCATGCCGTGAACATCGGCGCGGGCGACCAGTTCGAGCCCGACTTCCTCGCCATCAGCCCGAACAACAAGATCCCCGCCATCGTCGACAGCGACGGGCCCGATGGCGGCGAGTTTTCGCTGTTCGAGTCGGGCGCGATCCTGGTGTACCTGGCCGGCAAGACGGGCAAGTTCCTGCCACGCGGCGACCGCAAGCGCTACGAGGTGCTGGAATGGCTGATGTTCCAGATGGGCGGCGTGGGCCCCATGCTCGGACAGAACCACCACTTCCGCCAGTACGCGCCCGAGAAGCTGCCGTACGCCATCGACCGCTACACGAACGAGGCCAAGCGCCTCTACGGCGTGATCGACAGGCGCCTGGCGAAAAGCGAATGGCTGGGCTGCGACGAGTATTCGATCGCCGACATCGCCACCTGGCCGTGGCTGCGCAACTGGAAGAACCAGGGCATCGAGCTCGACGCCTACCCGCACCTGAAGGCCTGGTTCGAGCGCATCGAGCAGCGTCCCGCGGTGCAGCGTGGCGTGCAGGTGCTGGCCGACCGGCGCCGCCCCATCACCGACGACAAGGCGCGCGAGGTGCTGTTCGGCAAGACCCAGTACGAGCGGCGCTAGGGGCTCCCGGGCCCCACGAACTGTCCAGCAAGGCCTATCATGGCCCGATGGCCGCGCGCACTCTCTCCAAGCCAGAGATCGAGGCGCGTTCGGCCTTCCGCCAGCAGCTGCGCCAATTCGAGCGCAGCGGCGAGGACACGGCGAAGAGCCACGGCATCACCTTCCCGCAATACCTCGTGCTGCTGCACGTGAAAGGCATGCCGGGCCGCTCCTGGGCCCTGGTCGGCGAACTCGCCGAACGCATGCTGCTGGAGCACCACAGCGTCGTCGGCCTGGTCTCCCGCTGCGAGGGTGCGGGGCTCGTCAAGCGCAAGCGCAGCCTGGAGGATGCGCGGCAGGTGGAGGTGCACCTCACCGCGAAGGGCGAGCGCGCCATGAACGCGGTGGCCGCGGCCCAGTCCGACGAACTCAAGGGCCTGCTGCGCTTCCTCGCGGCGGCGGCGAAGCGCTCGGTGCGCCGCCGGGCATAGAATCCCCACCTGTCGGAGCGTAGCGCAGCCTGGTAGCGCATCTGGTTTGGGACCAGAGGGTCGGAGGTTCGAATCCTCTCGCTCCGACCAAGTCGATCGAACCCACTGGAGGAGACGCCATGGCGCTGAAGATCTACTACCACCCCGCTTCCACCACCTGCCGGCCGATCATGCTGTTCGCGCGCGAACAGAAGGTCGACGCCGAATTCGTGCTCGTCGACCTCTTCACGGGCGAGCACATGCAGGAGGCCTATGCGCGGAAGAACCCGAACAAGCTGGTGCCCCTGCTCGAAGACGGCGACTTCCGCCTGACGGAGAGCTCGGCGATCCTCAAGTACCTGGCCGACCTGTCGAACTCGCCCGCCTACCCGAAGGACCTGAAACGGCGCGCGAAGGTCAACGAGATGATGGATTGGATCAATACGCAGGTCTGCCGCGACTTCGCGTACGGCTTCGTCTACCCCCAAATCTTCCCGTTCCACGACCGCGGCGACGAGGCCGTGCAGAAGGCCACGCTGGCCTGGAACGGCGAGCGCGCCCGCAAGTGGCTGCAGGTGCTCGATCGCGACCTGCTGGGGTCCCGCAAGTTCCTCTGCGGCGACGAGCTGACCATCGCCGATTACTTCGGCGCGTGCTTCGTCGCGCTGGGCGAAATCACGCGCAGCGACTTCAGCGCGTTCCCGAACGTGTCGGCGTGGCTCGGGCGCATGAAGCAGCTCCCGAGCTGGAAGCCGGTGTTCGAGGCCATCGACGGCTACGCGGCGTCGATGAAGGACAAGCAGTTCGCCAGCCTGTGAGGTCGCGATGCTGAAGAAGCTGCACCACAACGCCTACCGCTGCCGCGACTCGGAGGAGACGCGGCGCTTCTACCAGGACTTCCTGGGCCTGCCGCTCGTGCACACGCTGGAGATCAAGGAGACGAAAAGCGGGCGCAAGACCGGGACGCTGCACACCTTCTACCAAATGGACGACGGCTCGTGCCTGGCCTTCTTCGAGGCGCCGGACATGCCCTTCGAGTTCAAGGCGCAGCATGACTTCGACCTGCACATCGCGCTGGAGGTGGACCCGCCCGTGATCGACGACATGCTCGCCAAGGGCAGGAAGGCAGGCATCGAAACGCGCGGCCCGTCGGACCACGGCTTCATCCGGTCCATCTACTTCCGCGACCCCAACGGCTACGTGATCGAGCTCACGGCCAAGGAGGCGGGCCACGACGACGCGATGGACCCTGCGCGCAACGAAGCACGCGCGCGGCTCGATGCGTGGCAGGCCGCCAAGAGGTAGTCGCCCGGGTCACCACCAGCTCACGCGCGCGGTGCGCATGTGGCGCTCGGCGCGCGCAGTGGCCGCGAACGCCAGCTGCTCGGGCGCGCGGACGGCGCTGGCGGACACCAGCATCCTGAATTCACGCAAGAGCGAAGCCGGCTGCGGATTGCGAACCCGGATGGCCGGGGCGGCCTGGTTGCTCTTGCTCATCTTCCATCTCCTGGCCGAAGCGGCCTGGGACGCATTCAACTCCCATGCGAGCCCTCGCGCATCCCCCAATCGAGCGAGAAGCGCCGATCTGGAAACTTTGCCGCGGTACTTTTTGGCGGTTCATGCGCCGCAGGCCGCCAAGGGATAATCGGGCCCGCACTGCCCGTAGCTCAGTTGGATAGAGCAACAGCCTTCTAAGCTGTGGGTCGGGGGTTCGACTCCCTCCGGGCAGGCCAGTCGTACCCCGCGCATCGCAGACAACCATCCATGGCAACCATCCTCCTCATCACCGGCCTGAACAAGACCGGCACGCAGTCCCTGCAGGCGACGTGCATGCGCAACCGGGCGGAGCTCGCCCGGCGCGGCGTCGTCTACCCGGCTTTCGAATTCGGCGACGGCTGGCAGCGGCGCAACCACAACCCGTTGCTCGAGAGCTGCTTCGGTCGCCTCGAAGGCGTCGATGCCGCCACCCGGGAGCAGGCGCGGGCGGCGCTGAAAAGTACCCTGGGGGACGCGCAGCGCGTGATCCTCGCCGCCCCTGAACTCTCGGGCTTCGCACCGGCGCACCTTGGGGAACTGAGGCGCTGGATGCGCGCCCAGGGCCACACGTTGCAGCCGACCTGCATGGTCCGCCACCTGTCGAGCTGGACCCACTCGTTCACGGCTCAGCGCGTCACGGGCCGCCGCCGGCGCACCATCGAGCAGGTGGTCCAGACGTTCTCGGTGCGTGGGTTCGTGCGCTGGCGCATCGAGCTGCTGAAATCCGTGTTCCCCAAACTGCGCTTCGGCAGCTTCGAATCCGCCTTGAAGCACCCGCAGGGGCCGGCGGGCGCGATCCTCGAATCCTTCGGCGTGGACATTGCCGGCCTGAAGTTCGTCCGCGCCAACGAATCGGCAAGCGACGCCGCCGTGCGCGCCATCTCCGAACTGAACGCGCGCGACCGCACGGCCGACATCACGAAGCTGCTGGAGCTGCCCGGGCCCCGGTTCCGCCTGCTTCCCGCCGAATTCCCGCCGGAGCTGGTGGCGAAGCTCGACGAGGAGCGCGCTTGGCTCGGCACGGCGCTGGGCGAGCGCTTCGCGGGCGGGCCGATCGAACTGAAGCCCGCGGCGTAGGGCTCAGAGCTTCACGTACTCGTACTCGACCGGCTGCGCATTGATGCCGCGGTCGGGCGGCGCGATCCAGCCGGCGATCCTGCCGGGCTCGGTCACGCGCTGCATCAGGCTCTTGACGAAGCGCTGGTCGTCCTCGCTCGGGATCCACCCGTGCTTCTTCGCGTCGAACTCGGCCTGCGTGATCGGCTGGCCCTCGGGCGTGGTCGGGATGCCGGCCCACGCGCCGACGTCGCGGCGGAAGCGCGTGGACGGCAGCTTGAGCTCGAAGGCCACGCCCGCGCGCTTGATCATCATGTTCCAGCGCGTCACGCCGACGTTGCAGTCCTTGACGTACTCCAGCCGCGTCACCTCGTTCAGGCCGTTGCGCACGCTGATCGTCTCGTCCTTGAGCCCGCCCTTGCCGTCCGGGACCTGGAGGGTCATCGTGGTCTCGGCCTCGACGTGGTCGGCGAACTTGGCTTCGTCGGGCCGGCCCTTGATGCCGTTGCTGAAGTAGTTGGCGGCGTTGGACGACGACTCGGAGCCGAAGAGGTCGAGCGAGTCGGTGAACCAGTAGTTCAGGTAGCGCTGGATCGTCGGCAGGTCGATGGCGCCAGCGTTGCGGATGGCGCCGGGTTCGTCCGTGTCGAGCTCCTTCATCACTTCCAGCGTGCGCTTGATGACGCGGCCGATGCCCGTCTCGCCCACGAACATGTGGTGCGCTTCCTCTGTCAGCATGAAGCGCGTGGTGCGCGCCAGCGGGTCGAACGCGCTCTCGGCGAAGGACTTGAGCTGGAACTTGCCGTCGCGGTCGGTGAAGTAGGTGAAGCAGAAGAAGGACAGCCAGTTGTCCATGGGCTCGTTGAACGTGCCCAGGATGCGCGGCTTGTTGGGGTCGCCCGAATGGCGCTCGAGCAGTTCCTCGGCTTCCTCGCGGCCGTCGCGGCCGAAGTGCGCGTGCAGCAGGTACACCATCGCCCACAGGTGGCGGCCCTCTTCCACGTTCACCTGGAACAGGTTGCGCAGGTCGTACAGCGACGGCGCGGTGTGGCCGAGCATGCGTTGCTGCTCGACGGACGCCGGTTCGGTGTCGCCTTGCGTGACGATCAGGCGGCGGAAGGTCGAGCGGAATTCACCGGGCACCTCCTGCCAGACGTCCTGGCCCATGAAGTCGCCGAAACCGATCTTGCGGTTCTCTTCCTTGTCGGCCAGGAAGATGCCCCAGCGGTAGTCGGGCATGGGCGTGTAGCCGTAGCTGGCCCAGCCCTGCGCGTCCACGCCGACGGCGGTGCGCAGGTAGACCTCCTTGGCCTTGAAGTCGCTCGGGCCCATCTCGTCCCACCAGTTCAGGAAGGCGGGCTGCCACTTTTCCAGTGCGCGCTGCAGCTGGCGGTTGTCCGCCAGGTTCACGTTGTTGGGGATGAGGGCTTGGAGGTCAATCGAGGACATATCAGATCCGCTTCCAGTCGAACCTGGCCTTCTTGCCGGTCCCGAACAATTTGAGGGCGCCCTCTTCGCCGACGGCGTTGGGGCGGATGAAGATCCAGTTCTGCCACGCGGACAGGCGCCCGAAGACGCGCGTGAGCATCGTCTCCTTGCCCGGAAAGCGCAGCGATGCTTCCATGCCGGTGAGCGCATCGGGCGAGAGCGACGCGCGCTCCTCCAGCATGATGCGGATCTCCTCGTCCCAGTCGAGGTCGTCCGGCGTGAGCGTGACCAGGCCCAGTTCCAGCGCCTGGTCGGCGCGCAAGGCGCTGTCCTGCAGGCCGTGCAATTGCTCGATGGCCTTCGCGTCGTCGTAGAAGCGCGTCTGCAGGCGCGTGAGGCCATTGACCGCCGGGTAGCGGCCGAAATTGGCTTCGCTCAGTTGCAGCGACGGCGCGGCATCGGGCGAGTCCGGCAGGTCCAGCATGTAGATGCGGTCGCACGCCAGGGCCAGTTCGTAGAAGGTGCCGGCGAAGCAGGAGCCCTCGTCCACCAGCGCGATGAGCGAGCGGCTCGTCACGTCCAGGCGCGCGAGCGCGCGGCGCAGCAAGCCGGTGGTTTCGCGCACCAGCCAGTGCGACTTGTGCTTCTCGAGCACCTCGTCGGCCAGCATGACCTTGTTGTGGTCGCCGCGCGTCTTGAGGACCCAGGTGCCGACTTCGAGCTCGTTGGTGCGCAGGTTGAGGATGGCGTCGTCGAGCTCGCGCGCGAACTGCAGCGGCCACCAGGCGGTGCCGGCCTGCTCGATCGCTTCGGGCGTGGATTCGATGGACTTGGCCGGCGCGTGGACGGTGATCGTCGCGATGCGCTTGTCGCGGTCGACCTGCGCGTCGACGGTGGCGTAGTGGTAGCCCTGCTCGTCGATCTTCACTTGCAGCGGCGTGAGCGTGATGCCCTTCGCCGGGCCGCTGCGGTTCGACTTGGCGCGCAGCGCCGCGATTTCATGGTCGACCAGTTGCGGGAATTGCTGCGGCTTGGCATGCGCGTCGATCAATTTCCAGTCGCGCGCGCGGTCGGCACGCACGCCTTCGCTGGTCGTGCAGAAGATGTCGGCGAGGTCGCGGCGCACCTTGCGCTTGTCCGTCACACGCGTCAGGCCGCCGGTGCCCGGCAGCACGCCGAGCAGCGGCACCTCGGGCAGGCTCACGGTGGACGAGCGGTCGTCGACCATCACGATGCGGTCGCAGGCCAGTGCCAGTTCGTAGCCGCCGCCGGCGCACGCACCCGTCACGGCGGCCAATGACTTCAGGCCTTCGTGCTCGGAGGAGTCTTCCAGGCCGTTGCGCGTCTCATTGGTGAACTTGCAGAAGTTCACCTTCCATGCGTGCGTCGAAAGACCGAGCATGTAGATGTTGGCGCCCGAGCACCAGATGCGGTCCTTGGCGCTTTCGAACACCACCACCTTCACGCCGGGATGCTCGAAGCGGATGCGGTTGACCGCATCGTGCAATTCGATGTCGACACCGAGGTCGTACGAATTGAGCTTGAGCTTGTAGCCGGGCTTGATGCCGCCCTCCTCGTCGATGTCGAGCTTCAGGCGCGCGACGTCGCCTTCGACGGCCAGCGTCCAGTGGCGGTACCTCGACGGGTCGGTGGCAAAGCTCACCAGCTCGCGGTCGCCCTGCTTGAACAGGAGCGGCTCGGTCATGGCGTTCATCGTTTCGTCTCCTTGCCGGCGGGCACGGCCCGCTCGAGGTCTTTGAGGGATTGCTTGACGGTGCGCGACGCCGTGTCCACCACGGCATCGGCTCGCGCATACAGGGCTTCGCGGCTGGCCAGGATGCGGCGCAGGTCCTCCAGCGCCTCCCCGGTCGCGCCGCGCGTGGAATCGAAGGGGCGCATGTCGCCTTGCGCGACCACGCGGCCCATGTGTTCCTCGGGGCTGGCCTTGATCCACACGCAATAGAAGCGGCCCTGCAGCAGGTCGAAGGTCTCTCGCTCGCTCACGATGCTGCCGCCGGTGGTCATCACCACGCCTTCGGGGTATTCGTCGGCAATGCGCAGCAGCGCGCGCCGCTCGTAGCGGCGGTAGCCGGCCTGGCCGTGCAGCAGCAGGATCTCGTTCATGCTGGTGCCGGCCTCGCGCTCGATCTCGCGGTCCAGTTCGATGAAGGGCACGCCGCGCTGCTGCGCGAGCTGCTCGCCCAGCGTGGACTTGCCCGCGCCGCGCAGGCCGATGAGCGCGACCCGCTTGTCGCGGCCCTTGTCCTCGCCGATGCCGAACTGGTCGGTGAGCAGCTGGTAGGCCTGGTCGAGCTGCGTGTCGTCCAGGTGGCCGAGCAGGCCCTGCACGCGGGCCAGCGCGGGGCGCGGCGAATCCTGCAGCAACTCGATCAGCGAGATGTTCAGCGCGCGCGCCGTTGCCTCCAGCGAATTGACGGAGGCGTTGCCCTTGCCGCCTTCGACGTCGGCGAGGAAGCGCTCGGACAGGCCCGAGTCCTCCGCCAGCTGCTTGCGGGTCATGCCCCGGCGCGCCCGCCAGGCGCGGATCCGCGCGCCCAGCTCGGGGAGCGTTGCGCGGGCTTCCTGCTCAGTCAGGGTTTGCATGGGTCAAGAACTTTCTGCGGGGGACTTGCGCTGGATCAAGATTGCAGTATACTTCCTGTCATCCCGCTGTCAAGCAGTTTAGTGCATATCGGAGATACCGGATGAAGCTCAAGATCCTCGTCGGCACGATGACCAACACGGCCGAGTACGTCGCGCAGGCCATCGAGATGGATTGCGCCGGCCTCATCGACGAGATCGAGATCACGATGATGGACGGCTTGTCCATCGACGTCTTCGACGAGGATGCGCTTTACCTCATCTGCACCTCCACCTACGGCTCCGGCGACGTGCCCGACAACGCGCGCGCCCTGTACGACTCCCTCGACACCAATCCCAAGTACCTGGGACACGTGAAGTACGGCGTGATCGCGCTGGGCGACCGCACCTACCAGCAGACCTTCGCCTTCGGCGGCCGCAAGTTCGACGAGCGCCTGTCGGGCCTGGGCGCGCAGCGCATCGGCGACCTCTTCATCCACGACGCCAGCGCCGGCACGATGCCGGAAGAACTCGGCACGGCCTGGTGCCGCGAGTGGCTGCCGGTTGCAGTCGCAGCGATGACGAAGCAGCCGGCCTGACGCCATGCACCTCAGTCACGCGGATCACGGCAGCACCCCGCCCCGAATCGAGATCCCGCGCGACTACAACGCGGCGCACGACCTGCTTGCGCGCAACGCGTCGCGCAGCGAGAAGGTCGCGTTCATCGACGGCGCCAGCGGCGCGCAACTGACCTACGGCCAGCTGGCCGAGCAGGCGCATCGCTTCGCGAATGCGCTGCGCAAGCAAGGCATCGCGCCCGAAGCGCGCGTGATGCTGGCCATGCTCGACACGCTCGAGTGGCCGGTGGTGTTCCTCGGCTGCATCCTTGCCGGCGTCGTGCCGGTCGCGGCCAACACGCTGCTGACCACGAAGGACTTCGAGTTCATGTTGCGGGACTCGCGCGCGCAGGTGCTCTTCGCCTCCAAGCCCCTGCTCGCGACGTTCGAGCCGCTGGTCGGCAAGATCGGGTCGCTGCGCTCGATGGTGATCGCGGGCGAGACCGGGCCGAATTCCGTCGCCGCGATGATCCAGTCCGGCGCGGCCGACGCGCGCGTCGAAAGCACGTGCAGCGACGACCCCTGCTTCTGGCTGTATTCGAGCGGCTCCACCGGCACGCCCAAGGGCACGGTCCACCTGCACTCGCACTTGATCCAGACCGCCGAGCTCTATGGCCGCGGCGTGCTGGGCATCCGCGAGGACGACCTCGTCTTCTCCGCCGCCAAGCTGTTCTTCGCCTACGGCCTGGGCAACGCCCTCACCTTCCCCATGAGCGTGGGCGCCACCACGGTGCTGTGGCCCGCACGGCCGACGCCGGCCGATGTCTTCGGCGTACTCACCAGGTTCAAGCCCACGATCTTCTACGGCGTGCCCACTCTGTATGCCGCACTGCTCGCGGATGCAAACCGCCCGAAGAAAGCGGATGTCGCGATGCGCGTGTGCACCAGCGCCGGCGAGGCGCTGCCGGCGGAGATCGGCAAACGCTGGACCGCCGAATACGGCTGCGAGATCCTCGACGGCATCGGCTCCACCGAGATGCTGCACATCTTCCTGTCGAACCGTCCGGGCGAGGTGCGCTACGGCACCACGGGCAAGGCGGTTCCCGGCTACGAGCTGCGCATCGTGGGCGACGACGGCCGCGAATGCGGCGACGGCGAGATCGGCGAGCTGCAGATCAAGGGCCCGAGCGCCGCGCTGATGTACTGGAACAACCGCGCCAAGACGAAGGCCACCTTCGCCGGCGAATGGACCAAGAGCGGCGACAAGTACACGCGCGACAAGGACGGCTTCTACACCTACGGCGGGCGCAGCGACGACATGCTCAAGGTTGGCGGCATCTACGTCTCGCCCTTCGAAGTCGAGGCCTGCCTGATGACGCATGCAGCGGTGCTGGAAGCCGCCGTGATCGGCGTGGCCGACACCGACGAACTCGTGAAGCCCAAGGCCTACGTCGTGCTCAAGCCCGGCCAGCAAGCCAGCGCCGAGGACCTGCAAGTCCACGTGAAGAACGCGCTCGCCCCCTACAAGTACCCGCGCTGGATCGAGTTCGTGCCCGAGCTGCCGAAGACGGCGACGGGCAAGATCCAGAGGTTCAAGCTGCGGGCGGCGAACGCGTAGGGAAATTCAGGTGGCGTTCGCGGCGAACTTGGGTTAAAAATACTTTAAGCCTAAACAATCCAGAAGAAGGAGCCCCCACCCATGACCACCCGCCGCCTCGTCCTCACCCGCAGTGCCGCCATCGTCGGCGCCGCGTCCACCGGCCTGCTGCTGCCGCAGATCGTTCGTGCGCAGTCGAACAAGGTGCGCGTCGGCCTCATGCTCCCGTACACCGGCACCTTCGCGCAGCTGGGCGTCGCCATCGAGAACGGCGTGCGCATGGCGATCGCCGAAAAGGGCGGCAAGCTGGGCGGCCGCGAGATCGAGTGGTTCAAGGTGGACGACCAGTCCGAGCCGGCCAAGGGCGTTGAGAACGCCACGCAGCTCGTGCAGCGCGACAAGGTCGACGTGCTCATCGGCACCGTGCACTCGGGCGTGCAGATGGGCATCCAGAAGGTCGCGCGCGACTCCGGCGTCCTCAGCCTGATCCCCAACGCGGGCGTGCATGCCGCCACGCGCGCGCTGTGCGCCCCCAACGTCTTCCGCACCTCGTTCACCAACTCGCAGCCCACGCTGGCGCTGGGCAAGCCGATGGTCGACAAGGGCCTGAAAAAGGCTGTGTGGATCACCTGGAAGTACGCGGCGGGCGACGAAGCCTTCGAAGGCTTCCGCGACAGCTACACCAAGGCCGGCGGCACGATCGTGAAGGAGCTGGGCCTGCCCTTCCCGAACGTCGAGTTCCAGGCGCTGCTCACCGAGATCGCGTCGATCAAGCCCGATGCGGTGGCGTGCTTCTTCGCCGGTGGCGGCGCGGCCAAGTTCATCCGCGACTACGCGGCTGCGGGCCTGAAGGACAAGATCCCGCTGTGGGGCTCGGGCTTCCTCACGGAAGGCGTGCTCGATGCAGCCGGCCCCGCGGCCGACGGCATCATGACCACGATGCACTACAGCGATTCGCTCGACACGCCGCGCAACAGGCAGTTCCGCACGGCCTACGCCACGCAGTTCAAGCTGCAGCCCGACGTCTACGCGGTGCAGGGCTACGACACGGGCCTGCTGCTGGTGCAAGGCGCCAACGCAGTGAAGGGCGACCTGTCGAACAAGCAGGCCCTGTACAAGGCCATGGAAGGCGCGAAGATCGACAGCCCGCGCGGCACGTGGACCATGAGCCAGGCGCACAACCCGATCCAGGACATCTACCTGCGCCGCGTCGAGAACAAGGAGAACAAGGTGATCGGCGTGGCCGCCAAGGCGCTGTCCGACTCCGGCGCCGGCTGCAAGATGGGCTGATTCCCTCGCGACGCGACAATGGGAGGTGAAGGCCTCCCATTTTTTTGACCCTCGCATCTCCCGATGACGCTTTCGACCTATCTCCTCTTCCTGGTTGCGGTGACGCTGCTGATCGTCACGCCCGGCCCGACGATGCTGATGACGCTCACGAACTCCGTGAACCACGGCCCATGGCGTGCGTTGGCCTCCCTGTCGGGCGCGCTGGCAGCCAACTTCGCCATCATGGTGCTGTCGGCCCTTGGCCTCGGCGCGGTGCTTGCGGCATCCGAGGCCGCGTTCACGACGCTCAAGGTGATCGGCGCGGCCTACCTGGTCTGGCTGGGCATCCGCACCTTCCGCGGCGCGGGCGGCCTCGACATGGGCGCAGCCGGCCCGCCGCGCGGCGGGTCGCTCTTCATGCAGGGCGTGCTGGTCGGCGCGAGCAACCCGAAGTCGCTCCTCTTCTTCACGGCGTTCTTCCCGCAGTTCATCGACCCCTCGGCGCCGTTCCTGCCGCAGTTCCTGCTGCTGTCGCTCACCTTCGTGCTCGGCGACTTCCTGATCCTCGGCGCGGGCGCATTCGGCGTCGGGCGCGTCGCGCCCTGGCTGCGGCAGGCGCACGTGGTGCGGTGGATCAACCGCGTGTGCGGCGGCCTGTTCGCCGTGCTCGGCGGCCTGCTGCTGTTCGCGCGCCGCAACGCCTGATGGACGTCTCCAACTTCCTGATCCAGCTGCTGAACAGCGTGCAGTACGGCCTGCTGCTGTTCATGCTCGCCGCAGGCCTGACGCTGATCTTCGGGATCATGGGCGTGGTGAACCTGGCGCACGGCAGCTTCTACATGCTGGGCGCGTACCTGGCGTGGTCGCTCTCCAGCCTGACGGGCAGCTTCACGATCGCCGTGGTCGGCGGCGCGCTCCTGTCGGTCGCCTTCGGCCTGCTGCTGGAGCGCCTGCTGTTCCGCCATTTCTACGACCGCGACCACCTCGACCAGGTGCTGCTCACCTTCGGCCTGATCTACATCTTCGAGGAGTCGCGCTCGCTGCTGTGGGGCGACGACGTGCACGGCGTGACCATCCCGTCGCTGCTTTCCGCGTCCATCCCCCTCACCGACACGATGTCCTACCCGGTGTACCGCCTCTTCATGTCGGGCGTGTGCATCCTGCTCGCGCTCGGCCTGTACTTCCTGATCTCGAAGACGCGCCTGGGCATGAAGATCCGCGCGGGCGCCTTCAACCGCGACATGACCGAGGCGCTGGGCGTCAACATCAAGTTCATCCACGCCATCGTGTTCGCGATCGGCGTGGCTCTGGCCACTGTCGCCGGCATGATCGCCTCGCCGATCTCCAGCGTGTACCCGAACATGGGCTCGCAGGTGCTGATCATGTGCTTCGTGGTCGTGGTGATCGGCGGCATCGGCTCCGTGCGCGGTGCGCTCATCTCCGCGCTGCTGGTGGGCTTCGTCGACACCTTCGGCAAGGTGCTCTTGCCGCAGGTCGCCGGCATGCTGGTCTACATGCTGATGGCCGCCGTGCTGCTGTGGCGTCCCGAGGGCCTGTTCAAGCAATGAGCACCAAGGCCAACCTCGAGTCGCTGCCGCGCAGCCTGAACGCCGTGCTGGCCGTGGGCTTCCTCGCGCTCGCCGTCTTTCCTTTCGTGGGCACCGACTTCTATGCGCAGGTCGTGGCACGCATGATGATCCTGGCGATCTTCGCGATGAGCCTGGACCTGCTGCTGGGCGTGACCGGCCTCGTGTCGCTCGGGCATGCGGCCTTCTTCGGCCTCGCGGGCTACACGCTCGCCTTCGTCACGCCGCAAGGCGAAGCCGCGAGCCTGTGGTGGACGCTGCCGGCATCGGTGGGCGCCTCGGCGCTGGCGGCGCTGGTGATCGGCTTCTTCGTGGTCCGCACCAAGGGCATCTACTTCATCATGGTGACGATGGCCTTCGCGCAGATGGTCTATTACCTGTTCTTCGACAACAAGGTGCTGGGCGGCTCCGACGGCCTCTACGTCAACTTCAAGCCGAAAGCGGTGCTGTTCGACCTGGAGAACAAGACGGCCTTCTATTACTTCGTGCTGGCGATGCTGCTGGCCACGTACCTTTTCCTGCGCCGCCTGCTGTTCAGCCCGTTCGGCCGCGCGCTCGCGGGCATCCGCGTCAACGAGCACCGCATGCGCGCCATCGGCTTCGGCACCTTCGGCTACAAGCTGGCGGCCTTCACGCTGGCCGGTGGGCTCGCGGGCCTGGCGGGCTACCTGTGGGCCGCGCAGACCGGCTTCGTGAACCCGGAGCTCATGGGCTTCCACATGAGCGCGCACGCGATCATGATGGTCATCCTCGGGGGCATGGGCAACTTCGCCGGCGCGATCGTCGGCGCCTTCGCCTTCGAGTGGCTCCTGCACTTCTTCCAGGACCTGCCCGCCGTCGGCTCCTTCCAGACCGGCAAGCACTGGCAGCTGTGGATGGGCCTGTTCATCGTGCTGGTCGTCACCTTCGCATCGCGCGGACTCATGGGCGCGGCGGCGCGCATCCTCGCGCGCAAGGAGCAGGCGCATGAGTGACGCGCTGCTCGTCGCATCGAACCTCACGAAGCGCTTCGGTGGCCTCGCCGCGGTGAACGACGTCTCGCTCGAGCTGCACCAGGGCCGCATCCATGCGGTGATCGGGCCCAACGGCGCGGGCAAGTCCACCTTGACCAACCTGCTCTCGGGCGACCTGCCGCCCACCAGCGGCCGCGTGGTGCTGGCGGGCCACGACGTCACGGGCTGGAACCCCGAAAAGATCTCGCGCGCGGGCCTGGGCCGCAGCTACCAGAAGACCAACATCTTCCTGCCCTTCACGGTGTGGGAGAACGTGCGCCTGTCCGCGCAATCGCGCCAGCCGCACGCCGCGCGCTGGCTGAACCTGGCGACGGGCTTCGCGGCGACCAACGAGCGGGCCGAGCGCGCGCTGGAACTGGCCGGCCTGAAAGACCGCCGCAACGCCACGGCGGGCGCGACCAGCCACGGCGAGCAGCGCCAGCTCGAGATCGCGATGACGCTCGCCACCGGCCCGCGCGTGCTGCTGCTGGACGAGCCGCTGGCCGGCATGGGCACGGCCGAAGCCGAGCGCATGGTGCAACTGCTGCTGAAGCTGAAGCCCGGGCACGCCATGATGCTCGTCGAGCACGACATGGACGCCGTGTTCGCGCTGGCCGACCAGTTGACGGTGATGGTCAACGGGCAGGTCATCGCCAGCGGCACGCCGCCGCAGGTGCGCGCCGACGCCAACGTGCAGGCGGCGTACCTCGGCGAGGAGCACGCATGACGGACATGCTCATCGCAGCCAAGGGGCTGCACACCTACTACGGCCAGAGCCACATCCTGCGCGGCATCGACTTCCACGTCGCGCGCGGCGAGACCGTGGGCCTCATGGGCCGCAACGGCATGGGCAAGAGCACCTTGCTCAAGACGCTCATGGGGCTGGTCAAGCCGCGCGGGGGCACGGTCCAAGTCGCCGGCAAGGAGATGACGGGCCGCGCGCCGTACGAGATCGCCCAGCTGGGCATCGCCTACGTGCCCGAGGGCCGCGGCATCTTCGGCAACCTGTCGGTGAAGGAAAACCTCGAGATGGCCGCACGCGCGGGAACGCGCGGCCAGCGCGACTGGACCTATGCCCGCGTGCTAGACACCTTCCCGCGCCTGAAAGAGCGCCTGGGCCACGGCGGGCAGCAGCTCTCGGGCGGCGAGCAGCAGATGCTCACCATCGGCCGCGCGCTGATGACCAACCCCGACGTGCTGATCCTCGACGAGGCGACCGAAGGCCTCGCGCCGCTCATCGCCCGCGAGATCTGGCGCATCTGCGCGCTCATCCGTGAAAGCGGCATCTCCAGCGTGATCGTCGACAAGAACTGGAAGCACGTCACGCAGGTCACCGACCGCAACGTCATCCTCGTCAAGGGCGAGGTGGTGTTCACCGGCTCTTCCGATGAGCTGCGCGCGCAGCCGGCGCTGCTCGACCAGTACCTCGGCGTGTAGCACAGGCGCGGCTTTCCCATGGTCGAGCAAATCCTTCACGCAAATCGCACGGTCGAGTCGGCGCGCACTCGCATTTCCGTCATTCGCCCTCCCGGCGCCAAGTAGTTCAGGCGCCGCTTCCGGTGTAGGCGCGGGACTACGCCGCCACGTCAACGCTTCCTTCATAGCTCTCCCGTACCGCGCCCCAGAATCGTTCGCTCTGGTTCGGCGGAGAACATGGGCGAGTACACAACCACAAGGGCGCAGAACGGCAACGCGGGGAGCCTTGCCGGAAGCTGGCACGGCGCGCATCACCACCGGCAGTTCGAGGTGATGGGCGCCCATCCGGTGCAGCACGGCACGCACTTCGCGGTGTGGGCGCCCAACGCACGCTTCGTCGGTGTCATCGGCTCGTTCAACGGCTGGAACTGCCAGCCCCTGCACCGCATCGACGACGGCACCGGCCGCTGGATGGGCACGGTCGAGAACGCGCGCGCCGGTGACTGCTACAAGTACCGCATCCAGGGGCCCAACGGCGAGTGGTTCGACAAGGCCGACCCCTACGGCTTCCGCGCCGAGCACCCGCCCGGCACCGCGTCGCAGGTGTGGGACATCTCGCACGACTGGGGCGACCGCGAGTGGATGGCCCGGCGTGGCGTCGTGCAGTCGCACGACGCGCCGATGTCGATCTACGAAGTGCACCTGGGCTCGTGGCAGCGCGAGGAGGACGGCCGTTTCCTCAACTACCGCGACATCGCGCGCCGCCTGGCCACGCACTGCCACAACATGGGCTTCACGCACGTGGAGCTGCTGCCCATCACCGAGCACCCGTTCTACGGCTCCTGGGGCTACCAGACCACCGGATACTTCGCGCCGAGCGCGCGCTACGGCACGCCGCAGGACCTGATGGTGCTGGTGGACACGCTGCACCAGGCGGGCATCGGCGTGATCCTGGACTGGGTGGCCTCGCACTTCCCTTCGGACGCGCATGGCCTCGCGCGCTTCGACGGCACGGAACTGTTCGAGCACGCCGACCCGCGCAAGGGCTTCCACCCGCAGTGGCAAAGCCTCATCTTCAATTACGGCCGCTACGAGGTGCGCGACTTCCTCATCTCCAACGCCCTCTTCTGGCTGGAGAAGTACCACTTCGACGGCCTGCGCGTGGACGCGGTGGCGTCGATGCTGTACCTCGATTTCGCGCGCGGCCCGGGCGAGTGGGTGCCCAACCAGTACGGCGGCAACCAGAACCTGGAGGCCGTGCACTTCCTGCAGGACCTGAACTCCGCCGTGTACGGCCAGTTCCCGGACGTGCACATGATCGCCGAGGAGTCCACGGCGTGGGGCGGCGTGTCGCGGCCCGTGCACCACGGCGGCCTGGGTTTCGGCATGAAGTGGAACATGGGCTGGATGAATGACACGCTGCGCTACGTGTCGCGCCCGCACTTCTTCCGCCGCTGGCACGGCGATGACATCCGCTTCTCCGCGGTGTACGCCTTCGCCGAGAACTATGTGCTGCCGCTGTCGCACGACGAGGTGGTGTACGGCAAGGGCAGCCTGCTCGGGCGCCAGCCCGGCGACGACTGGCAGCGCTTCGCCGGCCTGCGCAACCTGTACGGCTACATGTGGACGCACCCGGGCAAGAAGCTGCTCTTCATGGGCGGCGAGTTCGCGCAGCCCGACGAGTGGCACCACGAGCGCACGCTCGACTGGCACCTGTGGGCGCGGCCCTTCCACGCGGGTGTGGCGCACTGGGTCTCGGACCTGAACGCCGCGTACCGGCGCATGCCGGCGCTGCACGTACACGATTTCGACCCCGTGGGCTTCAGCTGGCTGCCGCTGGAGCACTACGACCCTGACATCCTCGCGTTCGTGCGCCGCGGCGAACCCGGCCAGCCGTTGGCCGTCGTGGTGGTGAACATGACGCCGCAGCCCCGCTTCGGGCTGCGGCTGGGCGTGCCCCATGCGGGCGACTGGTACGAAGTCCTCAACAGCGACGCCGCCGTTTACGGCGGCAGCGGCGTCGGCAACCTGGGGCGCGCGCATGCCGCGCACCAGCCGATGCACGGCCAGGGCGCCACCCTGGAATTCACGCTGCCACCGCTGGCAACGCTCATCTTTTCAGACCAACCCTGTGACCTCACCCAAGCATTACCCGGAGTTGTCCATGCCCGCCACTAGAAACGTCCTGGCTTTCGTCATGGCCGGCGGTGAAGGCTCGCGCCTGCACCCCCTTACCGCCAACCGCTGCAAACCGGCCGTTCCCTTCAATGGCAAACACCGCATCGTCGACTTCGTGCTGTCCAACCTGGTCAACTCGGAGATCTACTCGACCTACCTGCTGGTGCAGTACAAGTCGCAGTCGCTGATCGAGCACGTGCGCCAGACATGGACCATGGCGCGCTTCATGCCGCAGCAGTTCATCACCGTGGTGCCGCCGCAGATGCGCAACGGCCGCGAGTGGTTTCAGGGCACGGCCGACGCGATCTACCAGAACATCTTCCTGATCGAAAGCTTCAAGCCGGACATCGTCGCCGTGTTCGGCGCGGACCACATCTACCGCATGGACATCCGGCAGATGCTGGACTTCCACGTGAAGACGGGCGCGCACGCCACCGTGGCCACGCTGCCGGTGCCGCTGGAGCAGTGCGGCGAATTCGGCATCGTCGACACCGACGACAAGCACCGCATCGTCGAATTCCGCGAGAAGCCGCGCAGCGCCCGCCCCATGCCGGGCAGCCGCTCGCACGCGCTGGCGTCGATGGGCAACTACATCTTCGACACCGACGTTCTGCTGGAGCAATTGCACCGCATGCACGAGGAGCACACCAGCGACTTCGGCAAGCACATCCTGCCGCAGATGGTGAAGAGCCACCGCCTGATGGCCTACGACTTCGACACCAACCTGATCCCCGGCGTGGAGCCCTACGAGGAGCACGGCTACTGGCGCGACGTCGGCACGATCGACGCATACTTCGACGCGCACTTCGACACGCTCGGCGCCGCGCCGCGCTTTCGCATGACCAACCGCCAATGGCCCATCTACGCCAGCCCTGACCAGACCGAGTCCGCGCAGATCGAGAACGGCGTCATCAACCGCTCCGTGGTCGGCAGCGGCAGCGTCGTGGACGGCGCCACCCTCGACCACGCCATGCTGCGCCGCTCGGTCATCGTGGAGCGCCATGCGCGCCTGGAGCACTGCATCATCATGGAGCGCTCGCGCATCGGCCGCGGCGCGCAGGTGCGCCGCGCCATCATCGACCAGGACAACGACGTGCCGGCCAACGTGCGCATCGGCTACGACGAGGACGAGGATCGCCGCCGCTTCCACGTGACCGACAGCGGCATCGTCGTGGTGCCGGCCGGCTACTTCCCGGCGCGTGCCGGGAAGGTGCAATTGCCGCCCAAGGCAACGGGCATCGAGCACGCGGCCCATCCTGAAAGGGTCGAGGTGCCTGCATGACGGCTCGTGCCGTCGCCAAGCCACACGCCGCCCGCCGCACTTCGGAGCATTCCCACGCCGACCCCGCGGCGACGCCTCGCTGCGAGCGCGGCCACCCCTGGCCGCTGGGCGCGACCGTGGAGGCCGCCGGGGTCAACTTCGCCCTCCACTCCAGCGTCGCGGAGAAGGTCGAGCTGTGCCTGTTCGACGACAGCGGCGCGCGCGAGACAGCGCGCATCGCGCTGCCCTGCCGCACCGACGACGTCTGGCATGGCTTCGTCCCGGGCCTGAAGGCCGGGCAGCGCTACGGCTACCGCGTGCACGGGCCTTACGCGCCCGAGACCGGCATCCGCTGCAACCCGAAGAAGCTGCTGCTCGACCCCTATGCGCGGGCGATCGACCGCGTGATGCACGGCGCCGCGTGGCAGTACGCGTACAAGTTGGGCAGCGCCGAACGCGACCTGAAGGTCGACACGACGGACAACGGCGCGATCGCCGCCAAGTGCATCGTGGTCGACCCGTCCTTCGACTGGGAAGGCGACGAGCGGCCCCGCATCCCCATGCACGACACGGTGTTCTACGAGGCGCACGTGCGCGGCGTGACGATGCAGATGGAGGAGCTGCCGCCCGCGATCCGCGGCACCTTCTCGGGCATCGCCTCCGACGCCGCCATCGCGCACTTCAAGCGCCTGGGCGTAACCAGCATCGAGCTGCTGCCCGTGCAGGCCTACAACGACGAGCGGCGCCTGATCGACATGGGCCTGTCGAACTACTGGGGCTACAACACGGTCGGCTTCTTCGCGCCCGAGCCGCGCTACTGCGCCGGCGGCGACCCCAACGACTTCCGCCGCATGGTCAAGGCGCTGCACGCCGCCGGGCTCGAAGTGATCATCGACGTGGTCTACAACCACACCTGCGAAGGCAACCACCTGGGCCCCACGCTGTCGTTCAAGGGCATCGACCACCCTTCGTACTACCGCCTCGCCGAGGACCGCCGCCACATGATGGACTTCACCGGCACGGGCAACACGCTCGACGTGAGCCATCCGGCGACGCTGCGCCTGGTGATGGATAGCCTGCGCTACTGGGTCGAGGAGATGCACGTCGACGGCTTCCGCTTCGACCTGGCGCCGGCCATCGCGCGCAACGGCTCCGGCGGTTTCGACCACCGCTCGCCCTTTCTCTCGGCCGTCGCGCAGGACCCGGTGCTGAAGAAGGTGAAGCTCATCGCCGAGCCGTGGGACGTCGGGCCCGGCGGCTACCAGGTGGGCGGCTTCCCGCAGGGCTGGTCGGAATGGAACGGCCGTTACCGCGACAGCGTGCGCGACTTCTGGCGCGGCGAAGGCGGCGCGGTCGCGGACTTCGCGGCGCGCCTGTGCGGCTCGGCGGACATCTACGGCCCCAGCCGGCGCACGCCGTGCGCCAGCGTGAACCTGGTGACGGTGCACGACGGTTTCACGCTGCACGACCTCGTCTCGTACAACCACAAGCACAACGAGTCGAACGCCGAGGACAACCAGGACGGCGAGAGCCACAACCGCAGCTGGAATTGCGGCTTCGAAGGGCCGACCGAGAAGGCCGAGATCGTGCAGCTGCGCGAGCGCCAGAAGCGCAATTTCCTCGCCACGCTGTTCGTCTCGCGCGGTGTGCCCCTGCTGCTCGGCGGCGACGAGATGAGCCGCACGCAATGCGGCAACAACAACGCCTATTGCCAGGACAACCCGATCAGCTGGTACGAGTGGACCGAGGAGCGCCGCTCCGATGCCCTGCTCGCCTTCGTGCGGGCGCTCGTCGACCTGCGCCGCGAGCTGCCCGTGCTGCGCGCCGACCGCTGGTACACCGGCGAGGAAGACGGCGAAGGCCGCCGCGACATCGCGTGGTACAGCGTCTGGGGCCTGCCCATGACCACCGAGGAATGGGCCGACCCGCAGGTGCGCGTGATCGCGGCGCTGGCCGACGGCGCCTTCGTGCCGGGCGGCAAGCCCTGCGACAGCGTGCTGCTGCTGTTCAACGCGTCCGACGAGGAAGTGTCGTTCACGCTGCCGCAGACGCCCGTCGCCGAAGGCGAATGGCGCGTGCGCGTGGACACGTCCGACGACGCCTCGCTGGCGGGCACGCGGCGCGTGGACGCCGAAGACAAGTTCGAGCTGGCCGCGCATGCGATGGCCGTGCTCACGCAGCCCGTGAAAGGCCGCGGGGATGCGTTGTAGCCACGAGATGCCGTTCGGCGCGACGCCGCTGCCGGGCGGCGGCGTGGTGTTCCGGCTGTGGGGACCGACGGCTCGGCAGGCCGAAGTGGCGACCTACCCCGGCGCTGGCGCCACGGTCGCGCAGTTCCACGCGGCCGAGTGCGACTCGCAAGGCTGGTGGGAATGCACGGTGGAGGAAGCCTCCGCCGGCACGCTGTACCAATGGCGCATCGACCACGAGCTGCTGGTGCCCGACCCGGCCTCGCGCCAGAACCCCTACGGCGTGTTCGCCCCGAGCGCGGTCGTCGACCCGCTGCAGTTCGAATGGGACGGCGACTGGCGCGGGCGGCCGTGGAACGAGGTCGTGCTGTACGAGCTGCACACGGGCACCTTCACGCGCGAAGGCACGTTCGACGCTGCGTGCGAGCGGCTCGAGTCGCTCGCGCAGCTGGGCATCACGGCGATCGAGCTGATGCCGGTGGCCGACTTTCCCGGCCGCTTCGGCTGGGGCTACGACGGCGTGCTGCCCTTCGCGCCGCACGAGCGCTACGGCACGCCCGACCGGCTCAAGCACTTCATCCAGCAGGCGCACCGCCTGGGCCTGATGGTGTTCCTCGACGTGGTCTACAACCACTTCGGCCCGTCGGGCAACTTCCTGGGCCGCTATGCGCCGCAGTTCTTCTCGGAAACGCACGCCAGTCCCTGGGGCGCGGCGATCAACTACGACGGCCCGCTCAACCGCGTGGTGCGCGACTTCTTCGTGCACAACGCGCTGTACTGGGTGCAGGAATTCCGCATCGACGGCCTGCGGCTCGATGCGGTGCACGCGATCGTCGACAAGGGTCGCACGCACATCCTCAAGGAGATCTCGGACACGGTGCGTGCCGCCACGGCCGGTCGCCACGTGCACCTGGTGCTCGAGAACGAGAACAACGAGTACGCCTGGCTGGCGCCGCGCGCACAGCCCAGCCGCTACGACGCGCAGTGGAACGACGACTTCCACCACGTCGTGCACGTGGCGCTGACGGGCGAGACCCAGCGCTACTACCACGACTACGGCGACGAGCCGCTCAACCACCTGGCCCGTTGCCTCACGCACGGCATGTTGTACGAGCCCTCGGAGCGCCGCGAAGGCGGAGCGCGCATCGACCCGCGCGAAGCGCCCGCGCAACCGCTGGGCGCACTGGTGAATTTCGCGCACAACCACGACCAGACAGGCAACCGGCCCTTCGGCGAGCGCCTGCGCCAGCTCGTTCCGCCCGGCGCCGCTCCGCTGGCCACGCTGCTCGCGCTGCTGACGCCGGCGATCCCGATGCTGTTCTTCGGCGAGGAATTCGGCTCGGCCACGCCCTTCCTCTACTTCGCCGACTGGGAAGGCGACCTGCGCGACGCGGTGCGCGAAGGGCGCAAGCGCGAGTTCGGCCACGTCGCGCAGGCCGCGCTGCCCGACCCGTGCAGCCCGGAGACTTTCGATGCGAGCCGCCCCGACGAAGCGCAGCGTGATTCGGACGACGGCCGCCGCTGGCTGGAGATGGTGCAGGAGGCGTTGCGCGTGCGCCGGCTGCACTTCGCGCCGCGGCACCACCTGCTTGCCACCGGCAGCCACACCGCGCATCGCGTCGGCGAGACGGGCATCGAGGCGTGCTGGCGCTACGAAGACGGCCAGGCCATCGTGCTGCAGCTGAACGTGGGCCCGCAGCCCGTGACGGCGAAAGAGCCATCGTTGGCCCTGGTGGAGCCTCAGGTGCTGTTCTCTCACGCGTGGCCCGACGGCACCGCTGAAGGCGTGTGGCCCGCCTGGTCCGCCCGCTGGTGGATGGGCGCGCAGCCATGAACGAGGTCTCGCACGAGGTTGCGACGCTGGCGCAGCGCAGCGGCGTCGCCTTGCGCTACAGCAGCTTCTGGGGCGAGGACCTGCACGTGGCCGAGGACGTGCTGCGGCGCGCGCTCGCGGCGATGGGGGTGTCAGGCGATTCGCCCTCCGAATCCGGGCCGGGCTTCCCGCGCGCCGTCGTCGCTGTCGAGGGCACGGCGCTGCGCATCGAATGGCACGGGCAGCCGCAGCCCGGCGCGTGGCAGCTGAAGCCGCGCGATGCCGCCAAGGGTGCGCGGGCACGCAAGGGCCATGGCGCCGTCGAGCTGCCCGCCGACCTCGAACGCGGCTATTGGGACCTCGTCGTGGAAGGCGCGGACGAATGCCTCGTCATCGTCGCGCCGCGCCGTTGCTGGACGCCGCCCGCGCTGGAAGCCGGCGAGCGCTGGTGGGGCTGCACCGTGCAGCTCTACGCGCTGAAGTCCTCGCACGACTGGGGCATCGGCGATTTCGGCGACCTGCGCCGGCTGGTGGAGATCGCCTCGCGCCAGGGCGCGTCGTTCATCGGCCTGAGTCCCTTGCACGCCCTCTTCCCGCACCGGCCCGAGGTCGCCAGCCCCTACAGCCCGTCCAGCCGCAACGCGCTGAACCCCATCTACCTCGACGTGCAACTGCTCATCGACCAGGGCGGCTGCCGTGAGGCCTCCGTGCACGTGAACTCGGACGCGTTCCACGCGCGGCTGCACGCGCTGCGCGAAACCGAGTTCGTGGACTACGCCGGCGTCGCCGCGGCCAAGGAGGAAGTGCTGCAGCTGCTGTGGCGCCACTTCGAGGCGAAGGAGATCGCCCGCCACAGCCCGCGCGCGGCGCACTTCGAGGCGTTCGTGAAGCAGCGCGAAGCGACGCTCGGCCGCCACGCCTTGTTCGAAGCGCTGCAGGCGCACTTCTTCCGGCAGGACCCGGCCGTCTGGGGCTGGCCGGCGTGGCCCAAGGAATACCGCGAGGTCGATGCGGAACCCGTGAAGGCTTTCGCGCGCGCGCATGCGTCCGACGTGCGCTTCCGCTTCTGGCTGCAGTGGCTGGCCGAGCAGCAGCTGGAAAGCGTGCAGCGCTACGCGCGCAGCCGCGGCATGGGGCTGGGCCTGTACTGCGACCTGGCCGTCGGCTCCAACGAAGGCGGCGCGGAAACCTGGGTCCAGCCGCGCCTGTACGCGCTGGGCATGCACGTGGGCGCGCCGCCCGACCCGCTCAACGCCCTCGGGCAGGACTGGGGCCTGCCGCCGGTCAACCCCGTCGCGCTGCGGCATGCGCGCTTCGCGCCGTGGATCGAGACCGTGCGCGCCAACATGCGGCACGCCGGCGCCCTGCGCCTGGACCACGTCATGAGCCTGATGCGGCTCTTCTGGACCAGCGACCAGGGCGGCACCTACGTGAGCTACCCGCTGGAGGAGATGCTGGGCATCCTGGCGCTGGAAAGCCACCGGCACGAGTGCATGGTGATCGGCGAGGACCTGGGCAACGTGGCCCCGCGCATGCGCGAGGCGATGGCCGACCACGCCCTGCTGTCGTACCGGCCGCTGCTCTTCGAGCGCACGGAAGACGGCGCCTTCAAGCCGCCCGCGGAATGGCACGCGCAGGCGCTGGCCGTCGTCAGCACGCACGACCTGCCCACCTTGCGCGGCTTCTGGCTGGGCGAGGACATGGGCGTGCTGGCGCAGTTGAACCTCTACCCGAACGACGCCGCGCGCGAGCAGCACGTCGTCGACCGTGCCCAGGACCGAGCGCGCCTGCTGCTGGCGCTGGAGCGCGAACAGCTGCTGCCGTCTGGCGTCACGGTGCAACCGACCTCCCTGCCCGACGCCACACCGGCATTCGTCGACGCCGTCTACGCCTACCTCGCCCGCACGCCGTGCTGGCTCGTCGGCGTTCAGCTGGAAGACGTCACGGGGCAATTGCTGCAGGTGAACGTGCCCGGCACGACGGAGGACCGCTACCCCAACTGGCGGCGCAAGTTGCCCGTGACCGTGGACGACCTGGCGAGCGATTCGCGCTTCGCGTCGCTGGCGTCGGTGCTGCGCGCCGAGCGCAGCGGTCCCGCGCCCGCCGATTCCGCGGCCACCGACCTGCCGCCGCTGCACACGGCGCACGTCCCCGTCGCCACCTACCGCGTGCAGTTCCACAAGGACTGCACCTTCGACATGGTGACGCGCGCCATCCCCTACCTGCACGCGCTGGGCATCAGCCACCTGTACAGCTCGCCGTACCTGCGCGCGCGGCCGGGCAGCACGCACGGCTACGACATCATCGACCACAACGCGCTGAACGCCGAGGTCGGCGACGCCCGCGCCTACGACCGCATGTGCGAGGCGCTGCACGCGCACGGCATGAACCAGGTGCTGGACGTCGTCCCCAACCACATGGGTGTGCTCGAGGCCGACAACGCCTGGTGGCTGGACGTGCTCGAGAACGGCCCCGCCTCCGCGCACGCGCAGACCTTCGACATCGAATGGCATCCCGTCGCGCCGGAGATGACCGGCCGCGTGCTGCTGCCGGTGCTGGGCGACCACTACGGCCGCGTGCTGGAAGCCGGCGAGATCCAGCTGCATTTCGACGCCCATGCCGGCGAGTTCTCGCTGCACTACTGGAACCACCGCTTCCGCATCGACCCCAGCCACTACCCCGACATCTTCGCGGTGCTGGCCGCGCCCGGCGCACGCAGCGAGGCCGAGGCCGACAGCCACGCCGTCGCGGCCTCGCTGCTGGGCTCGTTCGAGCGCCTGCCGCCGCGGACGGTGCAGGACGAGAGCGGCAAGCGCGCCCGATCGCGCGATGCCGCCGTGTACAAGCAGACGCTGGCGCGCCTGGTGCGCAAGCACGACTGGCTGGCCGACTGGGTCGCCAATTGCCTGAAGCACCTGAACGGCCACGTCGGCAATGCCGCGAGCTTCGATGCGCTCGATGCGCTGATCTCGCGCCAGGCCTACCGCCTGACCAACTGGCGCGTGGCCAGCGACGACGTCAACTACCGGCGCTTCTTCGACGTGAACACGCTGGCCGGCCTGCGCATGGAGCAGCACTCGGTGTTCGAGGCGACGCACCGCCTGGTGCTGCGCTGGCTGCGCAACGGCCAGCTGTCGGGCCTGCGCATCGACCACCCCGATGGCCTGTCGGACCCGCAGCAGTACTTCGAGCGCCTGCAGTCCCACTACGCGCGCGAGGCGACGATCGCCGGCCAGGAGCCGCGCGCGCTGTACCTGGTCGTCGAGAAGATCCTCGCGGAGCACGAGAACCTGCCGGAAGCCTGGCCGGTGCACGGCGACACGGGCTACCGCTTCTCCGCCATGGTGAATGGCCTGTTCGTCGACAGCTCGCGCGAGGCCGAAATCGACGCGCTGTACCGCGGCTTCACGGGCGAGGCGCAGGACTACGACGAAATCGTCTACCGCTGCAAGAAGGTCATCATCTACACGGCCTTGTTTTCCGAGCTGCGCTGGCTGGCCACGGCCATCCACCACATCACGCGCGCCAACCGCCGCACCTGCGACTTCACGCGCCCGCGCCTGCGGGTGGCCCTGGCCGAGACGGCCGCGGCTTTCCCGGTGTACCGCACCTACCTGCGCGACGACGAAGCGCCCAGCGCCAGCGACCGGCAGCACATCGACTGGGCCATCGCCTCGGCCAAGCGGCGCCTGGGCAGCGCCGAGGCCGCCGTGCTCGACCACCTGCGCGACGTGCTGCTCGGCGAAGGCGAAGCGGCGCAGGCGGATCCCAAGTTGCGGGCGCGCTTCATCGCCCGCTGGCAGCAGTTCACGGCGCCAGTGATGGCAAAAGCGGTGGAGGACACGGCCTTCTACCGCTACGTGCGGCTGGTGTCGCTCAACGACGTCGGCGGCGACCCGCGCACCTTCGGCATCTCGCCGGCCGCTTTCCACTCGGCCAACCAGAGCCGCCTGCGCTTTCGCGCGCACTCGATGCTCGCGACGTCCACGCACGACAGCAAGCGCGCCGAAGACCTGCGCATGCGGCTGGACGTGCTGTCGGAGGACCCGCCGCTGTGGGACGACGGGCTGCAGCGCTTCCACCACTGGGCCGAGCGCTACGTAACCCCGACCGAGGCCGGCCCGGCGCCGACGCGCAACGACATCTGGCTGCTGTTCCAGACGCTGGTGGGCCTGTGGCCCGCGCGGCCCGCGGACGAGCGCGAGCGCGACGAGCTGCGCCACCGCGTGCAGGCCTACATGCTCAAGGCGATCCGCGAGGCCAAGAAGAACACGAGCTGGACAAGCCCCGTGCCGGCCTACGAGGACGCCGTGGAGCGCTTCGTCGACGCCGTGCTGCGGTCGGGCCAGCCGAATCCCTTCGCCGACGGGCTTGACCGCATCACGGCGCGCATCGCGCCCTTCGGATTCCGCAACAGCCTGGCGCAGGTGGCGCTCAAGTTCACCGTGCCCGGCGTGCCCGACCTGTACCAGGGCAGCGAGCAGTGGACTTTCAGCCTGGTCGACCCGGACAACCGGCGGCCGGTCGATTTCGCGAAGCTCGCTGCGCAGCTCGATGGGCTGCGCAGGCTGTGCAAGGAAGGCACCGCCGGCGTGTGGCCGCAGCTGCTGCGCGAAGCTGCCGACGGGCGCATCAAGCAGCTCGTGACCTGGCGGCTCCTGCAGCTGCGCGGTGCGTTCCCGAAATTGTTCGAATGCGGCGGCTACCTGCCCTTGGCGCTGCGGGGCGCCGCGGCGGACCACGCAGTCGCGTTTGCGCGACCACACGAAGGCGAAGTCGTGCTGGTGGTTGCCGCGCGACTGACCTACACGCTGTGCGGCGGCGACGATGCGCGGTGGACGCCTGCTGCGTGGCGCGACACGCAATTGGACATGGCCAACGACGCGCTGGCGGGCGTCGCGCGCTGGCGCGACTGGCTCACCGGCGAGGAACACACCGTCGCGCGCACGGGCGAAGCCGTCCTTGACCTCGAAGCCGTCTTCGCGAAGGCGCACGGGCTGCCGTTCGCGGTGCTGGTGCCGGCATGAAGATCCTGTTCGCCACGCCGGAATGCGCGCCGTTCGTGAAGACGGGCGGGCTGGGCGACGTGAGCGGCGCGCTCCCGCAGGCGCTGGAGCGGCTCGGCCACGACGTGCGCGTGCTGATGCCGGCCTATGGCGGCATGAAGGTCGACGGCGACGTCGAAGGCAGCGTGGACTTGCCCGGCGAAGGCCACTGGCCGGCTGCGCAGCTCATCACGGTGCAGACGCCGACGGTGAAGCTGCTGCTGCTCTCCTGCCCCGCCCTCTTTGACCGCGCCGGCGGGCCTTACGTGGCGCCAGGAGGCCAGGACCACCACGACAACGCCTTCCGCTTTGGCTTCCTCTCGCGCGTGGCCGCGCGCATCGGCCTGCCTTCGACGCCGCTTGCCGGCTGGCAGGCCGACGTGGTGCACGCCAACGACTGGCCCTGCGGCCTCGCCCCGCTGTACCTGGCCGACTGGCGATCGCCCCTGCCGAGGGGCCAGCGCGCCGCCGGCGTCGTCACCATCCACAACATCGCGTTCCAGGGCATCTTCCCGATGGCCACCGCCGACGTGCTGCAAATCCCCTGGCACTGGCGCGGCATGGATGCGGTGGAGTTCTGGGGGCAGATGTCGATGCTGAAGGGCGCGCTGCAATTCTCGGACGCGATCACCACGGTGAGCCCGACCTATGCGGACGAGATCCGCACCGAAGCCTTCGGCGTCGGGCTGCACGGCGTGCTGCAGGCGCAGTCGCACAAGTTGACCGGCATCCTCAACGGCATCGACACCGCCGTGTGGAACCCGCGCACCGATCCACTGCTGGTGCAGAACTTCGGCGCCGCCGACCTGGCCGCGCGGCAGGCGAACAAGGCGGCGCTGCAGGCGCACTGCGCCCTGGCGCTGGATCGCAGCGCGATGCTGTTCGGCGTGGTCAGCCGGCTCACGTCGCAAAAGGGCATCGACCTGGTGCTGCAGCTGCTGCCGCGCATGGTCGAACACGGTGCGCAGCTCGTCGTGCTCGGGCAGGGCGAGCCGTGGCTGCACGAGGCGCTGCAAGCCGCGGCGCAGCGCCACCCGCGCTCGGTGTCGGCCAACTTCGCGTTCGACGAAGGCCTGGCCCACAACATCGAGGCCGGCATCGATTGCTTCCTGATGCCGTCGCGCTTCGAGCCCTGCGGCCTGAACCAGATGTACAGCCAGGCCTACGGCGCGCCGCCCATCGTCGCGCCCACGGGCGGGCTGAAGGACTCGGTCGTCGACGCCGACGCGGACCGCCTGCACGGCAGCGGCTTCGTGATGAAGACCGCGGATGCGGCCGGCTTCGAGGATGCGGTGCTGCGCGCGTTTGCCGCTTTCGCCGACAAGGACCGCTGGCAGCGGATCCAGCGCAACGGCATGGACCGCGACTTCGGGTGGGACCGCAGCGCCCAGCAGTACGTGCGCGTGTACGAGGCCGCGCTCGCGGCCGCGCGCGGCTAGACCGGGCAGTCCTGCCCTTCGGCGGTGACGTTCTCGCCGAGGAAGTCGAGGAAGCGCCGCACGGCGGGCACCATGCCGCGGCGCGACGGGAACACGGCATGCATGATCCCCGGCCGCGGGCGCCATTCGGGCAACAGGTCCACCAGCGTTCCCTCGCGCAATTCGCGCCGCATCATGTAGTCGGGCATCACGGTCATGCCCGAGCCCTGCAGCGCGGCGTACTTGAGCGTGAGCAGGTCGTCGGCCGTCAACACGGGCTTGATGTGCAGCGCGAACTCGCGGTCGCCCGGCCCGCGCAGGTACCAGATCGCGCGGCCGTCCACCGCCGACATCGCGATGCTCGGCAGCTTCGCCAGGTCCTCGACGGATTGCGGCCGGCCGTGCGCCTCGATCAACGACGGGTGCGCGACCACCAGGCTTTGCGACGTCGCGAGCTTCTTCACGACGAGGCTGCTGTCCTCCAGCGTGGGCCGCACGCGCAGCGCCACGTCCACGCCGTCCTTCACCAGGTCGACGACGCGGTTGGTCAACTGCATCTCGACGCGCACCAGCGGGTGCTCCTTCAGGAAGCGCGGCAGGATGGGCCCGATCGTCGTCTGCGCCAGCGTGATCGGGCACGTCACGTGAATGGTGCCGCGCGCTTCGCTCTGCACCATCGCGACGGCTTCCTCCGCCGCCTCCGATTCCTCGCGCACGGCCACCGCGTGGCGGTGGAACAGTTCGCCGGCCTCGGTCAGGGAGAGCTTGCGCGTCGTGCGCTGGAGCAGGCGCACGCCCAGGCGCTGCTCCAGCTCGGCCACGCGGCGCGACAGCTTGGATTTGGGGATACCCAGGGAGCGGCCGGCCGCGGCAAAGCCGCCTTGGTCCACCACCTCGGCGAAATAGACCATGTCGTTGAGATCTCTCATGCGATTGTCCTGCCAGTGAGAACAATGTAGCCCGATTTTGCCGACTTATCAATTGATCGACGCATGCCCACAATCACTCCTAAGCCAATTAGGCCAATCAGGAGAACGATCCATGAAACTGCTGCACATCGATTCCAGCGCCCTCGGGGGCAATTCCGTCTCCCGTGAGCTCACCCGCCGCATCGTCGGCGAATGGCGCGCCGCCAACCCGGGCGCCACCGTCGATTACCTCGACCTGGCCAAGGACGCGCCGAGCCACCTGAACGTCGACTCGCTGGGCTTCCGCATGGGCGTGAACGCCGAAGGCCTGTCCGACGTGCAGCGCCGCGAGAACGAGGTTTCCGAGCGCCTGGTGAGCCAGTTCCTCGCCGCCGACGTGATCGTCGTGGGCGCGCCCCTGTACAACTTCTCGATCCCGACCCAGCTGAAGGCCTGGATCGACCGCATCGCGCAGGCCGGCCGCACCTTCAAGTACACCGAGAAGGGCCCCGTGGGCCTGGCCGGTGGCAAGACGGTGATCGTCGCCTCCTCGCGCGGCGGCATGTACTTCGGCAACCCCGTCATGGAGTCGATCGAGCACCAGGAGAGCTACCTGAAGACCGTGTTCGGCTTCTTCGGCATCACCGACGTGCGCATCGTGCGCGCCGAGGGCGTGGCCATGGGTGAGGAAGCGAAGGCGAAGGCCTTCGAGGCCGCCGACATCGCTATCCGCGCCGCGGTGCGCGAAGCGGCCAACGAAGCCGAAGCCGCGCTGGCCGCCTGAGCGTAGCCGGGAGAGAAAGAGCGCCGCATCGCGGCGCTCTTTTCACTTCCGCGTGTAAATCTGGTCGAAGGAGCCGCCGTCCGCGAAGTGCTCCTTGTCCGCCTTGCCCCAGCCACCGAAAGCCTGGTCGATGGTGAACAGGTTGATCTTCGGGAACTGCTTGGCGTACTTGGCCTGGGCCTTCTGCGAAACGGCCGGGCGGTAGAAGTTCTTGCCGATGATGTCCTGGCCTTCCTCGCTGTAGAGGAACTTCAGGTACTCGGTCGCCACCTCACGCGTGCCCTTCTTGTCCACGTTCTTGTCGACCACCGCCACCGCCGGCTCCGCCAGGATGGAGATCGACGGCGCGACGACGTCGAACTTGGCGCCGAATTCCTTCTCGAGCAGGAACGCCTCGTTTTCCCAGGCGATCAGCACGTCGCCCTGCGCCCGCTGCGCGAACGTGATCGTCGAGCCGCGCGCGCCCGTGTCGAGCACCGGCACGTTGTTGTACAGCCTGGCCACGAACTCGCGGGCCTTGGCGTCGCCGCCGTACTTGCGCTTGGCGAATTCCCACGCGGCCAGGTAGTTCCAGCGCGCGCCGCCCGAGGTCTTCGGGTTGGGCGTGATCACGCTGACCCCGGGCTTGGCCAGGTCGTCCCAGTCCTTGATGCCCTTCGGGTTGCCCGCGCGCACCACCAGCACGATGGTCGACGTGTAGGGCGACGCGTTGTGCGGCAGCTTCTTCTGCCAGTCGGGCGAAAGCCATGCGCCGTTCTTCACCAGCGCGTCGGTGTCGCCGGCCAGCGCGAGCGTGGCCACGTCGGCGTCGAGGCCGTCGATGATGGAGCGGGCCTGCTTGCCCGAGCCGCCGTGCGATTGCTTCACGGTCACGTCCTGCCCGGTCTTGCCCTTCCAGTACTTCGCAAAGGCCTGGTTGAACTCCACGTAGAGCTCGCGCGTCGGGTCGTAGGAGACGTTCAGGAGGGCCACGGGACCCTTCGCGGCCGGCTGCTGCTGGGCGAGCACGCCCGCGCCGGTGAGGGCCATGCCCGCCAGGGCGGCGGCGGCCAGGGGAATCTTGATAAAGTTGCGACGGGTGCTCACTGCACGGCTCCTTGTTGTTGCTGGAGGCGATTGTTCAGTGGGCCGCCGCGAACGGGAACGACAGAGTTTTCAGTTGTTTATCCGCATAAGCTAATCCGCACCACCGCACCAAGAGGTTCCCCATGCCCCGCACCGTCCAATGCATCAAGCTCGGCAAAGAGGCCGAAGGCCTGGACTTCCCGCCCTACCCCGGCGAGCTGGGCAAGCGCATCTACGAAACCGTCAGCAAGGAAGCGTGGCAGGCGTGGATCAAGCAGCAGACCATGCTGGTCAATGAAAACCGCCTGAACCTGGCCGACCAGCGCGCCCGCGAGTACCTCAAGCGCCAGATGGAGGCGCACTTCTTCGGCGGCGGCGCGGACGTGGCGCAGGGCTACGTGCCTCCCAAAGAGTGACCGCGCGTGGCGGAGCCTGTCGAGTGGCGGCCTGACGGCACGCCCTACAGCGCCCGCTTCGACGACGTCTACCGTCCCGCATCCGGCGGCCTGGAGCAGGCCCGCCACGTCTTCCTGCGCGGCTGCGGCCTGCCCGAGGCCTGGGGCGGGCGCGCGCAGTGGCGCATCCTCGAGACCGGCTTCGGGCTGGGGTTGAACTTCCTCGCCGCCTGGCGCGCGTGGAAGGACGACCCGCAACGCCCGCGCCTGCTGCACTTCGTGTCGGTCGAGGCATGGCCTGTCGCGGCCGAGGACATCGTGCGCAGCGCCGCGGGCCACGCGCAGCTGGAGCCGCTGGCGCGCGAGCTCGCCGCGCAGTGGTTCGGCCTTGCGCCCGGCGCGCATCGCCTCTCCTTCGACGACGGGCGCGTGCTGCTCACGCTGCACGTGCGCGACGCACAGGAGATGCTGCGGCAGGAGCCGTTCACCGCCGATTCGGTGTTCCTCGACGGCTTCGATCCGCAGCGCAACCCCCAGATGTGGGACGAGCCACTCATCAAGGCCGTGGCCCGCCACTGCCGGCGCGGCGCGCGCCTGGCGACGTGGACGGCTTCCGGGGACGTGCGCCGCGCGCTGGCCGCGGCGGGCTTCGAGGTGCACAAGGTCGAAGGGCTGGCGCCCAAGCGGCATGCGACGCACGCCCTGTTCGACCCGCGCTGGGAGCCCAAGGGCGCGCATCGCGAGCCGCCACCTGCCGGCGACGCCGTGGTGATCGGCGCCGGGCTTGCGGGTGCGGCCACGGCCGCCAGCCTCGCGCGCCGCGGCTGGCGCGTGACGGTGCTAGACGCAGCGGCGGCGCCCGCCGCGGGCGCGTCGGCCCTGCCTGTCGGCTTGCTCGCGGCGCACGTGTCGGCGGACGACGGCCTGCTGTCGCGGCTGTCGCGCGAAGGCGTGCGCATGACGCTGGGCGAAGCGCGGCGTGCGTTGCGCGACGGCGAAGATTGGCGCGAGACCGGCGTGCGCCGCAACGACGGCCTGTGGCAGGAGCGCGCGGCCTGGATCAAGCCGGCCCCGCTCGTTCGCGCGTGGCTGTCGCAACCGCGGATCGAGTTCCGGGGGAACACCCGCGTTGAATCTCTCAGTGACCTGAGCGCCGACCTCGTCGTCGTCGCGGCGGCGCACGGCTCGCAGGCGCTCGTCGGCGATCGGGTCCAGCTGCATCCCGTGCGCGGGCAGGTCGCCTGGGGCCGCCAGGAAGATGGCTGGGCCGTGCCGGCGTCGCCGGTCAACGGCGACGGGCACTTCATCCCCTCGGTGCCCCTCGACGGTTCGCTCGCGTGGTTCTGCGGCTCGACCTACGGGCGCGGCGACGCCGACACGGCCATCCGCGACGAAGATACGAAGGCCAACCTGCAGCGCCTGCGCGCGCTGCTACCCGACATGGCCGCGCAGCTCGAGGGCCGCGACGTGAAGGCCTGGGCCGGTGTGCGCTGCACGTCGCGCGACCGCAGGCCGCTGGTGGGCGAAATCGATCCGCGGGTGTGGCTCGTTACCGCCATGGGTTCGCGCGGCCTGACCTTCAGCCTGCTCGCGGCGGAGTTGCTCGCCGCACGCCTCCACGATGAGCCCTTGCCGATCGACGCGCGCCTGGCGGCAGCCATCGACGTCGCGCGGGCCCTGCGTCCTCAGGCCTGAGCCAGCAGCTCCTGCAGCCGCACCGGGTCCGGCGGCTTGGCCAGGAAAGCCGCAACGCCAGCGCTGCGCGCCCGCATGCGCTCGCCGAACGTGGGCCGGGACGCCGTGACGATCACCTTCGGGATGGGATGCGTTCCGCGCGAGAGCTCCTTCAGGAAGTCCCACCCGCGCAACCCGCCCAGGCCCAGGTCGACGATGGCCAGCACGTAGTCGCGGTCGCGCACGAGCTCCAGCGCTTGCGGGGCCGTCTCGGCCTCGTCGGCGATGGTCAGGCCCGCGAGCGCCAGCTTGGCCCGCAGGTACAGCCGCTCGTCGAGGCTGGCGCAGGCGATCAGGGCGCGCCTGGGCTTCTCCACCTCCGGCGGCTGCGTGTCCGGCGGCACGGTGTCGGAGTAGCCGCTGTCGGGAGGCAGCGTGTCGAGCTGCTCCAGGTCGATGTCGAAGCCGCTGTCGGTCGGGTCGAAGGGGTAGAGCTCGTCCAGCGCCCGGATGATCTCCGGCCACTGGATGGGCCGCGCGAACTTGCGGAAGGCCTTGAAGGGCGCCTGCGGGCCCACCCACAGCACGGGGATTTCGGCGTTGCGGGGCAGCTCCAGCTCGACCCGCGCCTCGTAGCTCTCGCCGTCGATCAGCGCCACCCGCGCGGGCTCCGGGGCCTGCGGCTGCCACAGCGCGAAGGCGGTCGCGTGCTCCTCCGACATGCGGAACAGCAGGTTCAGGGCGTGGCGTTCCTCGTCCGTGAAACCGACGACATTGACGAAGACCCTCTGTGCCATTCCCTCGGTTGTGTTCGTTGCTGGGGCAGGCCGCCATTATCGGGGTGCGTTCCGCCTCGACGGGGCCTTATCCGGAATGAGCTTGTGCCACCCCGCAAACCCGCGCCACGCCTTGTGCATAAGCTTATCCGCATATCGCGTGAACCAAAAAATAGTTTGGTTCCATAAGGGCCGCCCGTACATTCGCAGCTCCCCGAGGGACGGGGCCGCACCGCCATGTACCAATACTCCGAATTCGACAAACAGTTCGTCCGCAACCGGGCCGCGCAGTACCGCGACCAGCTCGAGCGCAACCTCGCCGGCACGCTGAGCGACGACGAGTTCCGGCCGCTGCGCCTGCAGAACGGCTGGTACCTCCAGCGCTACGCGCCCATGGCGCGCATCTCGGTGCCCTACGGCGAACTGTCCAGCGAGCAGCTGCGCGTGCTCGGCACGATCGCGCGCGACTACGACAAGCCCGATGCCGCCCTGCTGGCCGAGGCGCAGGAAAAGCAGACGGCCCTGGGTACCGTGCCCGTGCCCGGCACCAACCGCCAGGTCGGCAGCGAGCTGAAGTACGGCTACGGCCACTTCACCACGCGCACCAACGTGCAGTTCAACTGGATCCCGCTCGTGAAGAGCGCGGAAGTGATGGAACTGCTGGCGTCCGTGAACATGCACGGCATCCAGACCAGCGGCAACGCCATCCGCAACATCACGGCCGACCACCTGGCCGGCATCGCGGTCGACGAGGTCGCCGACCCGCGCCCCTTCGTGGAGATCATCCGCCAGTGGGCCGCGCTGCACCCGGAATTCGTGTTCCTGCCGCGCAAGTTCAAGATCGCCGTGAACGGCGCCCAGGAAGACCGCGCCGCGCTGGGCTGGTACGACATCGGCCTGCAACTGCTGCGCAACGAGGCCGGCGAGCTCGGCTTCCGCGTGCAGGTGGGCGGCGGCATGGGCCGCACGCCGATCATCGGCACGGTGGTCGGCCAGTTCGTGCCGTGGCAGCAGATCCTCAATTACATCGAGGCCTGCGTGCGCGTGTACAACCAGTACGGCCGCCGCGACAACATCTGGAAGGCCCGCATCAAGATCCTCGTGAAGAGCGAGGGCCAGGCCTACATCGACAAGGTGGAAGAAGAGTTCCGCCAGATCGTCGAGCTCGACGGCGCCCCGCACACCATCACGCAGGCCGAGTACGACCGCATCGCCGCGCAGTTCGCGCCGCCCGTCCTGCAGCGCCAGCCGCGCGACGCCGCCGCGCAGCAGGTGCACCAGATCATCCGCGCCGATGCCGAGGCCGACCCCGGCTACGACCGCTGGCTGCAGCGCAACGTGCTGCCGCACCGCAACCCCGAGCTGCGCGCGGTGGTGCTGTCGTTCAAGCGCCTGGGCCAGCACCCGGGTGACTGCACCGCCGACCAGTTCGACGCTGCCGCCCAACTGGCCGAGCGCTTCTCCGCCGGCGAGGCCCGCGTGACGCACGAGCAGAACCTGCTGCTGCCCTGGGTGCACCAGGACGACCTGCCCGAGCTGTGGGCCGCCGCCCGCAAGCTGGGCCTGGCGCGCCCGAACATCGGCCTGATCACCGACATGATCGCCTGCCCCGGCGGCGACTTCTGCTCGCTGGCCAATGCGCGCTCGCTGCCCATCGCCGAAGCCATCACCGAGCGCTTCCAGGACCTCGACGAGGAATGGGACATCGGCGAGATCGACATCAACTTCTCGGGCTGCATCAACTCGTGCGGCCACCACCACGCCGGCCACATCGGCATCCTCGGCGTCGACAAGGACGGCAAGGAGTGGTACCAGATCACGCTCGGCGGCGGCGACGGCTCGCGCGCCGGCGGCCCGGCCTCGCCCGGCAAGATCGTCGGCCCCTCGTTCGCCAAGGAAGAGGTCGCCGGCGTGATCGAGGCGCTGATCGACACCTACCGCCAGCTGCGCCAGCCCGCCGCCAACGGCCGCCTGGAAACCTTTATCGCCACGCTGCGCCGCGTCGGCCACGAACCCTTCAAGGCCGCCGCCAACGCCGCACGCTTCGTCGAGAAGGAGGTGGCGTGATGCAGCAGACCATCCGGATCCTCTCGGCCGCGCAGCATGAGGCGCAGGGCCAAGGGCGCGTGTTGCAACTGACGAACGACGTCGACCCGCTCACGGTGTCGCTGGAAGGCGTCGACCGCGTGGAATTGAACTTCCCCAAGTTCACCGACGGCCGCGCCTACAGCCAGGCCTGGCTGATCCGCCGCCGCCGCCGCTTCGCCGGCGACATCCGCGCCACCGGCGACGTGCTCATCGACCAGCTGGTGCAGATGCAGCGCACCGGCTTCACTAGCGCCGTGCTGAAGGAAGGCAAGGACCCGGCCGAGGCCCAGCGCCAGTTCGCCCGCTTCGCCGAGTACTACCAGGGCGACGCGCAGGAGCAGCGTCCCCACTTCGCGAGGTTCGGCTGATGGGAGCGATCGCCCTGCACGCCCGGCCCTCGAAGGACTTCGAAGCCAAGCTCGCGCAGACGAAGGAGCTGCTGCAACGCGCCGCGCGGGAGTTCACGCCGCTCAAGCAGGCCTCGAGCCTGGGCGCGGAAGACGTCGTCATCACGCACCTGATCGCTTCGCTGGGCCTGGACATCCCCGTGTTCGTGCTGGACACCGGCATGCTGCACAAGCAGACGCTGGAGCTGCTCGAGCGCACGAAGGCCGATTCGCGCCTGCGCATCGAGGTGCTGCATCCCCAGCACGAGGCCGTGGTGCACTTCGTCAAGCGCGAGGGCAAGGAGCCCATGTACAAGAGCGTCGAGCTGCGCAAGGCCTGCTGCCACATCCGCAAGGTGGAGCCGCTGGAGCGCGCCCTCGCCGGCCAGAAGGCCTGGATCACGGGCCTGCGCCGCGAGCAATCGCAGGCGCGCGCCGACGTGCCGCTGGTCGACGACAGCGAGGGGCGCACCAAGCTCAACCCGCTCGCCGACTGGACCTGGGGCGACGTCTGGTACTACATCGAGCAGGAGAAGGTCGACTACAACCCGCTGCACGACGAGTTCTACCCCAGCATCGGCTGCGCGCCCTGCACGCGCGCGATCTCGCTCGGCGAGGATTTCCGGTCCGGCCGCTGGTGGTGGGAGGACGAAACGGCCAAGGAATGCGGCCTGCATGTGAAGGAAACGGCATGAACGCCCGCGTGGAACCCCAATTGCTCGTGCCGCTGTCGAACCGGCACCTCGACGCGCTCGAGGAAGAAGCCATCTTCATCCTGCGCGAAGTCGCCGGCGCCTTCGAGCGCCCCACCCTGCTGTTCTCCGGCGGCAAGGATTCGCTGGTGCTGCTCAAGCTCGCCGAAAAGGCGTTCGGCGTGGGCCGCATCCCCTACCCGCTGCTGATGATCGACACGGGCCACAACTTCCGGGAAGTCACGGACTTCCGCGACTACCGTGCGAAGCAGCTGGAGGCCGAGCTCATCGTGCGCAGCGTCGAGGATTCGATGAAGCGCGGCACGGTGCGCCTGTCGCGCCCGGACGAGTCGCGCAACGTGCACCAGTCGGTGACGCTGCTGGAAGCGATCGAGGAGTTCCGCTTCGACGCCCTGATCGGCGGCGCGCGCCGCGACGAAGAGAAGGCCCGCGCCAAGGAGCGCATCTTCTCGCACCGCGACAGCTTCGGCCAGTGGCAGCCCAAGGCCCAGCGCCCCGAGCTGTGGACGCTCTTCAACACGCGCCTGCAGCCGGGCGAACACTTCCGCGTGTTCCCGATCTCCAACTGGACCGAGCTCGACGTGTGGCAATACATCGAGCGCGAGGCCATCGAGCTGCCTTCGATCTACTACGCGCACGAGCGCCAGGTGGTCGACCGCCGCGGCCTGCTCGTGCCGGTCACCGAACTCACGCCGCCCAAGGCCGGCGAGACGGTCGAGACGCGCACCGTGCGCTTCCGCACCGTCGGCGACATCACCTGCACCTGCCCGGTCGCCAGCACGGCGGCCAACGCGGCCCAGGTCGTGGTGGAAACGCTCACCGTGGACGTGAGCGAACGCGGCGCGACGCGCATGGACGACAAGACGTCCGACGCGTCGATGGAAAAGCGCAAGAAGGACGGGTACTTCTGATGGCGGTCGTCGAACTCCCCCGCCGCGACGACGCGGTGGAACATGACCATGTGTCGGCGCTGCGCTTCATCACCTGCGGCTCGGTCGACGACGGCAAGAGCACGCTGATCGGCCGCCTGCTGGTGGACAGCAAGGCCGTGCTGCAGGACCAGCTGGCCGGCGTGCAGCGCTCGGGCGAGACCGACCTGGCGCTGCTCACCGACGGCCTCACCGCCGAACGCGAGCAAGGCATCACGATAGACGTGGCCTACCGCTACTTCGCCACGCCGGCGCGCAAGTTCATCATCGGCGATGCGCCGGGCCATGAGCAGTACACCCGCAACATGGTGACGGCTGCCTCCAGCGCCGACGCGGCCGTCGTGCTGGTCGATGCGACCAAATTGCAGTGGCAGAACCCCGGCCTGGAGCTGCTGCCGCAGACGCGCCGCCATTCGCTGCTGGTCAACCTTCTGCGCGTGCCCTCCATCGTCTTCACGGTGAACAAGCTCGACGCCGTCGAAGACCCCACCGTGGCGTTCAACAACATCCAGGGCGCGCTGGTGCGCTTCGCGCAGGCGGCGGGCATCGAGGTGCGGGCCATCGTGCCGATCTCCGCGCTGAAGGGCGACAACGTCGTGGAGGCCACGCCCGGCTGGGCCGGCTACCAGGGCCCGTCGCTGCTGCAGCTGCTGGAACAGCTGGACGTGACCGCGTGCGAAGCGGGTGAAGCCTTCGCCTTCCCCGTGCAATGGGTCGAGAAGTTCTCGTCCTCTTCGGACACGAAACAGGGCCGCCGCGTCTTCTGGGGCCGCGTGGCCGCCGGCGGCGCCAAGGCCGGCCAGCAGGTGCAGGTGATGCCCAGCGGGCAGACCGCCGTGATCGCGCAAGTCCTGAACCACGCGCGCAAGCCCGGCGACGTGCCCCCCGGCCACAGCGCGGGCATCGTGCTCGATCGCGAGGTCGACGTCTCGCGCGGCGACTGGCTGCTGGCCCCCGGCGCGCACCAGGCCACGCGGGAGCTCTCTGCGACCATCGCCTGGATGGACGACGAGCCCCTGGTGGCCGGACGCGCCTACTGGGCGCTGCATGGCCACCGCTGGGTCAAGGCCAAGGTCAAGCGCATCGTGCACAAACTGGACATCCACACGCTGGCGGAAGCGGACGCGGACCACCTGGAGCCGAACAGCATCGGCCACGTGGACCTGGCGCTGCAGGAAGCCTTGCCGCTCGAACCGTTCGCGCGCTCGCGCCAGCTCGGCTCGCTCGTGCTGGTCGACACGGCCTCGCACAAGACCTCGGGCGCGGTGCTGGTTCGCTGAGCTCCTAGAATCGGGGGGTAGCATCGCCCCGCCTTAGAACAACATGACCCACGTCGTCACCGAATCCTGCATCCGCTGCAAGTACACCGATTGCGTGGACGTCTGCCCCGTGGACTGCTTCCGCGAAGGGCCGAACTTCCTCGTGATCGACCCCGACGAATGCATCGACTGCGCGGTGTGCATCCCCGAGTGCCCCGTCAACGCGATCTACGCCGAGGAAGACACGCCGCCCGACCAGGTGCAGTTCATCCAGATCAACGCCGAGCTCGCGAAGGCCTCGGGCTGGAAGAGCATCACCAAGCGCCACGCGCCGCTGCCCGACGCGGACGATTGGAAGGACAAGACGGGCAAGATCAACGAGCTGAAGCGGGACGCCGAAGGCTGATGGTCGAAGCCGACGCGGTCGTCATCGGGGCCGGCCCGGTCGGCCTGTTCCAGGTGTTCGAGCTGGGCCTGCTCGAGATCAAGGCCCACGTGATCGACACGCTGCCCTACCCCGGCGGCCAGTGCATCGAGCTCTATCCCGACAAGCCGATCTACGACATCCCGGCCGTGCCCGTTTGCACCGGCAAGGAGCTCACGGACAACCTCCTGAAGCAGATCGAGCCCTTCGGCCCCACGTTCCACTTGGGCCACACCGTCATGACGCTGGAAAAGCGCGACGACGGGCGCTTCGCGATCACCACGGACAAGGGCGGCGACTTCCTCGCCAAGACAGTGTTCATCGCGGCGGGCATGGGCGCCTTCGAGCCGCGCGCACTGGCGCTGGAGGGCATCGCGAAATACCGCGACACGCAGCTGTTCTACAGCGTGAAGAAGCCCGCGCTGCTGGCGGGCAAGCACCTCGTGATCCTCGGCGGCGGCGACTCGGCGCTGGACTGGGCACTGAACTTCGCGCAGGACGGCCCCAACAAGGCCGCGAGCATCACGCTCGTGCACCGGCGCGACGGCTTCAAGGCCGCGCCCGCATCGATCGCGAAGATGAAGGAGCTGGTCGAGGCGAAGCAGATGCGCTTCGTCGTCGGCCAGGCGAGCGCCTATGCGGAGCAGGACGGCCAACTGTCCTCGGTGACGATCACCGCGCCCGACAACAGCACGCAGGACGTCCGCGCCGATGCCGTGCTCGTCTTCTTCGGCCTGTCGCCTCGGCTGGGCCCCATCGCCAACTGGGGCATCGACATTGAGCGCCGCCAGCTGAAGGTGGACACCGAGAAGTTCTCCACCAGCGTGCCGGGCATCTTCGCGGTGGGCGACATCAACACCTACCCGGGCAAGAAGAAGCTGATCCTGTCGGGCTTCCATGAGTGCGCATTGGCCGCATTCGGCGCAGCGCCCATCGTCTTCCCGGGCAAGCCCGCGCACCTGCAGTACACGACGACGTCGACGAAATTGCACAAGGTGCTGGGCGTCGAGACGCCCACCTTCGACTAAAATTCCAGCTGCGATCCATCCCGGGTCGCACTCGCCAGGGGTGTTGCCGCGCAAGCGGCGACTGAGAGAGTCCCTTAGAACCTGATCGAGGTAATCCTCGCGAAGGAAGGCCCAATTGAAGACACACACGCATCCATTGCGCGCCGTCGCGCGCGCCATCTCGCTGCTGCTCCTCGCGGGCACAGCCCATTCCCAAGTCCAGCAGACGCTCAAGCCCGTCACGGTGACCGGCCAGGCGTTCCCGCCCGCGGCCGACGTGACCGGCTTCGGTGACGTCCCGCTGAAGGACGTGCCCGTCTCCGCGAGCGTCATCGACAGCCGGATGATCGAGCAGACCGGCGCGCGGCGCCTCGCGGACCTCACGCGCTACGACCCGTCGGTCGCCGACGCGTACAACGCGCCGGGCTACTGGGACTTCCTGTCCGTGCGCGGCTACGTGCTGGACAACCGCTACAACTACCGCCGCGAAGGCCTGCCCGCCAGCGCCGAGACCACCATCCCGCTGGACAACAAGGAGCGCATCGAGATCCTGCGCGGCACCAGCGGCATGCAGGCGGGCACCAGCGCGCCCGGCGGGCTGGTGAACTACGTCGTCAAGCGCCCCACCGACAGCGACCTGCGCGCGGTGCGGGTGGAGTTCACGCAGCGCGCGAGCCTGCTCGCCGCCGCCGACCTCGGAGGCCGCTTCGGCAACGGCGGTGCGTTCGGCTACCGGCTGAACGTCGCGCAGGAACAGCTGCGCCCGCTCGTGCGCGGCCTCGATGGACGCCGCAGCCTCGTGTCGTTCGCGGGCGACTGGCGCCTGGCGAACGAAGCCCTGCTCGAAGGCGAAGTCGAGTGGAGCCGCAAGGTGCAGGCAAGCCAGGCGGGCTTCAGCCTGCTCGGCGGCGTGCTGACTTCGGTGCCCGACCCGCGCCTGAACCTGAACAACCAGCCTTGGTTGCAGCCTTCGCGCTTCGACGCGCTGACCGGCACCTTGCGCTACTCGCAGCCCGTCGCGCGCGACTGGCGCGTGAGCCTGCAGGCCGGCACGCAGCGCCTGAAGAGCGACGACTACACGGCCTTCCCCTTCGGCTGCAGCAGCGAAAACAACTACACACGCTTCTGCTCCGACGGCACCTTCGACTACTACGACTACCGCAGCATCGGCGAGAAGCGCCGCCACGATTCGCTCGCACTGGACCTGAAGGGCAAGGCCGAAATCGCCGGCACGAGGCACGACGTGTCTTTCGGCGTCCTGCGCGACGAGGCGCGCGACCGCCTGCCCGACTACGCGTACAACTGGGTCGGCTTCGGCAACGTCGACGGCACCGCGATCGTGGGCGAAGACGCCAGGCCGCTCTATCCCGGCACGCGCCGCGACGAGCGCTCGCTGGAGTTCTCGGCGCGCGATGCGATCCACTGGAACGACCGCGCGACGACCTGGCTGGGCGTGCGCCACACGCGGCTGGACCGCAGCAACGTGCCCAGCGACGGCGTGGGCGCGACGGGCTATTCGCAGTCGCTCACGACGCCGTGGGCCGCCGCGAGCTACAAGCTGGGTGGCGGGTCGCTGGCCTACGCGAGCTGGGGACAAGGCGTGGAGTCGCGCGTGGTGCCCAACATGGCCGGGGTCTACACGAACGCCGGCGCCGTGCTCCCGGCGCTCAAGTCGCGCCAGTGGGAACTCGGCTTCAAGGGCACCTACGAAGCCTGGACGTGGCAGGCGAGCGCGTTCGACATCCGCCGCCCGGTGACGAACGTCGACACCTGCGCGGCACCCTGCACGGCGCGCACCGATGGCGTGGCGCACCACCGCGGCCTCGAAGCCGCGCTGCACTGGGCGAGCGGCGCGTGGCGCGCGGGCGCGACGGCGATGGCGTTGAAGGCGACGCGCGAAGGCAGCACCGAGGACCCGGCCGCGAACGGCCTGAGGCCCGTGAACGTGCCGCAGTTCGTGGCACGTGCGTATGGCGCATGGCGACTGCCCGGCGTGGACGGGTTGGAACTGCAGGCCTCGCTGTCACACGAAGGGAGCCGCCCGGTTCTCGCCAACGAATCGGTGATGCTTCCCGCATGGACACGCGTGGACGCGGCTTTGCGCTACCAGGCGCAGCTCGGCGCCACCGCCACGACCTGGCTGCTGGGCGTGGACAACGTGACGAACCGGCGCTACTGGCGCGAGTCGCCGTTCCAGTTCGGGCACGTGTACCTCTACCCCGGCGCGCAACGCACGCTGCGCCTCTCGGTCACGGTGTCGCTCTGAGCGCATCCGTCCGGAAGCCCTGCCAAATGACGCTATAATCGAAGGCTTGTTCCCCGATAGCTCAGTCGGTAGAGCGCCGGACTGTTAATCCGTAGGTCCCTGGTTCGAGCCCAGGTCGGGGAGCCAGAACATCGAAGGGCCCGCACATCCCGTGTGCGGGCCCTTTCCATTTGCTGCTGGATGCCGACGCACCTGTGATGCGGACACCAGCGCGGCCTTTGCGCCTACGCCACCTAAGGCTGAGCCTCCTACAGCACAGCTTGGGGCCGTCGCCTATCCTTCTCTTGCCATAGGTGTCTTCAACTCTTTGAAGGTGTCATCGGGCCGGCAGCAATGCCGGCCCTTTTTTTTTCATTGGGGCGGCCGCTCGGCCTGGTCCAGCTTGCGGCGCAGGACCGCCACCTTGTTGAGCGGGCCGCCCAGGTTCTCCATCAGCGCCACTTCCTCGCGCGCCTTCTGCACATCGCCCGACTGGATGTACGCAGTGGCCAGGTAGCGGTGGACTTCGGCGAACGTCGGCGCGAGGTCCTTGGCGCGCTGCAGCGAGGAAATGGCCCGGCGCGGCTCGTTCGCCGCGATCTGCTGCAAGCCGCGGCTCATCCAGTAGTACGGGTCGGCGGCCTGGCGCGCCTCGAGCTTGCGCTGCACGTCCGCGGCCTCGCCCACACGCCCCTGGTCGCGCAGCAGCCGGTGCAGCTCGTGCAGCGCCACGTCGCTCGTGCCGCCCAGCCCTACCGCGAACCGCAGCAGGCTTTCGGCCTCCTGCTCATGCCCGCTGCGCCGGTACAGCACGGCGAGGTTGCCGTAGGGCGACACGTACCCGGGGTCCGACAGGATGGCCGCCTTGAAGTGCGCATAGGCCATGCGCGCATCGCCGCGCGCCATGTGCTCCACGGCGACGTTGTTGTAGAAACGCGCGAGGATGGCCGGCTCGGTCAGCTGCGTGCCGCGCCGCGCGGTGGCGAAGTCCGGCTCGAAATCGAGCACGACGTCGTGGCCCCAGGGATCGGAGACGAGGAAGTCGCTGCGCGCCGACGGCAGCAGCACGTTGACGTGCTGGTTCACGACGTCCAGCTGGCCGGAGCGGCCGAACACCGCGGGCGTCTGCACCTCCTGCATCACGGCCGACATGCCGATCTTCTTCGCCACCGCGTACGTGAGCACGGTGAGCGACAGGCAGTCGCCGGCGCGGTCGCGCCAGGTGTCGGCGGCCACCGTGGAATGGCCGGCGCGGTAGGCGAAGCCCTTGCGGTCGGCCCCGAAGATGATGTCGACGACGCGGCGCAGGCGCACGTCCTTGAACACCTCGCGCACGTTCGGTTCCGCCAGGCGCTGCTCGAGGTCGGCGTCGAGCCGGAACAGGTCCTGCGCCGTCACGGTGACGAGCGCGGCGTCGTGCTGGAACTGGGCGTCCAGCCACGGCGTGGTGGCGGGCGCGGGGGCGGTGCTGGCACACCCGGCCAGTACCGCAGCGGCGACAAGCGCGAGCAGGCGGTTCATCACTGCACAATAGCAGCGTCGCGGCAAGATGGCGATGCGAGATTCACCCGAGAATGAACCTGCCCTGGCTCGATCCCGGCGATGCTTTCCCCGAACCGGCGCGCGCGTGGGACGCGCGCCAGCCGGCGCCCGGCCTGCTGGCCGCCGGCGGCGCGCTGGACGTCGACAGCCTGCACCGCGCCTACTCCACCGGCATCTTCCCGTGGTTCAGCGACGGCCAGCCGATCCTGTGGTGGAGCACCGACCCGCGCATGGTGCTGGTGCCCGGGGAATTCCGCCTCCACCGTTCGCTGCGCAAGACGATCGCGCGCCTGCTGGAGCGCGGTGACCTCGAGATCCGCATGGACTCCGCGTTCGACGAGGTGATCCGCGCCTGCGCCGCCAGCCCGCGCGAAGGCCAGGCCGGCACCTGGATCGTGCCGCAAATGGTGCGCGCCTACAGCGCCTTCCACCGCGCGGGCTTTGCGCACAGCGTGGAGACGTGGATCGGCGGGCGCCTCGCCGGCGCGCTCTATTGCGTGAACATCGGGCAGGCGGTGTTCGGCGAATCGATGTTCACGCGCGAGCCCGACGCATCGAAGGTGGCGCTCGCGGCGCTCGTCGCGTTCTGCCTGGAGCACGGCATCGCGACGATCGATTGCCAGCAGAACACGCAGCACCTCGCGTCGCTGGGCGCGCGCGAGATCCCGCGCGACGCGTTTGTGGCGCAGGTCGCACAAAGCGTGAAAAAACCGGCGCCACGCTGGCGATTCGAGCCCATATACTGGCAACGACTCCTGCCGCGAAGCCCGTGACGCACCTCAAGGACCTTCCGCTCCAGACGCTGCAGTTCTATGCGACAGCGCCTTACCCGTGCAGCTACCTGCCGGGCAAGCAGGCGCGCTCGCAGGTCGCCACGCCCAGCCACCTGATCCACAACGACGCGTATTCGGACCTGGTGACCAGCGGCTTCCGCCGCAGCGGCATGTTCACGTACCGCCCGTATTGCGACGGCTGCCGCGCCTGCGTGCCGCTGCGCGTGCTGGCCGGCGAGTTCCAGCCCGGCCGCAGCCAGCGCCGCGCCTGGGCCAAGCACCAGGGCCTGCAGGCGCGCGTGCTCAAGCTGTGTTTCGTGCCGGAGCACTACCACCTGTACCTGCGCTACCAGACCGGCCGCCATGCCGGCGGCGGCATGGACCACGACAGCATCGACCAGTACACGCAGTTCCTGCTGCAAAGCCGGGTCAACTCGCGGCTGGTGGAGTTCCGCGAATCGCGCGCCGACGGCACGCCCGGCCCGCTGCGCATGGTGTCCATCCTCGACGTGCTGAACGACGGCATCTCGGCGGTCTACACCTTCTACGAGCCCGACGGCGGCGCCAGCTACGGCACCTACAGCGTCCTGTGGCAGATCGACCAGGCCCGGCGCCTGAAACTGCCCCACGTCTACCTGGGCTACTGGATCGGCCAGAGCCCCAAGATGAACTACAAGGCCCGCTTCTCCCCCCACGAGGTCCTGGTCGACGGCCAGTGGGTCCGGGACGACAGCCCCGGCACCTGACGGGGGCCCCGCGGCGGGGTGGCTTTTCACCAAGTAAAATGGCGGGTCCGGTTTTCCTGGCCCCCATGCGAAAAAAAGACTCCCAGGCGCTCGCCAAGCCCACGATCCAGGTGATCGAACGCATGTTCGCCCTGATCGACGTGCTGGCCTCGCGCGAAGACGCGGTCTCCCTGAAGGAGATCAGCGAAAGGACGGGGCTGCACCCGTCCACCACCCACCGCATCCTGAACGACCTGGCCACCGGCCGTTTCGTGGACCGGCCCGAGGCCGGCAGCTACCGCCTGGGCATGCGGCTGCTCGAGCTGGGCAACCTGGTCAAGGCGCGCCTGAACGTGCGCGACGCGGCCCTGAGCCCCATGCGCGAGCTGCACAAGCAGATCCAGCAGCCGGTGAACCTGGCCATGCGCCAGGGCGACGAGATCGTCTACATCGAGCGCGCCTACAGCGAGCGTTCGGGCATGCAGGTGGTGCGCACCATCGGCGGCCGCGCGCCATTGCACCTCACCTCCAGCGGCAAGTTGTTCCTGGCCGCTGACGACCCGACGCGCGTGCGGCAGTACGCCACGCGCACGGGGCTGGCCGGGCACACGCGCAACAGCATCACGCAACTGCCGATCCTCGAGCGCGAACTGGCCAAGGCCAGGCAGTACGGCATCGCGCGCGACAACGAGGAGCTGGAGCTGGGCGTGCGCTGCATGGCCGCCGGCATCTACGACGACCAGGCGCGCCTGGTGGCGGGCCTGTCGATCTCGGCGCCGGCGGATCGGCTCGACGACGCGTGGCTGACGAAACTGCAGTCCACCGCTAGCCAGATTTCATCGGCCCTGGGTTACCACCCGCCGGCTGCGAAGGCTGCCTAACAAAAAGGGCCCGAAGGCCCTTTTTTGTTTAACCGCTTACCTGGCGGATCACGGTGCTGGTCGGTGTCACCGCCTGCTGCTTTTCCAGCCAGTGGCGCACGCGCTCGGCGTCGCCGATCCGGCTCAGCTTCCCGGCGGAATCGAGGAACACCATGATCAGCTTGCGGCCGGCCACCTTGGCCTGCATCACCAGGCACTGGCCGGCCTCGGAGATGTAGCCGGTCTTCTGCAGGCCGATGTCCCACTGCGGGTTCTTCACCAGGCGGTTGGTGTTGTTGAACTGCATGTTGCGCTTGCCCACGGCCACCAGCTTGCCCGGCGACGTGGAGAACTCGCGCAGCATCGCGTCGTCGTAGGCGTTGGCCACCAGCGTGGCGAGGTCATGCGCGCTCGACTGGTTCTTGCTGGACAGGCCCGTCGGCTCGACGTACTTCGTGTCCTTCATGCCGAGCAGCTGCGCCTTGGCGTTCATCGCCTCGACGAACTTGCCCAGGCCGCCGGGATACGTGCGGCCCAGCGCATGCGCGGCGCGGTTCTCGCTGGACATCAGCGCCAGGTGCATCAGCTCCCCGCGCGACAGCGACACGCCCACCTTCAGGCGCGAGCGCGAATGCTTTTCCGTGTCGACGTCTTCCTGCGTGATGGTGATCATCTCGTCCATCGGCAGCTTGGCTTCGCTCACGACGAGGCCGGTCATCAGCTTGGTGATGGAGGCGATCGGCAGCACGGCCGCATCGTTCTTGCGCAGCAGGACCTCGCGCGTGTCCTGGTCGATGATGAGGGCGACGCTGGACTTCAGGTCCAGTTCGTCCGGCGTGCCGTGCAAGCCCGCGAGTTCACCGAAGGACGGCTTGGCGGGAATGGCCGCGCGCACCACCGACGGGTGCTTGGCCATGGAATAGGTACGGACGACGCGGCGCGGTTCGGCCTTCTTGCTCTTCCGTTGCGCGGCATCCGCATGGGCGGGCACCAACGCAGCGGCGACAGCCCCGAGGACCACCACGCTCATCCATTGCTTCAGCTTCGAGTTCAGGCTCATCACATCCCCAACAACGCCACAGCAGCAGGTGAAGTTTACTCACCGCCCGAAAAAGTTACATAGCCACAATGGGTTATGTAACCTTCCTCAGCCGTTGTGTCAATTGTAGGACAGCGCCTCAGCCTTGTGCAGGAACCCGATCCGCTTTGCCTTGTAACTTATTGAGAGCGCTGAGATAAGCCTTTGCCGAGGCCACGATGATGTCCGGGTCGGCCCCCACCCCGTTGACCACCCGGCCGGCGTTCTGGAGGCGTACCGTGACCTCGCCCTGGCTCTCGGTGGACCCGCTGATGGCGTTGACCGAGTACAGGACCATTTCCGCCCCGCTCTTCACCTGGGACTCGATGGCCTTCAGGGAGGCGTCCACCGGGCCGTTGCCGTCGGAGCTGGCCTTGACCTCCTTGCCGTCCACCTTGAAGACGATGCTGGCCTGCGGGCGCTCCCCGGTTTCGCTGTGTTGCGCCAGGGACACGAAGTGGTATTTGTCCTGCCCGTGCTCCTGGCCCACGCTCTCGTCGGCCACGAGGGCCAGGATGTCCTCGTCGAAGATCTCGCTCTTGCGGTCGGCCAGCTCCTTGAACTTGGCGAAGGCCGCATTGATGTCGGTCTCGCTGTCCAGCTGCACGCCCAGCTCCTGCAGGCGCTGCTTGAAGGCGTTGCGCCCGGAGAGCTTGCCCAGCACGATCTTGTTGGCGCTCCAGCCGACGTCCTCGGCGCGCATGATCTCGTAGGTGTCGCGCGCCTTGAGCACGCCGTCCTGGTGAATGCCGCTCGCATGCGCGAAGGCATTGGCGCCGACCACCGCCTTGTTGGGCTGCACGACGAAGCCCGTGGTCTGGCTCACCATGCGGCTGGCGGCGACGATGTGCTTCGTGTCGATGGCCAGCTCCAGCCCGAAGTAGTCCTTGCGGGTCTTCACGGCCATCACGATCTCTTCCAGCGAGCAGTTGCCCGCGCGCTCGCCCAGGCCGTTGATCGTGCATTCCACCTGCCGCGCACCGCCGATCTTCACGCCGGCCAGCGAGTTGGCCACCGCCATGCCCAGGTCGTTGTGGCAGTGCACCGACCACACCGCCTTGTCGCTGTTCGGGATGCGCTCGCGCAGGGTCTTGATGAAGTTGCCGTAGAGCTCAGGCACGGCATAGCCGACCGTGTCCGGCACGTTGATCGTCGTCGCGCCTTCCTTGATGACCGCCTCCAGCACGCGGCACAGGAAGTCGACCTCGCTGCGGTAGCCATCCTCGGGCGAGAACTCGACGTCCCCACACAGGTTGCGTGCGAAGCGCACCGACTGCCGGGCCTGCTCCAGCACCTGGTCGGGCGTCATGCGCAGCTTCTTTTCCATGTGCAGCGGCGACGTCGCGATGAAGGTGTGGATGCGCGAGCGGTTGGCTTCCTTCAGCGCCTCGGCGGCACGCGAGATGTCGCGGTCGTTGGCACGCGACAGGCCGCACACCGTGGACTCTTTGATCGCGCGCGCGATGGCCTGCACGGCGTCGAAGTCGCCGTTGGAGCTGGCGGGAAAGCCCGCCTCGATCACGTCGACCTTCAGGCGCTCGAGCTGGCGCGCGATGCGCAGCTTCTCGTCCTTGGTCATGGACGCGCCGGGCGACTGCTCGCCGTCGCGCAAGGTGGTGTCGAAGATGATCAGCTGGTCTGCCATGCCGCGTTCCTGTCTCCTGAATGGGCCGAGGCCGTTGCGCGCTGGACGCCCGAAATGATGGCCTTGAGCGAAGCCGAGACGATATTCGAATCGATGCCGACGCCAAAGAGCGTCTGCTGGCCCACGCGCAGTTCGAGGTAGGCCACGGCCTGGGCATTGGCGCCGGCGCCGATGGCGTGTTCGTGGTAGTCCAGCACCCGGATCGTCTCGCCGCACGCGAGGGAAAGACCCTCGACGAAGGCGTCGATCGGCCCGTTGCCCGTGCCGATGACGGGCAGGCGTTCGCCGTTGAAGACGGCCTCGGCGGCCAGGCGCACCAGCGCGCCCGTGGCGCCCTGCCCGTCCTCGATGGACTGGTTCTTCGGCGCTTCGACCGTGTGCAGGCCGTACTCGCGCTCGAACAGGTCGAAGATGTCGTGCGCGGTGAACTCCTTGCCGGTGGCGTCCATCGCGTCCTGGACCACCCGGCTGAACTCGATCTGCAGGCGGCGCGGCAGCTCCAGCCCGTATTCCGCTTCGAGCAGGTAGGAGATGCCGCCCTTGCCCGACTGGCTGTTGACGCGGATCACCGCCTCGTAGCTGCGGCCCACGTCCTTGGGATCGATCGGCAGGTAAGGCATGTCCCAGGTGTCGCCCTCCTTGCGGGCCGCAAAGGCCTTCTTGATCGCGTCCTGGTGCGAGCCCGAGAACGACGTGTACACGAGGTCGCCGGCGTAGGGGTGGCGCGGGTGCACCGGCAGCTGGTTGCAGTGCTCGACCGTGCGGCGGATCTCGTCGATGTCGGAGAAGTCCAGGCCGGGGTCCACGCCCTGCGAATACAGGTTGAGCGCGACGTTCACCAGGTCGAGGTTGCCGGTGCGCTCGCCGTTGCCGAAGAGGCAGCCTTCGAGGCGGTCGGCGCCGGCCATGATCGCGAACTCGCCGGCGGCCGTGCCGGTGCCGCGGTCGTTGTGCGGGTGGATCGACAGCACCACGGAATCGCGCCGGGCCATGTTCCGGTGCATCCACTCGATCATGTCCGCGAAGATATTCGGCGTGGAGTGCTCGACCGTCGAAGGCAGGTTGATGATGCACTTGCGGGCCGGCGTCGGTTGCCACACGTCCGTGACCGCGTCGACCACGCGCTTGGCAAACGCAAGCTCGGTGCCGGAGAACATCTCGGGCGAGTACTGGAAGACCCAGTCGGTTTCCGGCTGCTGCGCCGCCAGTTCCTGGAACAGGCGGGCCTGGGAAGTGGCGAGCTGCACGATGCCGTCCTCGTCGAGCCCCAGCACCACCTTGCGCATCACGGGCGCGGTGGCGTTGTACAGGTGCACGATCACGCGCCGCGCGCCGCGCAGCGATTCGAAGGTCTTGCGGATCAACTCCTCGCGCGCCTGCGTCAGCACCTGGATCGTCACGTCGGCGGGGATCAGGTCTTCCTCGATCAGCTTGCGGACGAAGTCGTATTCGATCTGCGAGGCCGAGGGGAAGCCGACCTCGATCTCCTTGAAGCCCACGCCCACCAGCGTCTCGAACATGCGCAGCTTGCGCGGGATGTCCATGGGCTCGATCAGCGCCTGGTTGCCGTCGCGCAGGTCCACGCTGCACCAGATGGGCGGCTTGGCGATCACCGCATCCGGCCACGTGCGGTCGGTCAGGCGCACCGGCGCGAAGGCTCGGTACTTGGTGGCGGGGTTCTTCAACATCGGCATGGGTGGCTCCAGAAACAAAAAGGCCCGGTGCGGGTGCATCGGGCCTGATACGGGAAGCTGTTTACTCGCGCGCGCTACCGTCTCCGCCCGGGGGGGGATAGGAGGATTAGCGCCAGCGAAATCATGTGCATGGGATCAATGTACCACATTACTTGTGGAGGCCGCGCTCGTCCGGTTCGTCCGTGGACGTGGCGATGACGCTGGTCGGCTCGCCGCGCGTGCGCCGCAGCGCATAGAACACGTACCCCGACAGGCTGTAGATCACGAACAGGGCAAAGAGCACCGTGGGCGGGTGGATGGTGATCACCGCGATGCCCAGGGCGATGGCCACGATGACGATGAAAGGCACGGTCTGCTTCATCCGCACGTCCTTGAAGCTGTAGAACGGCACGTTGGTCACCATCGTGAGGCCCGCGTAGAGGGCGAAGCCGAACATCACCCACTGCAGTTCATAGCCTTTCCAGCCCAGGTCGTTCATGAGCCAGATGAAGCCGGCGACGAGGGCGGCGGCGGCCGGCGACGGCAGGCCCTGGAAGAAGCGCTTGTCCACCACCTGGGTGTTCACGTTGAAGCGCGCCAGGCGCAGTGCGGCGCAGGCGCAATACACGAAGGCCGCGAACCAGCCCCACCGGCCCAGGCCGCGCAAGGCCCATTCGTAAGCCACGAGGGCCGGCGCCGCGCCGAAGGACACCATGTCCGACAGCGAATCCATCTGCTCGCCGAAGGCGCTTTGCGTATTGGTCATCCGCGCGACGCGGCCGTCCAGGCTGTCCAGCACCATGGCGCAGAAGATGCCGATGCCGGCCAGGTCGAAGCGGCCGTCCATCGCCATCACGATCGCGTAGAAACCGCCGAACAGCGCCGCCAGCGTGAACAGGTTGGGCAGGATGTAGATGCCCTTGCGGCGCTTGCGCACGACCATCGGCGCGTCGTCGGCCGCTTCGTGGTCGTGTTCGTGTCCGTCGTGCATGGGTCGGAAGTGTAATCCGCCAAAAAGAAAAGCCGCCCGAAGGCGGCTTCATCGGCCGACGACGCTCAGTTGCGCGCTTTGTCGACCAGCTTGTTCGCCTTGATCCACGGCATCATCGCGCGCAGCTTCTCGCCGACCACCTCGATCTGGTGCTCGCCCATCAGGCGGCGGCGCGACTGCAGCGTGGGCGCACCCGCGCGGTTCTCGATGATGAAGCTCTTGGCGTACTCGCCCGTCTGGATGTCGCGCAGGCACTGGCGCATGATTTCCTTGGTCTGCGCGTTCACGACCTTCGGGCCCGTCACGTACTCGCCGTACTCCGCGTTGTTGGAGATCGAGTAGTTCATGTTGGCGATGCCGCCTTCGTAGATCAGGTCGACGATCAGCTTGAGCTCGTGCAGGCACTCGAAGTACGCCATCTCGGGCGCGTAGCCGGCTTCCACCAGCACTTCGAAGCCGGCCTTGATCAGCTCCACGGTGCCGCCGCACAGCACGGCCTGCTCGCCGAAGAGGTCGGTCTCGGTCTCTTCGCGGAAGTTCGTCTCGATGATGCCGGCCTTGCCGCCGCCGTTGGCCATCGCGTACGAGAGGGCGAGGTCACGCGCCTTGCCGCTCTTGTCCTGGTGCACCGCCACGAGGTGGGGCACGCCGCCGCCTTGCGTGTAGGTGTTGCGCACCGTGTGGCCCGGCGCCTTGGGGGCGACCATCCACACGTCGAGGTCGGCGCGCGGCACGACCTGGCCGTAGTGCACGTTGAAGCCGTGGGCGAAGGCCAGCGATGCGCCCTGCTTGATGTTCGGCTCGACGTCCTTGCGGTACACCTCGGCGATCTGCTCGTCGGGCAGCAGGATCATGACCACGTCGGCCATCTTCACGGCCTCGTTCACGGCCGCGACCTTCAGGCCGGCCTTCTCGACCTTCGGCCACGATGCGCCGCCCGGGCGCAGGCCGACGACGACCTTCACGCCGCTGTCGTTGAGGTTCTGCGCGTGCGCATGGCCTTGCGAGCCGTAACCGATGATGGCCACCGTCTTGCCCTTGATCAGGCTCAGGTCGCAGTCCTTGTCGTAATAAACCTTCATGTCACTCTCCAATGTCAAAAACGAAAACTAGACGCGCAGGATCCTCTCGCCGCGGCCGATGCCCGAGCTGCCCGTGCGGACGGTCTCGAGGATGGCGGTGCGGTCGATCGCTTCCAGGAACGCGTCGTTCTTCGCCTGGTCGCCGGTCAATTCGATGGTGTAGCTCTTCTCGGTCACGTCGATGATGCGGCCGCGGAAGATGTCGGCCATGCGCTTCATCTCCTCGCGTTCCTTGCCCACCGCGCGCACCTTCACCATCATGAGCTCGCGCTCGGTGTAGGCGCCTTCGGTGAGGTCGACGACTTTCACCACCTCGATGAGGCGGTTCAGGTGCTTGGTGATCTGTTCGATCACGTCGTCCGAGCCCGTGGTCTGGATCGTCATGCGGGACAGCGACGGGTCTTCCGTCGGCGCCACCGTGAGCGATTCGATGTTGTAGCCGCGGGCCGAGAAAAGGCCCACGACGCGGGAGAGAGCACCCGGCTCGTTCTCCAGCAGCACTGCGATGATGTGTTTCATGGTCTGCGGCTCGGCTTTTCGGTGCCCTCCCCCTCTGCCGGTAAGCAGCGGGCTTGGCAGCCAATAGCTTCGCCGTCCGTTGGTTAGAGGTCTTCGCTGCCCAGCAGCATCTCGGTGATGCCCTTGCCCGCCTTCACCATCGGGAAGACGTTCTCGGTCGGGTCGGTGCGGAAGTCCATGAAGACCGTGCGGTCCTTGAGCTTCTTGGCTTCCTTCAGCGCCGGTTCGATGTCGCGCGCGTGTTCGATCAGCATACCGACGTGCCCATAGGCCTCGGCGAGCTTCACGAAGTTGGGCAGCGCGTCCATGTAGCTGTGGCTGTAGCGGCCTTCGTAGTCGAGTTCCTGCCACTGCCGCACCATGCCGAGGTAACGGTTGTTCAGCGACACGATCTTGATCGGCGTGTTGTATTGCAGGCAGGTGGACAGTTCCTGGATGCACATCTGCACCGAGCCTTCGCCCGTCACGCAGTAGACGTCGGCCTTGGGCTTGGCGAGTTTGATGCCCATGGCGTACGGGATGCCCACGCCCATCGTGCCCAGGCCGCCGGAGTTGATCCAGCGCCGCGGCTCGTCGAAGCGGTAGTACTGCGCGGCCCACATCTGGTGCTGGCCGACGTCGGACGTGATGTACACGTCGTCGTCCTTGGTCATTTTCCAGAGCGTCTCGACCACGGCCTGCGGCTTGATCACCTCGGTGTTCTTGCGGTCGTACTTCAGGCAGTCGCGGCCGCGCCACTCCTCGATCTGCTGCCACCACTCGGCAACCGCCGGCGCGTCGGTCTTCAGGCCCGACTCCTTGATCATCGCGATCAGGTCCGTCAGCACGTCCTTGACGTCGCCGACGATCGGGATGTCGACCTTCACGCGCTTGGAGATGGACGACGGGTCGATGTCGATGTGAATGATCTTGCGTTCGTTCTGCGCGAAGTGCTTGGGGTTGCCGATCACGCGGTCGTCGAAACGCGCGCCGACGGCCAGCAGCACGTCGCAGTTCTGCATGGCGTTGTTGGCTTCGAGCGTGCCGTGCATGCCGAGCATGCCGAGGAACTTCCTGTCGGAGGCCGGGTACGCGCCCAGCCCCATCAGCGTGTTGGTCACGGGGTAGCCGAGCATGTCCACCAGCGTGCGCAGCTCGTTCGTCGCATTGCCCAGGATCACCCCGCCGCCCGTGTAGATGTACGGCCGCTTGGCCGTCATCAAGAGCTGCAGCGCCTTGCGGATCTGGCCCGCGTGGCCCTTGCGCACCGGGTTGTACGAGCGCATCTCGACGCCTTGCGGATAGCCCGCCCACGTCGTCTTGTTGAACGACACGTCCTTCGGGATGTCCACCACCACGGGGCCCGGACGGCCGCTGCGCGCGATGTGGAAGGCCTTCTTCATGACCTCGGCCATCTGGCGCACGTCCTTCACCAGGAAGTTGTGCTTGACGATGGGGCGCGTGATGCCGACCGTGTCGCACTCCTGGAAGGCGTCCAGGCCGATGGCGGGCACCGGCACCTGGCCGGTGATGATCACCATCGGGATCGAATCCATGTAGGCGGTGGCGATGCCCGTCACCGCGTTGGTGACGCCCGGGCCGGACGTGACCAGCGCGACGCCGACGTCGCCCGTGGCGCGCGCATAGCCGTCGGCCGCGTGCACCGCGGCCTGCTCATGCCGCACCAGGATGTGCTGGATGGTGTCCTGCTTGTAGAAAGCGTCGTAGATGTGCAACACCGCGCCGCCTGGATAGCCCCAGACGTACTTGACGTTCTCGGCCTGCAGCGACTTGACGAGGATTTCCGCGCCGCGGAGTTCCAGGGGTGAATTGCCGTTTGCGGCCTGCGCGGCCGCGGCGGAGGTGATCTCCGCTTTCGAGATTTCCATGATGAACCTTCGCGAATTTCTCAAAGAGAAAACCTTGGGTGCCCCTCGCGGACCCTTGTGAGGCCGGTATGGGACTTAGAACCAGTGGCCATGGGCGGGCCGATCGCGCCGCCGGACCAAGGCTCGTTTGCCTTTTGACTTGCAGCCCGCATTATCGCACTGCAGCACATCCATCGCCAAACACAGCCGGAATCCGGGCTGCATCCCGGGCGATAATCGCGCCGCCGCGGGCGGCAGCGCGGCGCATACGAAGGTCCCTTCCCCCTCCTTGGCCACCGAAAAAGAACTCTCGGATTTCCTCAAGAGCGTCGAAAAGCGGGCGTTCAAGCGCTCGATCTACCACGTTCGCGACGAGGAGGCGGCTCTGGACATCGTGCAGGACGCGATGATGAAGCTCGCCGAGCATTACGGCGACAAGCCGCCCAACGAGCTGCCGATGCTGTTCCAGCGCATCCTGTCCAACTGCACCCTGGACTGGTTCCGGCGCCAGAAGACCCGCAAGGCCCTGTTTTCGAACATGAGCGACTTCGAAAGCGCCTCGGACGACGGCGATTTCGACCTCCTTGAAACTTTTTCCTTCGAGGAAGGCTCCCAGCAGACGGAGAGCGCCGAAGACAGCACCCGCCGGGCACAGATCCTGCGAGAGATCGAGGGTGAAATCCAGCTGTTGCCGGCCCGTCAACGGGAAGCCTTCCTGATGCGTTACTGGGAAGACATGGACGTCGCCGAGACGGCGGCGGCCATGGGCTGTTCGGAGGGCAGTGTCAAGACGCACTGTTCCCGGGCGGTCGCGGCCCTCAGCAAGGCTCTGAAGGCAAAGGGAATACAACTATGAACGCCAACCAGCTCATCGCCGCCGACCTGTACGGTCGCCGCGTGGCCGCGCGCCTCTCCGAGGGCACGGCCGGGCTGCCTTACGAGATCACGGAACGCCTGCGCGCCGCCCGCATGCAGGCCCTGGCCCAGCGCAAGCGCGTGGCCGGCCTGCGCACGGCCGCCACGGTGTCCGGCGCCGGCGCCGCCACCCTCACGGCGGACGAAGATTTCTCCCTGTGGCAGATGGCGGCCTCCGCCCTGCCCATCCTGGCCCTGGTCGCCGGCCTGGTGTTCATCCACACCATCCAGAACGAAACCCGCGCCAACGAAGTGGCCGAGGTCGATGCCGCCCTGCTGACGGACGACCTGCCGCCCTCCGCCTACGCCGATCCCGGCTTCATCCAGTTCCTGAAGCAATCCGGCAACAAGGAATAGGCGCCGCCCCCGCGATGAGAGCGCGCCTTGCGTCCCTGACGAGCCCGCCGCTGCTTGCCGCAGCGGCGTTTGTCGTTTCCGCCCTGGCCACCGCGGCGCTGGCACAGGCGCCCGCCGCAGGCTCCACGCCGGCCGCCAAGGCGGCCCCGGCAGCCTCGCAGGCTGCCGCCCGCACTGGCCGAAATGGCAATGGGCAACGCGCGACGGCCGGCCCCGCCTGGCGCGAACTTTCTCCCAGCCAGCAAAAGGCACTGGCCCCCTTGTCTGCCCAGTGGGACACGCTGAGCGAGGCGCAAAAGCGCAAGTGGATCGCGCTGTCGGCCAACTACCCGAAGATGTCCGGCGAGGAGCAGGCCAAGCTCCACAGCCGCATGAGCGAGTGGGTGGCCCTGAGCCCGCAGCAGCGCAGCGCCGCGCGCCTGAACTACGGCGAGACGAAGAAGCTCGCGCCCGACGACAAGAAGGCCAAGTGGGAGGCCTACCAGGCCCTGCCCCCGGAAGAAAAGAAGAAGCTCGCCGCCGGCGCGCAGAAGCCGCCCGCCATGGCCGCGGCGGTCAGGCCGGTGCCGCGCGAGAAGCTGGCGTCGGTGCCCAAGCCGCGCGCCAGCGCCACCGCGCAGGCGAGCAAGGCGCCGCGCATCGCAGCCGCGCCGAACCAGGTGGACCACAACACCTTGCTGCCCCAGCAGCCGCAAGCGCAGCCGCCCCAGCCCGGCTCCACCCACTGAGGTGGCGCCGACGTTGAGGCGCAGGCTCGCCAGCCTGCTGTACGAAGCGCTCGTCGGCCTCGCCGTCGTGCTCGTCGCGGTGGCCCTCTTCTCGCTCGTGACCACCTTCGCGCCGGCGTTGCCGCACCAGCGGCCGCTGCTGCTGGCGAGCTGCTTCGTCACGCTCGGGGGCTACTTCATCTACTGCTGGCGCCATGGCCAGACGCTGGCGATGCGCGCGTGGCAGCTGAAGATCGTCGACGGGGCCGGCCATCCGCCCGCGATGGGCCGGGCCTGCCTGCGTTTCGTGCTCGGTTGGGTCTGGGTGGCACCGCCCCTGGCCCTGGCCGCGCTCGCCCGGCCGCATGCGGCCTCGCTGGGCGCGGGCCTCGCCCTGGGTTGCGGCGCCGTGCTCGCGTGGGTCGTGGTGTGGTCCTTCGCATGCGTTTTGCGCAAGGACCGGCAGTTCTGGCACGACGTGCTGGCGGGCACGCGCATCGTCATGGCGTGATCGTCGACCTCGGCGACAATCGATCCCGATGTCGTCGTCCCCGCCCGAGTTCGTTTCACCCGCGCAGCAGCAGAAACTGCGCTCCGGCCTGGACCGCGTGTGGCACGCGGCGGGGTTCTCGTTCGCGGGCTTGCGCGCCGGCTGGGACGAAACCGCGTTCCGCCAGGAGGCGATCGCTGCCATCGTGCTGCTCCCGGCATCGTTCTGGCTCGGGCGCGGCTGGATCGAAGTCGCGCTGCTTGCCGGCTCGGTGCTCCTCGTGCTGATCGTGGAATTGCTGAACACCGGCATCGAGAACGCCGTGGACCGCATCGGCCCCGAGTGGCACGACCTGTCCAAGCGGGCCAAGGACATGGGCAGCGCCGCCGTGATGCTGTCGCTCGTGCTGTGCGGCGGCATCTGGCTCGCGGCCGTGCACCAGAGGTTCTGGGCATGAAGCCGGCCTTCTCGCTGTGCGTGTACTGCGGCTCGCGCGCCGGCAGCGGCGAAGCGTTCAAGTCCGTCGCCGCGGAGGTGGGCCGCTGGATCGGCGAGAACGACGGCCAGCTGGTTTATGGCGGCGGCAACGCAGGCCTGATGGGCGTGGTCGCGGACGAAACGCTCCTGGCCGGTGGGACGGTCGTCGGCGTGATCCCGCACGCGCTGGTGGCGCGCGAGCTCGCCAAGCGCGATTGCACCGAGCTGCACATCGTCGAGAACATGCACGAGCGCAAACGCATGATGGCCGAGCGCGCCGACGCCTTCCTCGCGCTGCCCGGCGGCATCGGCACGATGGAGGAATTCTTCGAGGTGTGGACCTGGCGCCAGCTCGGCTACCACGACAAGCCCGTGGGCCTGCTCAATTCCGGCGGCTACTACGACGCGCTGCTCACGTTCCTGGCATCGACCGTGACGCAGGAGTTCATGAGCGACTGGCAGATGGACCTGGTGCGCGTGGGCACCGACGTGCCGACGCTGCTGCCGGAGCTGATCCAGGCCAGCGACCTGAGCTCCGGCTTTTCCGACCTCTCGGAAATCTAGATCGCCGACTCGTCGACTTCACCGGTGCGGATGCGCACGATGCGCTCCACGGTGGTGACGAAGATCTTGCCGTCTCCGATCTTGCCGGTGCGCGCGGCCTTCACGATGGCGTCGACGCAGCGCTCGACGTCGCCGTCCTTCACGACGACCTCGACCTTCACCTTGGGCAGGAAGTCCACGACGTACTCGGCGCCGCGATAGAGCTCGGTGTGGCCCTTCTGGCGGCCGAAGCCCTTGACTTCGGTGACCGTCAGGCCGGTGACGCCGCAGTCGGCGAGCGCCTCGCGCACTTCCTCCAGCTTGAAGGGTTTGACGATGGCGGTGATCTGCTTCATGCGGTGGTGTCTCCTCTTCCCATGCGGCTATGCGCTGAATTTCCCGGTAATAGGATAGCGCCAATCCTTGCCGAAGCTGCGGTGGGTCACGCGGATGCCCGGCGGGGCCTGGCGGCGCTTGTATTCGTTGATGCGGATCAGGCGCGCCACGCGTTCGACGACCTTGCGCTCGTACCCGGCGGCGATGATCTTCTCGATGCCCTCGTCGTCCTCCATGTAGCGCTCGAGGATGGCGTCGAGGATCTCGTAGGGCGGCAGGCTGTCCTGGTCGACCTGCCCGGGCCGCAGCTCGGCGCTGGGCGGGCGCGTGATGATGCGCTCGGGGATGGGGCTGATGCCGGTGCCGTAAGGGTCGTGGACGTTGCGCCAGCGCGCGAGCTTGAAGACCGTGGTCTTGAGCACGTCCTTGATCACCGCGAAGCCGCCGGCCATGTCGCCGTACAGCGTGCAATAGCCCGTGGCCATCTCGCTCTTGTTGCCGGTGGTCAGCACGATGCTGCCGAACTTGTTGGACAGCGCCATGAGGAACACGCCGCGGATGCGCGCCTGGATGTTCTCCTCAGTCGTGTCCTCGGCCAGGCCCGCGAACTCCTTGGCGAGGGACTGGCGGAAGGCCTCGAACTCCGGCGTGATGGAGATCTCGTCGTAGCGCACGCCCAGCCGCGCGGCCATGTCGCGGGCGTCGATCCAGGAGATGTCGGCCGTATACGGCGAAGGCATCATCACCGCGCGCACCTTGTCGCGCCCCAGGGCGTCGACAGCGATCGCGAGCACCAGCGCCGAATCGATGCCGCCCGACAGGCCCAGCAGCACGCCGGGGAAGCCATTCTTGGTGACGTAGTCGCGCACGCCCAGCACGAGGGCGTCCCACAGCTCGGCCTCGGCACCGCGGTCGTGCGCCGAAGGGCCGGAAACAACGACGCGGCCATTCACGCGCTCCGCGCTGACCAGGTGCAGGTCTTCCTGGAAGCTGGGCGCGCGCGTGGCGAGCGTGCCGTCTGCGGCGACGGAGAACGACGCGCCGTCGAACACGATCTCGTCCTGCCCGCCCACCATGTGGGCGTACAGCACCGGGATGTCGAGCGCCTTCGCGCGCTCGGACATGCGCGCCACCCGCTCCCCCGTCTTGCCCACATGGAACGGTGAAGCGTTGGGCACGACCAGGATTTCCGCGCCGGCCTCCTTCGCGAGCAGCCCCGGCTCCTCGAACCACGCGTCCTCGCAGATCACGAGCCCGACGCTCACGCCTTCGACCGGGAACACGCAGGTGCCCTGGCCCGGCGTGAAATAGCGGCGCTCGTCGAACACCTGGTAGTTCGGCAGTTCGCGCTTGGAATACGTTTCGAGCACGCGCCCGTCGCTGACGATGCTGGCCGCGTTGAAGCGCCGCTGCACAGCCACCGACTTGGTGCGGACGTCGCCGCCCATCGGGTGGCCGACCACCACGTGGAGGCCTTTCAACCCCGCGAGTTCGCGGGCCACCGCCTTCACGGCATCATCGCAGGCGGACATGAAGGCCGGGCGCAGCAGCAGGTCTTCGGCGGGATAGCCGCAGATGGACAGTTCGGGCGTGAGCACGAGCCGCGCGCCCTGCGCATAGGCGGACTTCGCTGCGGCGATGATCTTCTGTGCGTTGCCTGCGGTGTCGCCCACCAGGAAATTGAGCTGGGCAATGCAGATCTTGAGGGTCATGTGAGCGTGGGAAACGTCTCGAACGATTATGTCACCCGGGTGCTGGACACGCCGGGCGCCATCGATGCCCGTACATGGGATGCGCTCTTGGCTGAGCAGGCGGAGCCGACACCGTTCATGCGGCACGCGTACCTCGCGGCGATGCACGAGAGCGCCAGTGCCGTGCCGCGCACGGGATGGACGCCGCGCTTCCTCACGCTGTGGCGCGGCGGCGAATTGCATGCCGCAAGCCCGCTCTACCTCAAGGCGCATTCGTACGGCGAGTACGTCTTCGACTGGGCCTGGGCGAACGCCTACGAGCAGCATCACCTGGAGTACTACCCCAAGGCGCTGGTCGCCGTGCCCTTCACGCCGGTCCCGGGCACGCGGCTGCTGGCGCGCGACACGAAGGCGCGCGAGGCGCTCGCGCGCGAACTCGTCGCCTGGTCACGGTGGGAGAAGCTCTCGTCGCTGCACCTGCTGTTCGCGACGGATGAAGATGCCGCGGCCTGCGAGGCGGCCGGGATGATGCTGCGCCACAACGTGCAGTTCCACTGGACGCACGGGGGCTGGCCCGACTTCGACGCGTTCCTGGCGAGCCTGTCGCACGACAAGCGCAAGAAGATCCGCCAGGAGCGGCGCAAGGTGCGCGACGCGGGCGTGTCGTTCCGCTGGTCGCGCGGCACGGGCATCGCCGATGCCGACTGGGACTTCTTCTACCGCTGCTACGAGCAGACCTACTGGGAGCACGGCAACTCGCCTTACCTCACGCGCGACTTCTTCTCGCGGATGAAGCGCGACATGGCGGCCAACTGGCTCCTCTTCATCGCCGAGCGTGGCGGCCAGCCCATCGGCTGCAGCCTGATCGCGCTGGAGGGCGAGCGCATCGCTTATGGCCGCTACTGGGGCGCCATCGAGCGCGTCGACTGCCTGCACTTCGAGGCCTGCTACTACCAGCCGCTCGAGTGGTGCATCGCCCACCGCTTCGAGAGCTTCGAAGGCGGCGCGCAGGGCGAGCACAAGATGGCGCGCGCGCTCATGCCGGTCAAGACGACCAGCGCCCACTGGCTGGCCCATCCGGCCTTCGCCGACGCCGTCGAGAAGTTCCTGCAGCGCGAGGGCCGCGGCATCGAGAATTACCTCGAACACCTGGAGGCCCGCACGCCCTTCCGTCAGTCACCTGGGTGATACGGCTAGAGCGCTTTCCCTAGGGAGTGGCTCGCGGGGGCAGGTCTAATCTCGGCATGAGGAGACGAAGCGCCATGAAGACACTCAGCGGGCTGGACGCGACCTTCCTCTACCTGGAAACGCCCGAGACGCCGATGCACGTCGGCTCGCTGCACCTGTACGAGCTGCCCGCCGGCTTCAAGGGCAGCTTCCACCGCGCGGTGCAGGAGCACATCGCCCGCCGCATGCACCTGGCGCCCATCTTCTCGCGCCGCCTGGCCTTCATGCCGTTCGACCTGGGCCACCCGGTGTGGGTGGAAGCCGACACGGTCGACCTCGACTTCCACATCCGCAAGGTCGCGGGCAAGGCGCTGACGGTCAGGCAGGTCGAGGCCGCCGCGGCCAAGTTGCATTCGAAGCTGGTGGACCGCGAGCATCCGCTCTGGGAGTTCCACGTCTTCGAGAACATCACGGCGCCCGCCGGCATGAAGACCGAGGGCAAGCTGGTGGGCTTCTACTCGAAGATCCACCACGCCGCGCTGGACGGCAAGGGCGGCACGGTGCTGGCCAACGCCATCCTCGACCTGTCGGCGCAGCCGCGCGAGGTCGAGCCCGCCGACCCGTCGCGCAAGCGCCGCACCGCCGGCGACCTCAAGGTCGGGCAGATGATCGGCGCGGTGTTCTCCAATTCGCTCGCCCAGTACGCGAAGATCGCGCGTTCGCTGCCGGCCGCCGTTACTTCGGTCTCCGGCGCGGTGGCGGGGCAGGCGAAGTCGGCCGTGACCAACGTCAAGTCGCCGGTGGGCCTGGCGCCGCGCACCATCTTCAACGCGGGCATCACGAAGGACCGCGCGTTCGCGACCGCCACGGTGCCTTTCGCCGAATGCCGCGCGATGTCCAAGGCCGTCGGCGGATCGTTCAACGACGTCGTCCTGTGGCTGTGCGCCACGGCCTTGCGCGACTACCTCGGCAAGCACGACAGCATCCCGAAGAAGCCGCTGGTCGCCGCCATGCCGGTGAGCCTGCGCGAAGAGAGCAACAAGGAGCTGAACAACCAGGCGTCGATCTCGCTGGTGGAGCTGGGTACGCAGCACGCCGACCCGCTCAAGCGCATGACGGCGATCATGGAGTCCACCGCCAAGGTGAAGGCGGCGCTGGCGAACCTGAAGTCGGTGCTGCCCACCGACTACCCGTCGCTGATGTCGCCATGGCTCGTGGGCGGCGCCGGCAATGCGCTGCTGCGCACCTACGGCCGCAGCGGCATCGCCGAGAAGCTGCCGGCGCTGGCCAACCTCGCGATCAGCAACGTGCCCGGGCCGCAGGTGCCGCTGTACCTGGCCGGCGCGCGCATGCTTACCTTCCACCCGCTGTCGATCATCCTGCACGGCATGGCACTGAACATCACCGTGCAGACATACGCGGGCCATGTCGACTTCGGCATCATCGCCTGTCCCAAGGCCGCGCCGCACGTGAACGAACTGGCGCAAGCGCTCGGCGAAGCATTCGAGCAGGCCCGGAAGATCTTCGCGCCGGCCCCGCAGGCCGCGCCCCCTGCACCCAAGCGCGCGCCGCGCAAGGCCGTCGCGCGCAAGAAGTCCCCCGCGGCCCGCAAGGCCGCCGCCTAGAACAACGCAAGAATGGCAACACCCACCCACAACGCCGACCTGCGCGCGCCCAGCCTCGCGCTGCTCGCCCTGGAATTCCGTGCCCCGTTCGAGTTCGGCGCCGTCCTGCCCGCGTGGCCCGCGCTGCAGAAGGCGCCGCGCGGCGACGGGCACTCGGTCCTCGTCTTCCCCGGCCTCGCCGCGAGCGATCCCACCACGCTGCCGCTGCGCGGCTATCTCGCGTCGCTGGGCTATGCCACCGAAGGCTGGTCGCAGGGCTTCAACTTCGGCCCGCGCGCCGGCGTGCTCGAGGCGGCGCGGCGGAACCTGGTCGAGGCCTTCGAACGTTCGCGCCGCAAGGTCAGCCTCATCGGCTGGAGCCTGGGCGGCGTCTACGCGCGCGAGCTCGCCAAGCAGATGCCGGACAAGGTGCGCTGCGTGATCACGCTGGGCACGCCTTTCGCCGGCCCGCCGAAATCGACCAATGCCTGGCGCGTGTACGAGCTGACCAGCGGCCGCAGCATCGAGCAGGAGCACGCCAGCTACGAGCTGCATGAGGCGCCGCCCGTGCCCACGACCAGCATCTACTCGCGCAGCGACGGCATCGTGGCCTGGCGCGGCAGCGTGCAGGACCCCGCGTCCGGCCATACCGAGTGCGAGAACATCGAGGTCGTGGCCAGCCACATCGGCATGGGCGTGAACCCCAGCGCCTGGTGGGCGGTGGCCGACCGGCTGGCCCAGCAGGAAGGCCGCTGGCGGCCCTTCGACCGCGCGGGCATCTTCGGCTTCAAGTCGCTGCTGTTCCCCGACCCGCAACGCCGCTGAGTCACGCGGCAGCGACATGCCGATGCGGCGCGCGCCGACAGCGCGGGGCCCTCGTGCGTCTTCCAATGGCCGCATGCAGTACCCCAACACCCTCCGAAGGCAAGCCGTGCAGTCCGAAGCCGTGCACAGCATCGGCTACGACGAGGACAACTGGCTGCTGCAGGTCGAATTCGTGGGCGGCAAGGTGTTCAACTACCTGCGCGTGCCGCCCGAGGAGTACGCGAAGCTCAGGCGCGCGGAGTCCGTCGATCGCTTCCTGAAGCGCGAGGTCGAGCGCTACTACGAGAGCGAGGAAGCCGAAGCGGCCCATGCCTGACGGGTCACGGCTGACCGTCACCCACGCCACGCGCGTCATCGACCCCGCTACGGGATTCACAAAGCTCGACCTGGTGCGCTACTACGCGCTCGCGGCGCCGTGGGCCATGCCGCACCTGCAGGGACGCCCTGCGTACATCCGGCAGGCCACACAAGGCATCCACCAGCCGATGAAGTTCCTCCAGCACCCGTCGTACCGCAACCTCAAGGGCACCGACCCGAAGCTGTGGCCGGGCCACGATCCGGCGATCGCCTTCGACACGCCCGAGGACCTCGTGGCCGCCGCGCAGGTCGGTATGGTGGAGATCCACACGTGGAATTCGACCGATCGCGCGATCGGGAAGCCGGACCGCATCGTGTTCGACCTGGATCCCGGCGAAGGGCTGACTTGGGAGGCGATGCGCGAAGGCGCGCTGCTGCTGCGCGCCCTGCTCCACGAGCTGGGGCTCGAAAGCTGGCTGAAGACGACGGGCGGCAAGGGGCTGCACCTCTTCGTGCCGCTCAAGCCCGACAAGGACTACGAAACCGTACGCGATTTCTCCGAACGCGTTGTCCAGCACATGGCGCGCACTATTCCCGGGCGATTCGTAGCCGTGCTGGGCCCTCGCAACCGCGTCGGAAAGATCTTCATCGACTACCTGCGCAACGGGTGGGTGCAATCGACGGCCGAAGCCTATTCAGCGCGGGCGCGTCCCGGCATGGGTGTGTCCATGCCGATCGCATGGGAGGAACTGGCCACCGTCGGGAGCGGCGCCCAGTGGGACATCACCACCGCCCCGCAGCGCCTCGACTCCGTGAAGAAAGACCCGTGGGCCGGGTATTGGAAGGCCCGGCAGAAGCTGCCTTCCTTACGCGCCGCCTAGCCGTTCGCCTTCTTGTAGTTGGCGATCCCGTCCAGCACTTCCTTCTTCGCCGCTTCCGGGCCTTCCCAGCCCAGCACCTTGACCCACTTGCCGGGCTCGAGGTCCTTGTAGTGCTCGAAGAAGTGCGCGATGGTCTTCAGGCGCAGGGGGTTCATGTCCTCCGGCTTTTGCCAGTGCGTGTAGATCGAGAGGATCTTGTCCGTGGGCACGGCGAGCACCTTGCCGTCGTCGCCCGCTTCGTCCTGCATCTTCAGGATGCCGATCGGGCGGCACGTCACCACCACGCCGGGGATGAGGGGCACGGGCGTGATCACGAGCACGTCGACCGGGTCGCCGTCGCCGCTGATCGTCTTGGGCACGTAGCCGTAGTTGGTCGGGTAGTGCATCGACGTGGACATGAAGCGGTCCACGAAGATCGCGCCGGTCTCCTTGTCGACCTCGTACTTCACGGGGTCGGCGTTCATCGGGATCTCGATGATCACGTTGAACGAGTCGGGGACGTGCTTGCCGGGAGTGACTTGGTCGAGGGACATGGTTGTTGTATGAGTCGTTGAACCTAGGATTAACCCTGATTTTAGTTTCACCACCTTTCACCAGCCCGACAGCCCGCGAAACCGTCATCTTTTCGCCTGTATAGTCCGCGCGTTGGCCAATCTGGTCCCGTCGGGGAGCCAAGAGGAAGCAACGCAGCGGTGGTGCCGCTAGCGTGGCACCTCTTCGCAACGTACACATCGACAGGAGAAACCAAGATGACAGGCAACTCGGCGCTGATTCTCGCGCTCGTTTGCGGCCTCGTCGCCGTGGCATACGGCGTCTGGGCCCGCAGCTGGATCCTTTCACGCGACGCGGGCAATCCCCGCATGCAGGAGATCGCCGCGGCCATCCAGGCCGGCGCGTCCGCCTACCTCGCCCGCCAGTACAAGACCATCGGCATCGTCGGCGTCGTGCTCGCGATCCTGATCGGCATCTTCCTCGACGGCACCACCGCCGTGGGCTTCATCATCGGCGCCGTGCTCTCCGGCGCGTGCGGCTTCATCGGCATGAACGTCTCGGTGCGCGCCAACGTGCGCACCGCGCAGGCCGCCACGCACGGCATCGGCCCGGCGCTGGACGTCGCGTTCCGCGGCGGCGCCATCACCGGCATGCTGGTGGTGGGCCTGGGCCTGCTGGGCGTCACGGGCTTCTACTGGTTCCTCGCCGGCAACGGCAACCTCAAGCCCGACGCGAACCTCGCGCAGCTGCTCAACCCGCTGATCGGCCTGGCCTTCGGCGCGTCGCTCATCTCGATCTTCGCGCGTCTCGGTGGCGGCATCTTCACCAAGGGTGCCGACGTCGGCGCCGACCTCGTGGGCAAGGTCGAAGCCGGCATCCCGGAAGACGACCCCCGCAACCCGGCCGTGATCGCCGACAACGTCGGTGACAACGTCGGCGACTGCGCCGGCATGGCCGCCGACCTGTTCGAAACCTACGCCGTCACGCTGATCGCCACCATGGTGCTGGGCGCGCTGCTGGTGGGCAACGCCGCCACCAACGCGGTGCTGTACCCGCTGGCGCTCGGCGGCGTCTCCATCGTCGCTTCGGTGATCGGCTGCTTCTTCGTGAAGGCCTCGCCCGGCATGAAGAACGTGATGCCCGCGCTCTACAAGGGCCTGGCCATCGCCGGCGTGCTGTCGCTGATCGCCTTCTACTTCGTCACCACCTGGCTGATCCCGGACAACGCCATCACCTCGACGGGCTCGCAGGTGCGCCTGTTCGGCGCTTGCGCGGTGGGCCTGATCCTGACCGGCGCGCTGGTGTGGATCACCGAGTTCTACACCGGCACGCAGTACTCGCCGGTGCGCCACATCGCGCAAGCCTCGACCACCGGCCACGGCACCAACATCATCGCCGGCCTCGGCGTGTCGATGCGCTCCACCGCGTGGCCCGTGCTGTTCGTGTGCCTGGCGATCATCGTCGCCTACCAGCTGGCGGGCCTGTACGGCATCGCCATCGCCGCGACCTCGATGCTGAGCATGGCCGGCATCGTCGTGGCGCTCGACGCCTACGGCCCGATCACCGACAACGCCGGCGGCATCGCCGAGATGTCCGACCTGCCCGCGTCCGTTCGCGACATCACCGACCCGCTCGATGCGGTGGGCAACACGACGAAGGCCGTGACCAAGGGCTACGCGATCGGCTCCGCCGGCCTGGCCGCGCTGGTGCTCTTCGCCGACTACACGCACAAGCTGGAAAGCTTCGGCCGCGCGATCACCTTCGACCTGTCGGACCCGATGGTCATCGTGGGCCTGTTCATCGGCGGGCTGATCCCCTACCTCTTCGGCGCGATGGCGATGGAGGCCGTGGGCCGCGCCGCCGGCTCCGTGGTGGTGGAAGTGCGCCGCCAGTTCCGCGAGATCAAGGGCATCATGGAAGGCACCGCGAAGCCCGAGTACGGCGTGGCGGTGGACATGCTGACCAAGGCGGCCATCAAGGAAATGATGATCCCGTCGCTGCTGCCGGTGGTCGTGCCGATCATCGTCGGCCTGGTTCTCGGCCCCAAGGCGCTGGGCGGCCTGCTCATGGGCACGATCGTCACGGGCCTGTTCGTCGCCATCTCGATGTGCACGGGCGGCGGCGCGTGGGACAACGCCAAGAAGTACATCGAGGACGGCAACCACGGCGGCAAGGGCAGCGAAGCCCACAAGGCCGCGGTCACGGGTGACACCGTGGGCGACCCCTACAAGGACACCGCCGGCCCGGCCGTCAACCCGCTGATCAAGATCATCAACATCGTGGCGCTGCTGATCGTGCCGCTGGTGGTGAAGTTCCACAGCGGCGATGCGAAGGCGGATACGCACACCACGGCAAGCCCGCCGGCGGTGACCGCGCCTGCAGCCGCAGCCTCCAAGTGAACAAAGGGCCTTCGGGCCCTTTGTTCATTGACCCGTGACGGCGTGGACCAGGCGGCTCGAAGGTTCGACCAGTTCCCCGAGCCTGTCGACCTTGTCCTGCTCGATGTACTCCAGCACCAGCTCGTTGATGCCGCCGACGATGGCCATCGCCATCTTGGGCGTGATGGCCTTGGAGCCGACGGTCTTCACGATGAAATCGGCCAGCTCCTGGTTCACGCGCCGCCGCGACGCGAGGCCCTCGGCGCCCAGGTGCAGGATCTCGATGAACAAGGTGCGCACGAGCACGGGGTTGGACGCCATGCAGCCCAGGTACGCGCGCAAGGCGCTGTCCACCTGCGTCTGCCAGCCGTGCGCCGGGTCGATCGCATCGCGCAGCACCTTCAGCGAGTTGTGGCTCGCCGCTTCGTACAGCGCGATCAGGCACTCGGCCTTGGAGTCGAAGTGCTCGTAGAACGTACGCCGGGACACACTGGCCTCGCCCACGATGTCGGCGATGGTCGTGTCGGCATAGCCCTTGCGCGAAACGGCATGGGCCATGCCTTCCAGCACGCGGGTGCGGTGTTCTCGGTTGGCGACGGGCATCTCGGCCATGGCCGATTGTCACTTGACAAGGCTTGGTACTAGTCAGTACCATCCGCGCCCATGACCGATCTCGTCGTCCGCCGCCTCCTCGTCGACATGGAACAGCCCATCGCGCGCCACTGGTGCGCGGGCGACGCCTTCCGTACGGCCCTCTTCAACGCCCTTTCGATGAGTTTTCCCGTCGGGGAGCAGTTCTTCATCGACGCCGTTCGCAACGGATTCAAGGAGCTGCCGCCCGAGAAGCAGGCGCTGTTCCAGAAGGACGTGCAGGGCTTCATCGGGCAGGAGGCCACGCACCGCCGCCTCCACTCTTTGTACAACGCGCACCTCGAAAAGCTGGGGCTGGTCAACGAATGGGCGCCCCGCGCGCAGGAGCGCCTCAAGCCGCTGGAGACCGTCGACGTGCGCCATGCGGTCGCGATCACCGCCGCCAACGAGCACTTCACCGCACTCATGGCGGACTGGATGCTGCACAACGCCGACCTGTTCGGCGACCAGGACGAGCGCCTGAAGACCCTGTGGCTGTGGCACAGCGCCGAGGAGTCGGAGCACAAGAGCATCGCCTTCGACGTGTACGTGGCGCTGGGCGGCAACCACGAGTGGCGCGTGCAGTGGATGAAGCGCGTGACCTGGATCTTCCTGGGCGACACGCTGCGCCAGACCATCGCCAACCTGCGCCGCGACGGCACGCTGTGGAAATGGGGCACGTGGACCTCCGCCTTTTCCTACCTGTTCGGCAAGCGCGGCATCGTGCGCCAGAACTACAAGGCCTGGCGCGAGTACTTCCGCCCGGACTTCCATCCGAGCCAGCAGGACAGCACCGCCTCCGAGCGCTGGCTGAAGGAACACAGCGCCGTCTTCGTGCCCGTCGGCGCGTAAACAGCCTTCACCTGCATGGCGCAAAATGAGCGCCATGCAATTCCACTTCATCGCCAACCAGACGCAGGCGTCCACGAGCGGGCGCACGATCCCCGTCATCGACCCGTCGGACGGCCAAGCCTACGACGAGATCCAGCGCGGTTCGCCCGAGGACATCGACGTGGCCGTGCGTGCCGCGCGCACCTGCTACGAGACGGTGTGGAGCAAGTTGAGCGCCGCCGAGCGCGGCCGCCTGCTGATGCGCCTGTCGCAGAAGATCGCCGAGCATTCGCAGGAGCTCGCCGACATCGAGCAGCGCGATTGCGGCAAGCCCACCAAGCAGGCGCGGGCCGACGCCCTCGCGCTGGTGCGCTACTTCGAGTTCTACGCCGGGGCCTGCGACAAGCTGCACGGCCAGACCCTGCCCTACCTCGACGGCTACACCGTGCTCACGTGGCGCGAGCCGCACGGCGTCACGGGCCACGTCATCCCGTGGAACTACCCGATGCAGATCTTCGGGCGCAGCGTCGGCGGCGCGCTCGCGGCGGGCAACGTGTGCGTGGTCAAGCCGTCGGAAGACGCGTGCATGTCGCTGATCCGCGTGGCGCAGCTCGCGGCCGAAGCGGGCTTCCCCGCCGGCGCGATCAACATCGTCACGGGCTTCGGCCACGAAGTCGGCGACGCGCTCGCGCGCCACGAGGGCGTGGACCACATCAGCTTCACCGGCAGCCCGCGCGTGGGCACGCTCATCCAGCAGGTCGCGGCTGAAAGGCATTGCCCCGTGACTCTGGAACTGGGCGGCAAGAGCCCGCAGGTCATCTTCGAGGACGCGAACCTGGACGAGGCGCTGCCGGTCATCATCAACGCCATCGTGCAGAACGCCGGCCAGACCTGCTCGGCCGGCTCGCGCGTGCTGATCCAAAAGTCGATCTACGAGCCCCTGCTCGACAAGCTGGCGACGGCGTTCGAGAACCTGCGAGTCGGCCCCGCGGCCATGGACCTCGACGTCGGCCCGCTGATCCGCCAGACGCAGCAGCAGCGCGTGTGGGACTTCCTGTCCGATGCGCAGCACGCCGAGATCCCGATGGTGGCGCAGGGCCAGATCGTCGACGAAGCGCCCGAAGGCGGCTACTACCAGGCGCCCACGCTGCTGCGCGACGTGCCCGTCACGCACCGCCTCGCGCAGGAGGAAGTGTTCGGCCCCGTCCTCTCCGCCATGAGCTTCAAGGACGAGGACGAAGCGGTGAACCTCGCCAACGCGACGAAGTTCGGGCTGGTGGCCGGCATCTGGACGCGCGACGGTTCACGCCAGCTGCGCATCGCCAAGCGCATCAGGAGCGGCCAGGTGTTCATCAACAACTACGGCGCCGGCGGCGGCGTCGAGCTGCCCTTCGGCGGCGTGAAGTCCTCGGGCTACGGCCGCGAGAAAGGCTTCGAGGCGCTGTACGGCTTCACCACCCTCAAGACGGTGGCGATCAAGCACGGCTAGGAGCCGCGGATGCGCGCGGTCTTCACGACCGCCTCGGCCATCGGCAGCAGCGCATCGTAGAAGCCCAGGCGCGGCGCGACGAAGGTCGCCGCGTAGAGCTCGCCGCCCTGCTCCGCGGCCCAGCCGGTGCCCTTCAGGACGAGGTCGTCGGCACGGCGCGCCAGCGTGAACTCGAAACGCACGCCCTTCGCGCCGGCGAACACCGTGGGCTCGACGCGCGTGACCGTCACCGCGCCTTCGTTCGCGTACAGCGACTGGAACACCGCAACGAGCCGGTCCGCCGGCAGGCCCGCGGTGAAGGTCGGGTAGCGCGGGTCCTTCTCGCCGGGCGAGCGGAACCACGGCATGCTGCGCTTGGCCACCAGCGTCTTGCCAGACGCGACGCCGCCCCACAGCCGCAGGTGGTCCAGCGGCAGGCCCTCCTGCGTCCAGACGTCGTAGGGCTCGCGCTCCCACGGTTCAGTCACCTTGTTCCACGCGGCGGGCACCTGCACCGCCAGCTTGCCGCCGACGACCTGTTCGCCTTCGACTCGCGAGATCGTCGTGCAAGCGGCAAGGAGGCACGCAACCAGCAGGGCAAGGAAGACGCGCATCACGGCTTCAGCTCCGAGAGATAGGCCTTGACCATGCCCGCATCGGAAGCGCCGGGCGCGAGGGCCAGGTAGCGCTCGAACGCCTGCGCCGCAGCGGCCGCGTCGCCCGCCTGCCGCTGCGCGAGCCCGAGAGACGACCACGCGGGCACGGGGACGTCCGCATGTTGCGTCGCGCGCGCCAGCTCGCCGATCGCCAGCTTCAGGTCGTCGCCCTCGGCGCGCAGCCGCAGCACTTCGCCGCGCGCGTAGCGCACCTGCGCGTCGTTCGCGTCCGATGCAAGCAGGCGCTCGAACAGCACCAGGCTCTCCTCGTACTGCCCGCGCTGGATCTCGTCCTGCACCCAACCGAAGCGCAGCGGCGCGACGACGCGCCGCAGTTCGTCGCGCCCCGTGAAGCCGCCGCCGTCGCCCGCGAGGCGCCGCAGGTCGTCGCGGCGGTTGCCGGCAGGCGGGTGCGTGGCGAAGAGCGCGCTGCGCTCGCCCACGTCGGCGCCGCCGGTGATCTTCAGCTCGCCCAGCAGGTTCTCCCACACCTTCGCGGCCTCGCGACCGTCGTAGCCTGCTTCCAGCAACATGCGCATGCCCGCACGGTCGGCGCGCGCCTCATGCTCGCGCGAGAAGGCGAACATGCTCGCGAGGATGCCGACGCGGCCCAACGCGCCCGCGACACCGCCCACCAGGCCCACCAGTTGCGCGAGCACGGCCTTGTCCTTCGCGTCGCGCAACTGCTGCACGGCGTGGCGCTCGAGGTAGTGGCCCAGCTCGTGGCCGAGGATGGCCGCGAGCTGCGCCTCGTTCTCCACGCGCAGCAGCAGGCCGCTCCACACCTGCATCATCCCGTTGGGCGCCATGCTGGCGTTGAAGTACGGCGTGCGCATCGCGTAGGCGCGCACGTCGGGGCAATGGCCTTGCGCGAGCTTGCAGGTGACGTCGGTGAGGTATTTCGTGAGCGCCTCGTCCCGGATCGCGAGCGGGCTGCGCTTCAGGCGCGTCTCCTCGCGGTCCATCAGGCTCCACAGGCCGCCCTCGTCGGTATCGGCGGCGGGCCGCGAGAAGCGCGAAGGCATCTTGAAGGCGGCGGCGTCCTGCGCCGCAGCGGCGGACGCAGAGCCGAGCAAGGCAAGGCCGACGCAGTGGCGGCAGGTGCTTCGCAGGAAGGCGCGCCGCCGCATCACTTCGCCTCCGGAAAGCCCTTGAGCAAGGTCTCCAGCGTTTCCTCCGCGCCGGGGACTTCGCGCAAATCGCCCATCAGGCGGTAGAGCTCGTTGAACCACACCACCCGTCCGGTCGACAGGTCGACGAGCGATGCATAGCCGAGCTGCTCGCCGCCGAAGGTCACGGCGCCGAGGAAAGCCATCGCCAGGATCGCCGCCTTGCGCTCCGGGCTGGCGTAGCTGTCGCGGATCCAGGCGAAGAGGGCGTAGTCGGCGCCCGTCTTCGCCTTCAGCGGCTTGACGGCCTCTCCCAGCGTCCACTGGAGCCGGCCCTCCTTGGTCGGCAGCGCCAGGTTCGGGCGCGCGTGGTGGATGAAGATCGCGGCGCCCACGGCGCGTTCGAGCGCCAGGAACTCGCCGAACTCGTCCATCTCGGCGTCCGACAGCACACGCACGTCCGGGCCCAGGCGCGCGCCGCGCTTGGCCAGCGCCTCGCGCAGGTTGCGCTGCGCCGCTTCGGTCCAGTCGGCGCGCGGCTCCTCGATGCCGCCGGCGCTGATGGAGAACAGTTCCATGTCGAGCGGCAGGACGACCAGCCGCGAACCGGCGGGGCGGGCTTCGAATCCGGGGGCGAGGTAGCGCGATGGGGAATCGGCGGCGTGCGCGGCCATGGCCACCGCGAAGGTGGCGAGCGCGAGAAAGCGGCGCATGGATCCGGGCACGTGCGACTCCTGCCTCTACCGTGCGACCATTGTGCGCCCCGGCCGGGCCACGCCACCCCGGCGAAACCCGCATCCGCCGGATCAGCAACAATCGGTTGTCCACGTTCGTAGGAGCCGTCCATGCGCGTCCAGGGAAAGTCCATCATCGTCACCGGCTCGGGCGGCGGCATCGGCGAAGGCATCGCGAAGCGCCTCGCGGCAGAAGGCGCGCAGGTGATCGTCAACGACATCAACCGCGAGGCCGGCGAGAAGGTGGCCGCCCAGATCCAGTCGGCGGGCGGCAAGGCCTCGTTCTTCGCCGCCGACGTCACGAAATCGGCCGACATGAAAGCTTTGGTGGACACCGCCGTCAAACGCCACGGCAAATTGGACGTGATGGTGAACAACGCCGGCTGGACGCACCGCAACCGGCCCGCGCTGGAGGTGAGCGAAGAGGAGTTCGACCGCGTCTACGCGATCAACATGAAGAGCATCTACCTCTCCACCATCCACGCCGTGCCCGCGTTCCGCGCCAACAAGGGCGGCTCGTTCATCAACATCGCCTCCACCGCCGGCATCCGCCCGCGGCCGGGGCTGGCCTGGTACAACGGTTCCAAGGGCGCCGTGATCACCACCAGCAAGTCGCTGGCCGCCGAATTCGGCCCCGACAACATCCGCGTGAACTGCATCAATCCCGTGTTCAACCCGGACACGGGCCTGTCCGCCGAGTTCGCGGGCGGCCCGGTGGACGAGGCGCGGCGTGCGAAATTCCTCGCGACCATTCCCCTGGGGCGGTTTTCCACGGCGCTCGACGTGGCCAACGCCGCCCTGTACCTGGCCAGCGACGAAGCCGCCTTCATCTCCGGGGTATGCATCGAGGTGGATGGCGCCCGCTGCGTTTGACTGGGACAATCGGGGCATGGCCGAACGCGTGATCCCCCTGGTGGACCAGCGCGCCGCCGCACGGGCGGCGACCGTGCCCGCGCACGCCATCGCGCCCAGCGGCCTGCTGGCCGACGCGCTGGGCCGGCCCCTGCGCGACCTGCGCATCAGCGTGACCGACCGCTGCAACTTCCGCTGCAGCTACTGCATGCCCAAGGAAGTCTTCGACAAGGACTACACCTACCTGCCGCATGGCGACCTGCTCACCTTCGAGGAGATCACGCGCGTCGCGCGCCTGTTCGTGGCGCACGGCGTGCACAAGGTGCGGCTGACGGGCGGCGAGCCGCTGCTGCGCAAGAACATCGAGATCCTCATCGCGCAGCTGGCGCAGCTGCGCACGCCGGACGGCACGCCGCTGGACCTGACGCTCACCACCAACGGCTCGCTGCTCGCGCGCAAGGCCAAGGCGCTGAAGGCCGCGGGCCTGCACCGCGTGACGGTCAGCCTCGACGGCCTGGACGACGCCGTCTTCCGCCGCATGAACGACGTGGACTTCCCCGTCGCCGAGGTGCTGGCCGGCATCGACGCCGCGCGCGAAGCAGGCTTGGGCCCCATCAAGGTCAACATGGTGGTCAAGCGCGGCACCAACGAGCACGAGATCCTGCCCATGGCCCGCCACTTCAAGGGCTCGGGCATCGTGCTGCGCTTCATCGAATACATGGACGTGGGCGCCACCAACGGCTGGCGCATGGACGAGGTCGTGCCTTCCGCGGAAGTGATCGAGACGATCCGCCGCGAGCTGCCGCTCGTGCCGCTGGAAGCCGCCGCCCCGGGCGAGACGGCGCAGCGCTGGGGCTACGCCGACGGCAAAGGCGAGATCGGCGTGATCAGCAGCGTCACGCAGGCTTTCTGCGGCGACTGCAACCGCGCGCGCCTGTCCACCGAAGGCCAGGTCTACACGTGCCTCTTCGCGACGCAGGGCCACGACCTGCGATCGCTCATCCGCGGCGGCGCGAGCGACGCCGACATCGCTTCGGCCATCGGCCATGTCTGGCAAGGCCGCGAGGACCGCTACTCGCAGTTGCGAGCCAGCCTGCCGCCCGACGCGCGCGCGGGCCAGCGGCGCGTCGAGATGAGCTACATCGGCGGATGATCGACCCCAGCGAAGTCACCGGCGTCATCCTCGCGGGCGGCCGCGGCTCGCGCATGGGCGGCGTCGACAAGGGGCTGCAGAACTTCAACGGCATGCCGCTGGCGCTGGCGACGCTGATGCGCCTGCAGCCGCAGGTCGGGCAGGTCCTCATCAACGCCAACCGCAACCTCTCCGCCTACGAATCGTTCGGCGTGCCGGTGTGGCCCGACGTGATTCCCGATTTCGCCGGCCCGCTCGCGGGCTTCCTCACGGCGCTGGAGCGCTGCGAAAGCTCGTGGCTCGTCACGGTGCCGTGCGACACACCTTTGTTCCCGCTGGACCTTGTCGAGCGGCTCTCGGCTGCGGCGAGTGCACAGGACGCCGACATCGCCATGGCCGCCGCGCGCGAGGAGGACGGCCAGCTGCGCACGCAGCCGGTGTTCTCGCTGCTGCGGGTGGGCCTGCTGGAAAGCCTGGTGGTGTTCATGAACGAGGGCGGCCGCAAGATCGACGCCTGGACGGCGCGGCACAAGACCGTGGTCGTGCCCTTCGACAGGCCGGCCGACCCGCCGCGCGCCTTCTTCAACGCCAACACGCTCGCCGAGCTGCACCAGCTCGAGAAACCATGAAGAGCCTGGCCGAGATCGCGGCGCAGCTGCAAGGCTACGACCCGAAGGCGCTGAGCGCCGATGCGGTGAACGACTTCCTCGCGCGGCTCGTCGAGCCCGTGCGCGAAACCGAGGACGTGCCGGTGATGGAAGCGCTGGGGCGCGTGGTGGCGCGCGACATCGTGTCGCCCATCTCCGTGCCGCCGCACGACAACTCGGCGATGGATGGCTTCGCTTTCGATGGCGCGCTGCTCGCAGCGGGCGGCACCATTGCGCTGGACGTCATCGGCACGGCCTTCGCCGGCAAGGCCTGGCAAGGCACCGTGGGCCCCGGCCAGGGCGTGAAGATCATGACCGGCGCGATCATGCCCGCGGGGCTGGACACCGTGGTGCCGCAGGAGTTCACGCAGGCGCAGGACGACAAGCGCGTGACCTTCCCCGCCGACACCCTGCGCCGCGGCGACAACCGGCGCCTGAAGGGCGAGGATCTGCAGGAAGGCAAGCCGGCGCTGGCCGCCGGCACGCGCCTGGGGCCCGCGGCCTGCGGCCTGGTCGCGAGCCTGGGCCTGGCGCGGGTGCCGGTGTTCCGCAAGCTGCGCGTCGCCTACTTCTCCACCGGCGACGAGATCCTGAGCCTGGGCGAGGCGCCACGCGAAGGCGCGGTGTACGACAGCAACCGCTACACCGTGCACGGCCTGCTCACGCGCCTGGGTTGCGAGGTGATCGACATGGGCGTGGTGCGCGACGAGCCCGCCTTGCTGGAGGCCGCGTTTCGCGAGGCCGCCGCAAAGGCGGACGCGATCATCACGAGCGGCGGCGTGAGCGTGGGCGAGGCCGACTACACGAAGGCGATGATGGCGAAGCTGGGCGACGTCGCCTTCTGGCGCATCGCCATGCGCCCCGGCCGGCCGATGGCGGTGGGGCGCATCGGCTCATCCGTGCTGTTCGGCCTGCCCGGCAATCCGGTGGCCGTGATGGTGACCTTCCTCGCCTTCGTGCGGCCGGCGCTCTTGAAGATGATGGGCGCGGCCGCGCCAGCCCAGCCGTACCTGCGCGCGCGCAGCGCCGAGGCGATGCGCAAGAAGCCCGGCCGCACCGAATACCAGCGCGGCATCGTGAGCACGGGCAAGGATGGACAGCTCGAGGTACGCACCACGGGCAACCAGGGCTCGGGCGTACTCAGCTCGATGGTGCAGGCCAACGGGCTGATCGTGCTGCATCACGCGCAAGGCAACGTCGCGGCTGGCGACGCCGTGGATGTGCTGGTCTTCGACGGCGCGATCTGATCTATCGGTTTCGTCCTACAACCGAAGGACGCCCCAGGACGTTTCCTAAGTGGGCCGGGTTCGCCGGTCCTCTTTTCACAGGAAACACGACATGAAGAACATCATCGCCCTCGCCGCAGCGCTGTGCCTCGGCTTCTCCGCCTCGGCTTTCGCCCAGACCACCGCCCCGGCCACCCGCAGCGCTTCGGCGCCCGCCGCGCCCATGACGTCGACCGCGCCTTCCGCCGCCGCCGAAGCCAAGGCCGACGCCAAGGCCATGAAGAAGCAGGCCGACGGCGACTACAAGGCCGCCAAGGCCAAGTGCAAGCCCCTGAAGGGCAAGGAAGAGACGGCGTGCAAGAAGGACGCCAAGGCCGCGCACGAGAAGGCGCTGGCCGACGTGAAGCGCGCCGAAGCCGACGCCAAGGCCGCCAAGAAGGCGAAGTCCTAAGCGACTTGCACGCAGGCGATCGGCGGCAGGTCGCGCGAGACGCAGTGCCATGAAGCGCCCGCGTCTTCGCTGACCCACAGGCCGCCGGTCGTCGAGCCCATCGCGAGCGTCGCCCCGTCCTCGCCCACCGCCAGCGCATGGCGGTAGACGAGGTGGTAGGCGTCGCGCTCGGGCAGCCCCTTGCCGATCGCCTCGAAGGAGGCGCCGCCGTCACGCGTGCGCGTGGCGACCATGCGGCCGTCCGCCGGCATGCGCTGCTGGTCGGAATGCGCCGGCACGAACCAGGCCGTGTCCGCGTCGCGCGGATGCACGGCGACCGCGAAACCGAAGTCCGTCGGCTGCGGCGGCGGGATGCGCGACCACTGCATGCCGCCATCGGTGGAGCGGTAGATGCCGAAGTGGTTCTGGGCCCACAGCACGTCGGGCTTGCCGGCGCACTGCACCATGCGGTGCACGTCCTGGATGTTCGGGTCTTCCTGGCGCTCCGGCGGCATGAAGGTCGCGACCATTCCCTTCGAGGTATTCGCCCACGTCTTGCCGCCATCGCGCGTCTGCCACACGCCGCCGCACGAGATGGCGATGGTCACGTGCTCGGCATCGCGCGGGTCCACCGCGATCGAGTGGATGCCCGCGTGGTCGTAGCCGCCGCCGAACCACTCCTTGCGCTCGGGCCGCAGCCACAGGCTCTCCTGCAATTGCCACGAAGCGCCGCCGTCGGTGGACTTGAACAGGCCCGCCGGCAGGCAGCCGGCCCACAGCGTGCCCCCTTGCGCGTGCAGGCCCCACACCATGTCGACCGTCCACGGCGTGGCGTCGTCCTTCCATTCGCCTTCCGTGGGCTTGGCCGGGAATGCGGGCGCCGCGGCCTCTTTCCATTCGCCGCCGTCCGTGCCCTTCCACACCTTCACGCCGAAGTGCCCGAGGCGCAGCGCCGCGTAGCAGTCGCCCGTCTTCGCATCGCGCGCGAACTGCGACACCGGCTCGCCCGGGAAGCGCGGCGCGCCGAGGGACCAGCCCGACGCGCCCTTGCGTACGGCGAAGAGGCCCTTGCGCGTTCCGACCCAGATCGTGGGAGCTGCCATGTGATCACCCTCCGGTGAGCGCTTGAATGACCATGACCTTGTCGCCCGCGGAAAGCGGCACGTCGAGGTTCACGCGGTCGGTCACCATGCGCGCATTGACGAAAACCGCGACATGCTTGCGTACCGCACCCTGCTCGTCAAGCACGTAGTGGCGCATCGCGGGCGCGGCCGCGAAGGCCTGGGCCAGCGCCGCGCGCAGGGTCGCCGCCGGCACGTCCTGCGGCGGGCAGGCCACGTGGCGCGTCAGCGCCGGTGCGAATTCGACCCTGGGCATCGGCGCATTATTGCGCCGCACGCTCCTTGGCGACCAAGTCGACGTGCGGGTGCGCTTCCTCGTCGATCTCCGACCTGATCGCGCCGGGCACGCGCCGGCGCGCGAAGAGCAGGTACATCGTCGGCACGACGAAGATCGTGAGCATGGTGCCCAGCGACATCCCGCCCACGATGACCCAGCCGATCTGGACGCGGCTTTCGGCGCCCGCGCCGGTGGCGGTGGCCAGGGGCAATGCGCCCAGCACCATGGCGCCGGTGGTCATCAGGATCGGGCGCAGGCGCTGCGAAGCGGCTTTCACCACCGCCTCGACCATGTCCATCCCCTGCTCCCGCAGCTGGTTGGAGAACTCCACGATCAGGATGCCGTGCTTCGTGATGAGGCCCACCAGCGTGATCAGGCCGATCTGCGAGTACACGTTCAGCGAGCCGCCGGACCACTTCAGCGCCAGCAGGGCGCCGATCATCGACAGCGGCACCGACAGCATGATCACGAACGGGTCGACGAAGCTCTCGAACTGCGCCGCGAGCACGAGGAAGATGAACAGCAGCGCCAGCACGAACACGATGGCCAGCGCGCCCTGCGAGCTGCGGAACTCGCGCGACGTGCCGTTCAGGTCCGTCGTGTAGCCGGGCTTGAGCACCCGGGCGGCCGTCTGGTCCATGAATTGCAAGGCCTGCCCGAGCGAATAGTCGGACGCGAGGTTGGCCGTGATGGACACCGAGCGGCGCTGCCCGAAGTGGTTCAGCTCCCGCGGGCTCACGCTCTCGTTCACTTTCACCAGCGCCGACAGCGGGATCATCGTGTCGTTGCGCCCGCGCACGTACAGTGAGTCGATGTCCTCCGGCGTCGTGCGGCCGCTGGCGCGGTTCTGGATGATCACGTCGTACTGCTCCGCGTCGCGCTTGTAGCGCGTGACCTGCCGGCCGCCGAGCGCGGTCTCGACCGCGCGCGCCACGACCTCGACGCTCACGCCCATGTCCGCGGCCTTCTCGCGGTCCACGACGATCTTCAGCTCGGGCTTGTTCAGGCGCAGGTCCACGTCGACGCCCATGAGGCCCGGGTTCTTCGCCATCTCGTCCAGGATCTGGCGCGTGATGCGGTTGAGGTTCTCGTAGCTGTCGGAAGTCTGGATCACGAAGTTGAGCGGACGCTCGCGGAAGCCCTGGCCGAGCGACGGCGGCGTGATCGGGAACGCGCTCACGCCGGGCATCGCGTTGAACTTCGGCGTCATCTCGCGGGCGATCTCCAGCGTGGTGCGCGTGCGGTTCTCCCAGTCGACCGCGCGGTACACGACGCTGCCCTGGGACACCGTCGGGTTGCCGATGTTCGCGAAGATGCGGTCGAACTCCTTGTACTGCTGCCCCAGCTGCTCGAGGACGTTGGCGTAGCGGTTGGTGTACTCCAGCGTCGCGCCGTCGGGTGCGTTGATGTTCGCGAGGATCACGCCCCGGTCTTCCAGCGGCGAGAGCTCCGACTTCATCGAGGGCCAGACGATCCCGATCGCCAGCGCGCTGGTCGCCATGATGCCGATCACGATCCACCGCGCCTGCAGCAGCCGCCCGCGCCACGTGCCGGGCTCGGCCGGTGCCCGCGCCAGCAGGACCCAGCGCAGCGCGCGGGCATAGCGGTCGGTCAGCGCGGTCAGCCACCGCTCCATGTGCACGTCGAACCAGCTCGGCTTCGGGTTGTGGCGCAGCAGCTTGGAGCACATCATCGGCGTGAGCGTCAGGGCGACGAAGCCCGACACCAGCACGGAGCCCGCGAGCGCCAGCGCGAATTCGACGAACAGGCGCCCCGTGCGCCCGGGCGTGAAAGCCAGCGGGGCGTACACCGCCACCAGCGTCAGCGTCATCGAGACGACCGCGAAACCGATTTCGCGCGCGCCCTTGATCGCGGCCGAGAACGGGTCCATGCCCTCCTCGATGTGCCGGAAGATGTTCTCCAGCATCACGATGGCGTCGTCCACCACCAGGCCGATCGCCAGCACCAGCGCCAGCAGGGTGAGCGTGTTGATAGTGAATCCGAAGAGCGCCATCATCGCGAAGGCGCCGATGAGGCTCACCGGGATGGTCACCAGCGGGATGATCGAGGCGCGCACCGTGCGCAGGAAGACGAAGATCACCAGCGCCACCAGCAGGATGGCCTCGCCGATCGTGTGGTACACGTTCTTCACCGAGCGGTCGATGAACAGCGAATTGTCGTTGGCGATCTCGACGTTGATGTCCGCCGGCAGGTCCTGCTTCAGGCGCGGGATCATCTCGCGCACGCCCTGCGACAGCGTGAGCGGGTTCGCGGTGGCCTGGCGGATCACGCCGGCCGAGATCGCGTAGCGGCCGTTCAGGCGCACGGCGCTGCGCTCGTCCGCCGCCGCCTCCTCCACGCGGGCGACGTCGCGCATCTTCACCGGGAAGCCGTTGACGCTCTTCACGACGATCTCGCCGAACTGCGACGCGCGGACCAGGTCGGTCTGCGAGGTGACGCTGAACTCGCGCTGCTGCGACTCGATGCGGCCGGCGGGCACCTCGAGGTTGCTGCGCTTGACGGCGTCCTCGATGTCCTGCGTGGTGAGCCGGTATCCCGCGAGCTTGTCCGGGTCGAGCCAGATGCGCATGGCGTACTTGCGCTCGCCGTAGATGCGCACGTCGGCCACGCCGGTCACCGTCTGCAGGCGCGGCTTGACGATGCGGTTGACCAGGTCGTTGATCTGCAGCGGGTTGAGCGTATCGCTCGTGAAGGCCAGCCAGATCACGGGGAAGGCGTCGGCTTCCACTTTCGCGATCACGGGCTCGTCGATGCTCTGGGGCAGCTTGTTGCGCACGCGCGAGGTCCGGTCGCGGACTTCCGCGGCGGCGGCGTCCGCGTCCTTTTCGAGGCGGAAGCGCACGGTGATCTGCGTCTGCTCGGCGCGGCTGATCGACGTGATGACGTCGACGGCGTCGATGCCCGCGATCGAATCCTCCAGCGGCTTGCTGACCTGCGACTCCATCACCTCGGGCGACGCGCCCTTGTACGTGACGGTGACGGTCACGACCGGCTCGTCGATCTTGGGGTACTCGCGCACCGACAGGCGCGTGAAGCTCACGATGCCGACGAGCAGCACCAGCAGCGACAGCACCGTCGCGAAGACCGGGCGGCGGATCGAGATCTCGGGCAGTTGCATCGCGTGCCTGTCAGGCGCGGCGCGCGGCCCGCCGGGCCTCGGGCGCGGCCGCGGGCGCGCTCATCGCGCAGGGGTCGCCCGCCGCAGGGGCCTGCGCCTGCTGCGCGGGCGCGGAAGCAGCCGAAGCGGCGGCAGCCGCGGGGCGCGATGCGGCGGAGCGGGCGCTTTCGCCTGCGCGCAGGTCGGTCGCGCGCACCGGCATGCCGTCCTTTTGCACGCGCTGCTGGCCCGCGCTGATCACGACGTCGCCGGGCTGCAGGCCCTCGAGGATCTCGACGCGGCCGGGCAGGCGCAGGCCGAGCTTCACCTCCACGCGCTGCGCGATCTTGGTGTCCTGATCCGGGCCGTCGGCAAGGCGGTAGACGAACTGCCGCCCGGCTTGCGGGACCAGCGCTTCTTCCGGGATGACGCGGGCGTTCTCGCGCTGGCCGAACACCGCCGTCACGCGGGCGAACATGCCGGGGCGCAGTTGCATCTGGCGGTTGTCGATGCAGGCGCGGATGCCCAGCGAGCGGCCATTGGCGTCCACCGCCGGGTCGACGGCCTGGACGAGCGCGGAGAACCTGCGCCCTGGCAATGCGTCGACTTCGACGCTGGCGCGCTGGCCGCGCTGGACCTTGGTCTGGAAGCGCTCGGGCAGCCGGAAGTCGACGAAGATCGCATCGAGGTCCTCGATGTTCACGATGTCGGCGCCGTCCTTGAGGTAGTCGCCCACGCTGATGCTGCGGATGCCCGCGATGCCGTCGAACGGCGCGACGAGGCGCATGCGCGCGGCGTTCGCTGCCGCGAGCGCGAGCTTGGCCTCGGCCACCTTGAGGTTGGCCGAGCTTTCGTCGACCGAACGCTGGCTGATGAAGTTCTGCGCCACCAGCTCCTGGTTGCGCTTGTGGTTGGCGCGGGCGATCGAGAGCTCGGCTTGCGCCTGCTGGGTCTGGGCGGCGACGAGCTGGTCGTCCAGCTGCACGAGCACCTGCCCGCGGCGCACCCGTTCGCCGTCGCGGAAGTTGATGCGCGTGACGCGCCCGCTCACCTCCGGCTTCAACATCACGCTCTGGCGCGAACGCAGGCTGCCCACGGCCTGCGTGTCGTCGGCCAGGCGCATGACCTCCACGCGCGCGATCTCGACCGTGGGGGGGCGTGCCGCGCCTTGTCCCTGCGGGGCTGCCGTGGCGGACGCCGCTTGCGTCGAAGCGCTGGAAGGCCTTTGCAGCCACCAGGCGGCAAGGGATGCAACCGCGATGCCGGCCGCGGCGATGAGGGTGTAGGTGGTCCTGGATGGCATGGAATTGCGGGGCTCGCGCAGGGCGCGCGCTCTGCCCAGCAATGTATCAGCAGCATGCTAACGCCGCATTGCTGCGAGCCCGCACCGGACCGCGCGGGCATGCCAAAAGAAGCGCTTTTACGCCCGCTTTACACGGCCGGCGGCGGCCTGCGGCCCAGGGCCACTTCCACGCCGAAATTGGCCAGCTCGTCGGCCCGCTCGTTCCCCGGGTCGCCGTCGTGCCCGCGCACCCAGCGCCAGTCGATCGCGTGGCCCGAACCGGCGACGAGTTCGTCCAGGCGCTGCCACAGCTCCACGTTCTTGACCGGCTGCTTGGCCGCCGTGCGCCAGCCCTTGGCCTTCCAGCCGGGCAGCCACTCGGTCATGCCCTTGAGGACGTACAGGCTGTCCACGTGCAGCTGCACCGCGCACGGGCGCTTGAGCGCCTGCAGGCCCTGGATCACCGCCATCAGCTCCATCCGGTTGTTGGTGGTCTCGCGCTCGCCCCCGTACAGCTCCTTCACGTTGGGCCCGGCCTGCATCAGCACGCCCCATCCGCCGGGGCCGGGGTTGCCCTTGCACGCCCCGTCCGTGTACATCACCACTTCGTTCACGTCACTTCTTCTTCCATGTAGGTGGGCTGGCCGCGGTTCGCGAGCGGCACCGGCGCGGTCGCGATCGCCGGGCTCGGCTTCCAAGCCGGGCCGATCATCTTGATGCCGCGCACGCGCTTGACGGCCACGATGAAGTAGACGGCGCCGAGGATGGGCCACCAGCGCTCGCCGACGTGGTCCAGCCAGTCGAAGCGCTCGAGCCAGCGTTCGGTCATGAACGAAGGCCGGTAGCAGCCGAAGGCGCTCGTCTCGACTTCGAAGCTCAGCAGGCGCAGCCAGTCGCGCAGCCGCCAGTAGCCGATGAACTCGCCCTCGGCCGGCAGATACAGCTCGCCGAAGCCGAGCTTGCGGTACAGGTGGGCGCGCCGCTGGCGCAGGCCCCACAGGCTCGCGGGGTTGAGGCAGCAGATGACGATCTTGCCCTCGGGCACCAGGACGCGCTCGACCTCGCGCAGCGTGGCGTGCGGATCTGCGTTGAGTTCCAGCGAGTGCGGCAGCACGACCAGGTCGAGGCTGTTCTCCTCGAAGGGCAGCGCGGCGAAATCGGTGACCAGCGCGGGCTTGATGCCGCTGCCCGGCCGTGGCGGCTCGGATAGCGCGAGCCAGCGGTGCGGCATGCGGTTGGTGCGCAGCGTGTCGAATTCGGGAAGGCCGAGCTGGAGTGCGTGGAAGCCGAAGATGTCGCCGACGGCGCGGTCGAATTCGGCCCTTTCCCAGGCGGCGAGGTAGCGCCCGGGAGGGGTCTCGAACCACTCGTGCATTCCTATAATCGCCTCACTCATGAGATTGACACCGCTGCCGGCGTTCCAGGACAACTACCTGTGGTTCTTGCACGACGGGCAGCGGGCCCTGGTGGATGCGGGCGACGCACAGCCCGTCAAGGCTTCGCTGCAGCGGGAAGGCCTGGAGCTTGGGGCGATTCTAGTCATCGACCTGCCCGGGCACGCCGCGCCGGCCCGGATGCGCCAATCGCTGGAAAAGTTGGCATCTTGGCCGGGCGGCACGCGGGTGTGCCGCACACATGAATACACACTCAGCAATTTGAAATTCGCAAGGGCCGCGGAACCGGGTAACCTCCAGCTGATCCATTGTCGGCAGCGCTGCGAAGAACTGCGCGCCCAAGGACTGCCCACCCTGCCCTCGTCGGGGCCCACAGCGCCGGATGAAGTGAGCGTGTTCGCCACCTTCCGGCCATGGAAAAACGGATTCCAATGAAGTACCTGTATCCCGCCGGGCTCGCCGCACTCCTCTTCCTCGCCGGTTGCGCCACGTCGCAGTCGCCCGCGCCGGTCAGCGACACCGCCAAGAACGACAAGAGCGTCGCCGCGGCCTCCTCCAGCACCTCCGCCCCGCCGCCCGCACCCGTCGCCGCGGTGATCCCCGGCGGCGACCTCAAGCCCATCGCCCCCGTCGAGACCGCGTCGCGCCAGGTCACCCTGCTGCTGCCGCCGGCCGACCTGTGGGAGCGCATGCGCCGCGGGTTCAAGATGAATGACCTGCAGAGCGACTACGTGCGCCAGCAGGAGCAGTTCTACCTGCAGCGGCCCGACTACATCGGCCGCATGACCGAGCGCTCGCGCAAGTACCTCTTCCACATCGTCGAGGAACTGGAGCGCCGCGACATGCCGACCGAACTGGCCCTGCTGCCCTTCGTCGAGAGCGCCTTCAACCCGCAGGCCGTTTCCAGCGCGCGCGCCGCCGGCATGTGGCAGTTCATCCCGTCCACCGGCAAGGTGTTCGACCTGAAGCAGAACGTCTTCCGCGACGACCGGCGCGACGTGCTGGCCTCCACGCGCGCCGCGCTCGACTACCTGCAGAAGCTCTACGGCATGTTCGGCGACTGGCACCTGGCGCTGGCCGCGTACAACTGGGGCGAAGGCAGCGTGGGCCGCGCCATCGCGCGCAACCAGAAGCTGGGCCTGGGCACGAAGTACCCCGACCTGAACATGCCCAACGAGACGCGCTGGTACGTGCCCAAGCTGCAGGCGCTCAAAAACATCGTCGCCAACCCCGACGCGTACAACGCGGAGCTGCCGCTGATCGGCAACCACCCGTACTTCCAGGCCGTCACGATCACGCGCGACCTCGACGTCAAGCTGGCCGCGCAGCTGGCCGACGTGCCGCTGGAGGACTTCAAGGCGCTGAACCCCTCGATGAACCGCCCGATCATCCTGGCCAACGGCAACCCGCAGATCCTGCTGCCCTGGGACAACGCCACGATCTTCCAGCGCAACTTCGAGGCCCACACGGCCGGCCAGTACGCGAGCTGGACGGCCTGGAAGGTCCCTTCGAACATGAGCCCCACCGAGGCCGCCAAGCGCACCGGCATGCAGGAGGCCGACCTGCGCGCCGTCAACACCATCCCGCCGCGCATGCTGATCAAGGCCGGCTCGGTGCTGATCGTGCCGCGCTCCTCGAAGATGCAGGCCGACGTGCCCGACGAGATCGCCGACGGCGGCCAGCTGCACCTGCAGGCCGAAGCGGTCACGCGCAAGATGACCGTGAAGGCCGGCAAGAAGGACACCGTCGCCAGCCTGGCGCGCCGCTACAAGGTCAGCGCCAAGCAGGTCGCGGAGTGGAACGACCTGTCGCCCACCACCGAGCTGAATGCCGGCCAGCAGGTCGTGCTGTACGTGACGGTGAAGACCGGGCCGCGTGCCGGCGGCAAGAAGGGCGGCACGACGCGCAAGCAGTCGGCCTCCGCGAAGAAGCCGGCCATCAAGGCCAAGCGCTAGAGCTTCTCCGTCTCGCCCTGGCGCGGCTGCCAGGTCATGAGCCTGGCCTCGATGCGGCCGACGATCGCATCGAGCACCAGCGCGAAGGCCGTCAGCACCACGATCCCCGCGAACACCGTGTTCACGTCGAACGTGCCTTCGGCCTGCAGGATCAGGTAGCCGACGCCGCGCGCCGAGCCAAGGTACTCGCCCACCACCGCGCCGACGAACGCCAGGCCCACCGAGTTGTGCAGGCTGGCGAACACCCAGCTCGTGGCGCTGGGCAGGTACACCGTGCGCAGCAACTGCTTGTGGTTGGCGCCCAGCATGCGCGCGTTGGCCAGCACCACGGGGCTCACCTCGCGCACGCCCTGGTACACGTTGAAGAAGACGATGAAGAACACCAGCGTGACCGCCAGCGCCACCTTGCTCCAGATGCCAAGGCCGAACCACAGCGCGAAGATGGGCGCCAGGATCACGCGCGGCATCGAGTTGAGCGCCTTGATGTAGGGATCGAGGATCGCGCTGGCCGTCGGCGCCAGCGCCAGCCACAGGCCGAAGGCCAGCCCCAGCACCGTGCCGATCGCGAACGCCAGCACCGTCTCGAGCAGCGTCACGCCCAGGTGCACGTAGATGTCGGCGCGGCCGGGCAGCCCCTCGTCGAACAGCACGTTCGGCTCCAGCGGGAACGGCAGGAACCACGACCAGATGCGCCCCGCCACCTTGATCGGCTCGCCGAGGAAGAAGGCCGTCTGGTCGTTGCGCGTGACCGCGTGCCACAGAAGGAGCAGCACGACGAAGACGACGACCTGCCAGGCGCGCAGGTTCTTCTCGTTGGGCGCCAGGCTCATGGTCAGGCAGCCTTCTTCAGCTGCTGCGCGTAGCCCTTGAGGACTTCCTCGCGCAGCACGGCCCAGATCTGCGAGTGCAGCTCGACGAAGCGCGGGTGCGCGCGCACCTCGGCGACGTCGCGCGGGCGCGGCAGGTCGATCGCGAATTCGCCGATCGGCCGCGTCGCGGGCCCCGCGGACAGCACGACCACCCGGTCGCTCATTGCAATGGCTTCGTCGAGGTCGTGCGTGATGAAGAGAACCGCCTTGCGCTTGGCGGCCCACAGGGCCAGCACCTCGTTCTCCATGAGCTGGCGCGTCTGAATGTCGAGCGCCGAGAACGGCTCATCCATCAGGATGATGTCCGGGTCCAGCGCGAGCGTTTGCGCGAGCGCCGTGCGCTTGCGCATGCCGCCCGAGAGCTGGTGCGGGTAGCGGTCGGCGAAGTCGCGCAGGCCCACGCGTTCCAGCCAGGCCAGCGCCTGTTCGCGCGCCTGCTCGCGCGCGACGCCGTGGTACTCCAGCCCCACCATCACGTTCTCGATGGCGTTGCGCCAGGGCATGAGCGCCTCGGTCTGGAACATGTAGCCCGCGCGGCGGTTGAGGCCTTGCAGCGGTTCGCCGAAGACGCGCACCTCGCCGGCCGATGGCGCCAGCAGGCCGGCCGCGATGTTCAGGAGGGTGGACTTGCCGCAGCCCGTGGGCCCGACAACGGAGACGAATTCCCCGGCGCCCACCTGCATCGAGGTGTCGGCGACAGCGGTGTAGCGCTCGCCCGCTTCGCGCGAGCGGAAGGTGACGGTCAGGTCCTTGAACTCCAGCGCGGCCTGCATGTTGCGGAGGATAGCGCTAGATGATCTGCTCCCTCTCCCCCTCGGGGGAGAGGGATGGGGTGAGGGGGTTCGTGATGCCGCCGCGGGGCGTGAGGCGCAGCCTCACGCCTTGTACTTGTCCTTGGCGCGGCGGGCGAAGTCGTTGGTGTACGTCCTCGCGAGGTCGATCTTCTGCGGCTGCACCTCGGGCTCGAAGCTCGCGAGCGCGCGCAGCGCCGTCTTCGGGCCGTCCTCGGGCAGCAGGCCGTCGAGCGCGATGGCTTCGCGGATCTTGTTGAACGACGCGAGGTACAGCGCCCGGTCGCCGAGCAGGTAGGTCTCGGGCACCGTCTTGATGATGTCGCTGGGGCCCGCGGTCTGCAGCCACTTCAGGCCGCGCACCACCGCGTTGGCGAGCGCCTGGCAGGTGTTGGGGTTGGCCTTGATGAAGTCGGCCCGCGTGTACAGGCACGCCGCCGGCATGGTGCCGCCGAAGACGTCCTGCGCGCCCTTGAGCGTGCGGGTGTCGCTGATGATCTTCACGTCGCCCTTCTGCTCGAGCATCGTCATGATCGGGTCGGTGTTGCTGATCGCGTCGATCTGGCCCGCGCGCATCGCGGCGATCGCGCCAGAGGACGTGCCCACGCCGACGAAGCTGACGTCGCTGGCCTTCACGCCCGCGCGCGACAGCACGAGGTTGGCCACCATGTTGGTCGACGAGCCCGGCGCCGAGACGCCGATTTTCTTGCCCTTGAGGTCGGCGGGCCCGCGGTAGTTGGGAAGGGCCTTGGGCGACACGCCCATGGAAATCTGTGGCGCGCGGCCCATCAGGACGAACTCCTGGATGAACTGGTTGCGCGCCTGCATGTTGATCGTGTGCTCGTAGGCGCCGTTGACGATGTCGGCGGAGCCGCCCATGAGGGCCTGCAGCGCCTTGGCGCCGCCGGCGAAGTCGGAGATCTCGACGTCCAGCCCCTCGGCCTTGAAGTAGCCCAGCTGTTCGGAGATGGTCAGCGGAAGGTAGTAGAAGGCCGCCTTGCCGCCGACGGCCAGCGAAATCCTGGTTTTTTCCGGGCGCGGCTGCGCGCGCAGCGCGGGCGCGGCGACGGCGGCTGCCGCCAGTGCGGCGCCGGCGGTGAAGGTGCGGCGCGAGAGGTCCGTGGTCATGGCTGGCTACCCTGCTTCTTGTTTTCTTCGAGGGTAGTTCGCGCCCCAGCGCCCCGCATCGGGACCATCCCCTGCGGGTTTCCACGTAACTTCAGCGGAATCCGGCGAAGAAGATGGCGATGTTGACGATCAGCGCGAGGAACCAGATGACCGAGCGCGCCGTCGGCAGGCCGCCCACGTACATCGCCACGAAGACGATGCGCAGCGTGACGAACAGCACCGCGAGGATGTCGACGATGCCCTGCGGTGCCTTGAGCTGGTGCGCCACGATGACGGCGCCGATAAAGAACGGCAGCGCCTCGAAGGTGTTGGCCTGCGCGGCGTTGGCGCGCGCCTGCCAGTCGGTCTGCCTGGCCAGCCACGCCCGCGGGTCGGCGTTGTCGAAGCCGCCCTCGCGCCGCGGCTTGCCGACCCCGGGTCCCTTCGCGAGGGCGACGCAGACGAACGGCAGCATCGCCGCGATGAACACGCACCAGTACGCAATGGTGAAATGCGGAAGCATCCTCGTCTCCTCTACCTGCGGTCGACCAGTGCGTGCGCGATGGTGCCCAGGTCCACGTATTCGAGTTCGCTGCCGGCCGGCACCCCGCGCGCGAGGCGCGTGACCTTCAGCCCGCGGGCTTTCAGCGCCTCGCCGATCACGTGCGCGGTGGCTTCGCCTTCGGCCGTGAAGTTGGTTGCCAGGATCACCTCCTGCACCAGGCCGTCGCCGGCACGTTCGAAGAGCTTGGCCAGGCCGATGTCCTTCGGGCCCACGCCGTCGAGCGGGCTCAGCTTGCCCATGAGCACGAAGTACAAGCCCTTGTAGGCCGACGTGCGCTCCACCGCCGCCTGGTCGGCGGGCGTTTCCACCACGCACAGCTTGCTGGCGTCGCGCTGGGGGTCGCGGCAGGTGGAACACACCTCCGCTTCGGTGAAGGTGTGGCAGCGGCTGCAGTGGCGGATGTCGGCGGCCGCGCGCTCGAGCGACTGCGCCAGCTGCGCCATGCCCGTGCGGTCGTGCTGCAGCAGGTGGAAGGCCATGCGCGACGCCGACTTGACGCCCACGCCGGGCAGGCGGCGCAGCCCTTCGATGAGCGCGTCGAGGGCCGAGGGCATCAGAACGGCAGCTTCATCCCGGGCGGGAGGCCGGCGGTGATCTTGCCGAGCTTCTCCTGCGAGGTCTCCTCCGCCTTGCGCACGGCGGCGTTGAAGGCGGCGGCCACCAGGTCCTCGAGCATGTCCTTGTCGTCGGCGAGCAGGCTGGGGTCGATCTGCACGCGCTTGACGTCGTGCTTGCAGGTCATCGTGACCTTCACGAGGCCGGAGCCGGATTCGCCGCTGACCTCGATGGTGGCGAGCTCATCCTGCGCCTTCTTCAGGTTGTCCTGCATGGCCTGGGCCTGCTTCATGAGGCCGGCGAGCTGTCCCTTGTTGAACATGGTGTGCTTTCGTTGGTTCCGTCAGTGGGGCTTGATGCTGCCCGGCACGATTCTCGCGCCGAAGTCGCGCATCAGGTCCTGAACGAAGGGATCGTTCAGGATGATGTCTTCCGCCGCCTTCTGGCGCGCGGCGGCCGCGGCGTTGTTGCGCCGCGCGGGGCTGTCGGTCACGGCTCCGACTTCGACGCCCAGGCGGACGTCGTGGCCGGCCGCCTTCAGCGCCGCCTGCAGCCGCTCGCGGCTGGCGCCCTGGTTGAGCGACTCGCGCTCCACGCGCAGCATCCAGTGGCCCTCGTCGCGCGCGACCAGCTGCGACTGCAGCGCGAGCTCGCGCACCAGCGCCGTCACGGCTTCGCGCGCGATGAGCTCCTGCACCAGGCCGTGCCAGAAATCGCCTTCGGGCGTGGGCGTGTAGGCGGTGGCGGGGGCCGGTGTCTCGCGCGTGGGCTCGGCCTGCACGCGCACCGGCACGCCCATCACGTCCGAACCCGTCCGCCCGCCCGGCGGCACGGGCCGCGCCGTCGGCTGCACGCGCTGCGGCTTCGGTTCGACGACGGGCAGCACGCGCCCGGGCGGTGCGGCGACGGCTGAGGTGGTCATCGCAGGCGCCGACGCGCGGGCGGGCGCCACGGCCGCGCGCGGCGCGGCGTCATTCAGAGTTTTTTTTTGCGCAGGCTTGAACGCCAGCAGCCGCAGCAGGACCATCGTGAGGGCCGCGTATTCGTCCGCCGCCAGGCCCAGTTCCGCCCGGCCGTTGAGGCACATGCTGTAGAGCAGCTGCGTCTCGTCGGGGGGCATGGCCGCCGCCAGGCGCGCGATCTGCGCCGTTTCCTCGTCGCCGTCGTCGGCGGAGCCGGGCACGGCCTGGATCACGGCCATGCGCTGCAGCACCGCGCACATCTCTTCCAGGGTCGAGCCCGCGGACCACCCGTGTTCGCGCAGCTGGTCGGAGATGTCCACCACGGTCTTGCCGTCGCCTTCGGCCAGCGCCTTCACCAGCTTGAACACGTGGCTGCGGTCGACGCTGCCCAGCATCTGGCGCACGCCGGCCTCTTCGATCTTGCCGCTGCCGTAGGCGATGGCCTGGTCGGTGAGCGACAGCGCATCGCGCATCGAGCCGCGCGCCGCACGCGCGAGCAGGCGCAAGGCGTGCGCATCGGCCGGCACGCCTTCGGCCTGCAGCACCCGGTCGAGGTGCACGTGCACGGTCTCGGGCGCCATGGGCCGCAGGTTGAACTGGAGGCAACGCGACAGCACGGTGACGGGCACCTTCTGCGGGTCGGTCGTCGCCAGCACGAACTTGAGGTATTCGGGCGGCTCTTCCAGCGTCTTGAGCATCGCGTTGAACGCGTGGCCCGTGAGCATGTGCACTTCGTCGATCATGAAGACCTTGAAGCGCCCCTGCACCGGCTTGTACACGGCCTGCTCGAGCAGCGCCTGCACCTCGTCAACGCCGCGGTTGGAGGCGGCGTCCAGCTCGGTGTAGTCGACGAAGCGCCCGGCGTCGATGTCCAGGCAGGGCTGGCACACGCCGCAGGGCGAGGCGGTGATGCCGCCGTTGCCGTCGGGCCCGACGCAGTTGAGCGACTTGGCGAGGATGCGCGAGACGGTGGTCTTGCCGATGCCGCGCGTGCCCGTGAACAGGTACGCATGGTGCAGCCTCTGGCTGCTGAGCGCGTTCGTCAGGGCCTGCACCACGTGCTCCTGGCCGACCATCTCCGGGAAGGTCCGCGGCCGGTACTTGCGGGCGAGCACGACGTACGACATCGCGCGCATTCTACGTGCCGCATCGCGCCCGTCCGCCGTGCGCGCACCCGTACAATCGCCAGTGACGGGCCTCCCCGCATGGGGAAGCGGCCAACCGGGTCAGGTGGGGAACCAAGCAGCCCTAACTGTGGACCCAGTGCCGGGGGTAAGGCTCGTCACTTCCCCTCTTTTCCCTCCTCCTGTCCCGTTCGGACTAGTCCGCCCCGTGCGGCGTCCCGCAGGCCCTGCGCGCCCTAGCCGACCGTGCGTCCCGCCAGCGTCCGACAAGCTGAGCGTTTGACTCCTCCTACGCTTGCGGCAGCAGTCCGGGAGGTTCCATCATGTTTGCGATCCTTGCGCATTTCCCCACGGGTTCCGCCATTGCGGTGCCCCTGGCAACGATCGCCATGCTCCTGGCGAGTGCCAACGCATCCGCGGCACGTTCGGACCGCGCCGAAAGCGCGGGCGAAGCCGTGCTGGTGGCGGCCGCCGACCTGCCGCGCCCGCAGCTCGAAGTCTCGGCCTCCACCCTGCCCCGCTTCGACAACGTCGACGCCAACACGCAGACGGCCCGCATCGACATGCGGCTGATGTCGGCCAAGCAAAGCGGCCTGGGCCTGGCCCTGGGCATGAACAACGCCACCGGCGCGCAGCCCGGCACGATCGCCACGCTGGCGCCCGCGCGCTCGGTGGACCTGGGCGTGCACTGGCGCTACACGTTCGACAGCAACTACCGCTTCGACGTCACGGCCTACCGCCGCATGCCCAATGCCGACGCCATCAGCCTGATCGAAAGCCGCGACCCGACCTACGGCGCGCGCGTGGAGATGGGCTTCGGTTCGACCAGCACGCGCAAGGGCTTCGTCGCCGACCGCGGCTTCGTCGGCCTGCAGCTCGAAGGCGGGGCGCGCCTGGCCGTCAAGCGCAAGAACGGCGGGCCGATGTTCTACTACCGCAACCAGTTCTGATCAGGGCACGAGCACCAGCTTGCCCTGTGCGGTGAGGAAGGCCGCGCGCACCGTTTCCCCCGGATGGATCGCCTGCAGCGCGGCGCGGTAACGCTGCATCTGCGCGAGCTTGGCCGCGTCGTCCTCGGGACGCGCGGCACTCTTGTAGTCGAGCACCCACCATTCGCCGGCGCGCCGCACGAGCCGGTCGATGCGCAGCAGTTCCCCCGCGTGGTGCAAGGGCACTTCGTCGGCATGCCACTCCACGACGGACGAATCCCAGGCCCAACCCCCTTCGCCACGCACGATGCGTTCGGCCATGCGCGCCGCCTGCTCGGCCTGCGCGCGCTCCAGCGCGAACTGGCGTGCGATGCGCCGCAGCTGCGCCGGCGTCGCAGCGCCGGCGCCGGCCGTCTCCAGCAGGCGGTGCATCGCCTGCCCCATCCGCGACTCGAGCGAATCCCGCGCCGCCGGGGCGAGTGTTTCCGTTCGCTCGGGCAAAGCGGCGATCTGCGGCAGCACGAAATGCTCGTGCGATCCCGTCGTTGCGAGCGGTGCGCCCACCGGCACTTCGACCTCGGTGGCCAGCCCTTCCAGCCGCCGCCACCAGCTGCCGGCGTTCACGCTGGTGGGCTCGGCCGCGGACACCACCAGTTCGCGCCGCGCACGCGTCATCGCGACGTACAGCATGTTGAGGTCTTCGCGCTGGCGCAGGCCCAGCTCGATGCCCAGTGCTTCCACATGGCACGGCGGCGGCTTCGATTCGCTGGCGATGAACGAAAAGCGCCAAGGCGCCGGCGCTTCACCCGGCCATTCGACGACGACGCCCATGCTCTCGGGCTGCTGCGGCCGCGCATCGGTGTCCAGCATTACCACGACATCGGCTTCCAGGCCCTTCGCGCCGTGCACCGTGAGCAGGCTGACGGCATCGCCGGCCTGCATCGCGGGCGCCTCGAGCCCGCCTGCCTTGAGCGCGCGGACGAAGGCATAGGGCGTCGGGTAGCGCCCGCCGTTCCACGCCAGCGCGGCGCCCAGCAGGGCGCGCAACCGCGCGAGCACCAGCGGGCGCAGAGCCACCGGCGAGGCGGCGCCGAAGCGCGCCAGCACGTCGCCCTCGGCGAAGATCGCCGCGAGGGCATCGTGCGGGGGCAGCGCGTCCACGCGCACTTTCCACGCAGCGAGGCGGCGGCCCGCATCGCGGACGGGCGCCGGCATCGCCTCTTGCTGGACCAGCTCGAACCACGACAGCAGCGGCTGCGCGCGCGCGGCCAGCGCGATCGTGACAAGCGCGTCGTCGCCGAGCCCGAACAGCGGCGACTTGAGCACGCGCGCCAGCGACAGGTCGTGGCCCGTCGAGACCAGCACGTCCAGCAACGCGACCACGTCCTGCACCTCGGGGGCATCGCACAGATCCGTGCGCTCGGGCTGCAGGGCCGGCACGTGCAAGGCGCGCAGTTCCGCCTCCATCACCGTCAACCGGTCGCGCTTGCGCGCCAGCACCATGATCTGGCCGGGTGGCACGCCCGCGGCAATGCGTGCGGCGATCCACGCCGCGGCCTGCCGGCTCTCGAGCGCGACCAGCTTTTCTTCCGGCAGCTCGCGCGGCGTCACCAGGCTGTCGCGCCATGCGGCGCCGCCAGCCGCTTCCGGCCGCACCAGGGCGCCGCGGCCCACGTACGGCAGGCGCGAGACGAAGCCGCGCTCACGCGATTCGGTCGTGTGCGCGCGGAAGCTGTCGTATTGGTGCGCGTCCTGCGCCGCGGACATCGCGCTGTTCACCGCCGCGAGGACGTCGGGCGAATTGCGGTGCGTGTGGTCGCAGCTGAGCACGTCGCCGCCGATTTCCTCGATGAACCCCTGCGCCGCGCGGAACACCTGCGGCTCCGCGCGCCGGAAGCGGTAGATGCTCTGCTTGGGGTCGCCGACGAGGAACACGCTGGGGCCGGAGCCCGCGCCCCCGTACGACTGCAGCCACGAATGCAGCGCCTGCCATTGCAGCGGGTTCGTGTCCTGGAATTCGTCGATCAGCAAATGGCGCGTGCGCGCATCGAGCCTTTCCTGCACCCAGCCCGAGAGCACGGGGTCGGCCAGCATCGACAGGGCGGCCCGCTCGACGTCGTTCATGTCGATCCAGCCGCGTTCGCGCTTGAGCTGCGCGTACTGCTCGAGCGCGATGCGCGCGAGCCTGGTCAGGCGCTGCTGGTGCAACCACGCTTCGTGCTGGCGCCGCGCCTCGCAGATCGCCTGCAGTTCGCGTTCGGCCTCCTGCGCTGCCGCAAAACCGGACAGGTGGTGCGTGAGGCGGTCCTCGTCGGCGGTAAAGAACGCCTTGCGCAGCACGCGGAACCGCTGGTCGAGGTCGTCCGCGAAGAAGGCCGTGGCGATGGCGTCGGCAGCCGTGCGCGGTGTCTTGTTCTTCTCCACGGCGAGGGCACGCGCGTGCGCCGCCCAGCGGCCGGCGGCGACGTCCCCGTCGAGCATGGCCTCCGGCGCCGGCATCCCGGCGAATGCTGGGAACTGCTCGCCGAAGGGCTTGACCGAGGCTTCGGGCACACCTCTCTCGTCGGCCAGCGCGAATTCCGTGCGCTTCTGGATGGCCGCCTTCAGCGCGTTCTGCGTCTGCGAACGCCCGTACGCCGCGACCGACGCCTCGTAGTCGGCGCGCGCCGCCTCGTCGCGCGCGACCGCCGTGTAGAAGCGCCGCCACACGAGTTCGATCGCGTCCTGGTCGCGCTCCAGCAGCTCGTAGTTGGCGGGCAGGCGCAGCTCTTCGAGGACCGCGAGCGGCGCATTGCGCAGCAGCGCGGCGAACCAGCTGTGGAAGGTCCGCACCTGCACGGGCCGCCCGCCCGCAAGCACGCGCGCCTGCAGGCCGCGCAGCGCCGCCACCTGCACATCGTCCGGATGGGCGACGCCGCGCAGGACCAGCGCCTCGCGCAGCTTGTCGTCGGGGCAGTTGCTGAAATCCGCCAGCCACTCGTGCAGGCGGTCGCGCATCTCGCCGGCCGCCTTCTTGGTGAACGTGATGGCGAGGATCTCGTGCGGCTGCGCCCCGTCCAGCAAGGCGCGCAACATGCGCGAGACGAGCATCCAGGTCTTGCCGGCGCCGGCGCAGGCTTCCACCGCGACGCTGCGCCGCGGGTCGCAGGCGATCTCGTAGAAGCGCTCGCGGCTGACGCGCTGCCGGTTGTGCTCGTACGCGAGCGGCGTGCCGCGCGCGCTCACGGCCAGAAGTCCTTGCGGCACAGGCCGCGCGCGCCGCACCAGTCGCAGGCCTTGCCCTCGCCCAGCGCCGGCAGGGGGGCGCCCTGGCCGATGCGGCGGAAGTCGGCGGCGATGCCGGCCAGCAGCATGTCGCGCGCCGCGGCGACCTCCCCCTGCTCGACGGTTTTCGTTTCGCCGCGCTCGCCGATGTTGACGTAGGCCGCGCGCAGGTCTTCATCGCCCAGCAGCGCGGCGTAGAAGGCGAGCTGCGTGTCCTCGCCCGGCTGCTTCACGCGGGCCTGGCTGGTCGCGAGGCTCTCGGTCTTGTAGTCCATCACCATCCGGCCGCCCGCACGCAAGGTGTCGATGCGGTCGACGCGGCCCAGGAGCTGCACGCCTGCGTGTTCCAGCGTGTGCTGGCTCTCCGCCGCCTGGAAGGTCGCTCCCTCCTTCGCCTCGTGTTTCGCCAGCCACGCCAGGTAGCCTTCGCGCGCCTGCGCCCACGCGGCGCGGAAGGGCAGGAACTCGCCTTCGTCCAGGCGCATCTCGCGCATGACCTGCTCCGCCGCTTCGTCGAGCAGCTCGCGCCGCGGCGCCGAGGCGTCGCGTGCGAGGCGTTCGTGGAACGCGTTGAGCACGCGGTGCAGCCAGTTGCCGAAGTCGCGCTTGTCCACGTCGACGTCGATCTCGTCGGGCTCGCGCAGCGCGAGTTGCCGCAGCGCGAAGAAGCGGTAGGGGCACTTGCGCAGGTCCTCGTAGGCGCTGGCGGAAAGCGACGCCAGGGGCAGCGCGTGCGCCGCCGGAACCGGGCGCGAGGTGGGCTGCACGGCGACTTCCCGCTGCGTGCGCGGGTCGGAGCCCTGGGCCGCGGCACGCGCCAGCACGAGCTCCTGGACCAGCGTTGCCGGCAGCACGGCTTCGCCGCTCTCGTCGGCGCACCGCCACAGGATGTCGCCGTGCGGCGCCTGCAGCGCCTGGCGCCAGGCCTCGCGCGTTTCGCGCTCCAGCGCCTGCCGTGTCGGGAGCCCGAGCGCCTCGCGCTGCGCGGGTGTCCAGACCCCTGCGGGGTCGGGCGACGCGGGCAAGCGCGCCTCGTCGCAGCCGGGCACCACCAGCGCCGCGAAAGGCCGGCCCAGCAGCTGGTGGAAGGGCAGGATCACCACCTGCGCATCGGCAGCCCCGGGCGGGCGGAAATTCTCCGCCTCCAGGATGTCGTTGGCCCATGCGACGAATTCGGCAAGGCCCATCCGGCGGCGCGCGGGCGGGAACGCGTCGAGCTCGGCGCGGTCCGACTCCGCAAGGCGCAGCGCCGCGATCACCTGCTGGCCGGCCGCATCGCCCTCGAGCGCGCGCCACTGGCCGCTGCCCTGGAGAACCGATCGCCACTGCGCGAGCCATTGCGGCAGCGGCCGCGCTTCCTGCATCGCCTCACGCGCGGCCTGGACGAAGTCGAAGACGACCTGTTGCCCGTCGCCGAGGTCCGAGGCCAGCACGTGCCGCCATTCGCGCGTGCCGTTGCGGCGCACGCGGCGCTCCAGCGCCAGCACCGAAGCCGGGGCGTGCACGGGTGAGTTCTTGAGCCAGTCGATCACCGCGTCGGAACTCGCGGCGTGGAGCGCCGTGCGCAACGCGAGCATCGCGTGCGCGCCGGCACGCGTGGTGGACAGCTTCCACCCCGTCTCGTCGCGGAGGGTGGCGTGGCCCTGTTCGAGCAGGGCACGGATGCGGCGCGTGAGCTGGCGGTCGACCGCGGCGAGCGCCACCGGGACGCGGCCTTCGCGGACGTGCTGCAGGACGCAGGCGGCGGCGCGCTCGGCCTCGTCCGCCGGATCGCCCGCTTCGTGCAAGGTGATGGCGCCCATGGCACCGTCCGCCTGCAGCCTCACGACATGCGCCTTGTCGCCGTGGGCGCGCGCGAGTGCGAGCGGCAAGGGTTCGTCACGCAGTCCTTGCGCGACCACGATCAGCTCGGTGCCCGCCGATGGCACGAGCAAGGAGTCGGTGGCGAAGGACGAGGCCGCGACCCACTCCACCGCGATGCTCGCCACGGCCGCCTCGTGCGCGAGCACGGGCGCATCGAACGCGGCAGCCAGCGAATGGCGCGCGCGCGCCGCCCACGCTCCTCGCGCCGCGGGCTCGATCGCGGCCGCGACCGGGGCCAGTTGCCCCGCCGCTTCGGCCAGCCGCGGCGCGAGCAGGTCGGCCTGCGCGCCCAGCCCCGCGCGCTCCAGCAGCGAACGCGCCGCGAGCAGGTCGCGCGCAAGTTCGCCGCAAAAGTCGTCGACGCCGGGCTCGAACGCGGCGCCGGCGCTCCAGGTTGCGGTGGTTTCGAAGCGGGGCATGAAGCCCAGGGGCGAAACGCGGGCCCAGGCCTCGCGGGCCGGCTGCAGGAGGTGCACGAAAGGCAGCAGCACGACGGTGCGCGCCGGGTGCGCGCCATGGCGCTCGATGAGCTCGCCCACACGGCTCATCAGGCCGGCCAGGGGGCTGCCGGCGTGATGGGTTTCCGCTATCGCATCCATAGCGGGGCCGACTGCACCCTCACGCCTTGGGGGGACTTGGTTTCTGACACAATGACCCGACTGTAGCGGCTACCCGCAGCACCCAAAAGGAAAGATTCCATGGCCAGCGACCTGATCAAGCATGTCTCCGACGCCACCTTCGAATCCGACGTCCTGAACGCCGGCAAGCCGGTCCTGGTGGACTACTGGGCCGAGTGGTGCGGCCCCTGCAAGATGATCGCGCCGATCCTCGACGAAGTGGCCGGCACCTACGGCGACAAGCTGCAGGTGGCCAAGATGAACGTCGACGAGAACCGCGAGATCCCCGCCAAGTTCGGCATCCGCGGCATCCCGACGCTGATGCTGTTCAAGAATGGCGAGCTCGCCGCCACCAAGGTGGGCGCGATGAGCAAGGCGCAGCTCACGGCCTTCCTGGACCAGCAGCTGAGCTAAAACGTTAGCAAGCTAACGCCATGAAAGATGGGGCCTTCACGGCCCCATTTGTTTGTCTATAATTTGCCCGACAGCGCCGGAAGCCACGAGCCAGCCGGCCCCGTCGACCGCCCCGAGGCACCCCGCCTCGCTCCGGCTCCCCTCCCCCAGACATTCCAACAAGAAACTCCGACGCGGAGTCCCTCATGCACCTGAACGAACTCAAGGCACTGCACGTCTCCGAAGTCCTGAAGCAAGCGGAGGAGCTCGAGATCGAGAACACCGGCCGCATGCGCAAGCAGGAGCTGATGTTCGCGATCATCAAGAAGCGCGCGCGTGCCGGCGAGCAGGTCTTCGCGGACGGCGTGCTGGAAATCCTGCCCGACGGCTTCGGCTTCCTGCGCAGCCCGGACACGAGCTACACCGCGAGCACGGACGACATCTACATCTCGCCCTCGCAGGTGCGCCGCTTCAACCTGCACACCGGCGACATGATCGAGGGCGAGGTCCGCACGCCCAAGGACGGCGAGCGCTACTTCGCCCTCACCAAGCTGGACAAGGTCAACGGCCGCGCGCCCGAGGACAACAAGCACAAGGTGATGTTCGAGAACCTGACGCCGCTGTTCCCGAAGGAGCAGATGCGGCTGGAGCGCGACAACCTCAAGGCCGAGGAGAACCTCACGGCCCGCATCATCGACATCATCGCGCCCATCGGCAAGGGCCAGCGCGCGCTGATCGTCGCGCCGCCCAAGAGCGGCAAGACAGTGATGATGCAGCACATCGCGCACGCCATCGCCGCCAACTACCCGGACAGCTACATGATGGTGCTGCTGGTGGACGAGCGTCCCGAGGAAGTGACCGACATGCAGCGCTCGGTGAAGGGCGAGGTCATCGCCTCCACCTTCGACGAGCCCGCCGCGCGCCACGTGCACGTGGCCGAGATGGTCATCGAGCGCGCCAAGCGCCTCGTCGAACTCAAGCAGGACGTCGTCATCCTGCTGGACTCGATCACCCGCCTCGCCCGCGCCTACAACAACGTCGTGCCCTCCTCGGGCAAGGTGCTCACCGGCGGCGTGGACGCCAACGCGCTGCAGCGCCCCAAGCGCTTCCTGGGCGCCGCGCGCAACGTCGAAGAAGGCGGTTCGCTCACCATCATCGCCACCGCGCTGATCGACACCGGCTCGCGCATGGACGAAGTGATCTTCGAGGAGTTCAAGGGCACCGGCAACTGCGAACTGCACCTGGACCGGCGCCTGTACGAAAAGCGCGTCTTCCCCTCGATCCAGCTCAATCGCTCCGGCACCCGCCGCGAGGAGCTCCTGCTGGCCCCCGAGGTGCTGCAGAAGACCCGCATCCTGCGCCAGTTCATGTACAACATGGACGAGATCGAGGCCATGGAGATGGTCCTCAAGTCGATGAAGGCCACGAAGTCGAACGTGGAGTTCTTCGACATGATGCGCCGCGGCGGGTAAGCCCGCATCGCGCCCTGCCGCCCGCTGGCTACACTCCGGGCGCATGAAGACCCGTCGCACTTTTCTCTTAGCCGCGGCTGCCGTCGCCACGACCGGCGCCTGGGCCCGCCCCCTCGACGCCATCAAGAAGAGCGGCAAGCTGGTGGCCGCCACCGAAGGCGCCTTCACCCCGTTCAACTACTTCGACGGCGCCAAGCTCACCGGCTTCGAGGTCGAGGTCGCCGAACTCATGGCGAAGAAGATGGGGCTGGCGATCGAATGGAAGACCGTCGGCTTCGACGCCCTGCTCACGGGCCTGGCGCAGGACCGCTGGGACCTGGTGATCGCCTCCCACGGCATCACCGACGAGCGCGCCAAGGCCGTGACCTTCACCGCGCCCCACTACTGCTCGGGCGGCATGATCGTGGCGAAGGACGCCAAGATCAAGACGGCCAAGGACCTCACGGGCAAGACAGTGGGCGTGCAGACCGGCACCACCTACTTGTCCAACGTGCAGAAGCTCGGCACGGCGAAGGAGGTGCGCAACTTCCCTTCGGATGCGGACGCGCGTTCCGCGCTCGCCGCCGGCCGCGTGGATGCGTGGGTCACCGACCGCTTCACCGCCATCGAGTCGGCGCGCAAGAACCCGCAGCTCAAATTGAACCTGGGTGCCCTGCTCTTCACCGAGCAGATCGCCGCTGCGGCAGCCAAGGGCAACACCACGCTCGCACAGGCGTGGAACGATGCGCTGGCCAAGGCCATGGCCGACGGCTCCTACGCGGCCCTGTCGAAGAAGTATTTCGGCGAAGACGTGCGCTGCAAGTGATCGTCGCGCTGTGGCCCGCGTCGTGGACGCGCCAGGCGCGCAGCAACGCCACGCTGGCCGCGACGGCCTTCCTGCTGGTCGCCGCGCTGTGGGCGCTGGGCGCCGTTCTCTCCCTCCTGCCTGAACCGATCGGCAACAACGCCGAGCAGTTCGCCCTGGGCGCGCGCACGACCTTGTGGCTCACGGTCCTGTCCGGCGCGATCGGGCTCGTCCTCGGCCTGGTTGCGGCGCTGGCGAAGACGTCGAACAACGCCTTCCTGCGTTCCGCGGCGTCCTTCTACATCTGGCTGATCCGCGGCACGCCGCTGCTGGTGCAGATCCTCTTCGTCTACTTCGCGCTGCCCGTGCTCGTGCCGGCGCTGGTGCTGCCCGACTTCGCCGCCGCGGTGATCGCGCTGGCTGTCAACGTCGGCGCCTACAACGCCGAGGCGATCCGCGGCGCGCTGCTCGCGGTGCCGCAGGGCCAGCGCTACGCCGCCACTGCGCTGGGCATGGCCCCGCGGCAGGTGCTGGGCTGGGTCATCCTGCCGCAGGCGGCGCGCGTGGCCATGCCGCCCCTGGCGAGCAACGTCGTCGCCCTGCTGAAGGATTCGTCGCTGGCGTTCGCCATCGGCGTCGTGGAGCTCACGAACGTGGGCAACCGCGTGCAGGCCGTGAGTTTCCAGCCGGTCGCCACGTTGGCGACCACGGCGTGCATCTACCTGCTGCTCACCACCTTGCTCACGCAGGTCTCCGGCGCGCTGGAGCACCGGCTCGAGCGTCAGTAGAGGCTGAAGCCGTCGTTCACGCCGATCAGCGCCACGGCGTTGGCAGTGCTCGTGGACGTTACCGCGTCGACGATCGCCATGCCCTGCGTGATGTTGGCCGCGGAGGTGTTGAACACCAGGCCGTCGGAGATCGCGAACAGCTTGCCCACGGCGATCTTGTTGTCCAGCAGGTCGGCGACGAAGCCGAAGGTCGCGTCGCCCTTGAACGTGTGAGCGGAAGCCAGCATCTCGGCCACCATGCCGCCGCGGCCGGACGTCTCCAGCCGCGCCGTCCAGAAGGCCAGGCCTTCCGCATCCGGCGAAGAGCGGCCCAGCACGTTCTGGTACACGTGCGTCACGAAGGCGCCGTTGCTCATGTTCGCGGTGTAGCCCGTGAGGTCGCCGAACTGCACCGCCGCTTCGTAGAACGACTGCCCGATCTGGTCCAGCGTGCGTCCGGCCTGCAGCTGCGCGATCCAGAAGGCCATGCCGTCCGCGTCCGGCACGCGGTCGATGTAGGCGATGTACAGCTCCACCAGCGAATCGAGCTGGGCGCCGGAGATCCCGTGCGCCGCCGCGCCTATGCCCAGGTTCACGCTCAGGTCGGAGAACTGAAGGCGCTCGATGGCGCCCACGCTTTGCGTCCCTGTCCCCGTGCCGCTCACCGTGTAGCCGCCGGCCGCGGCCGCAACCGTGTACCCCGAGCGCGCGCCGGCGAAAGAGGCGACGTCCTCGGTCGGCGCCGCGCCGGCCAGGCCCAGGGCGGCGTTGAACTGGAATTCGTCGTGAAAGGTGTATTCCACGTCGTAGCCGGTCAGCAGCGTGTAGTCGACGGCGTAGCCGCCGTGCCCCGCCAGCGAGTACTGCCCGTTGGCGAAGGCGAGGGTCAGGGCGCCGCCCAGGACGCCGCCCCCCGCCAGCGTGATGGCCCAGGGGCCGTCGTTGTCGCCCGTGCCGGTGAGGGTGCCTGAGATCGACTTCGAGCCCGACGTGCCATAGAACACGTCCGAGTCCCGGTAGGTGCCGGCGAACGACCAGGTCCCCGTGATGGTGCCGTCGGCGTTGCCCGTGATGGCTGCCGTGAAGGTGCCGGTGGTGCTCAGGCGGCCCTGGGTGCCCGATGCGCTGCCGCTGAGGGTGACGGTTGCGAAACTCATGGGGATTCCTTGGCAATGGCGCCGCGGAGTGTGGGAAACCGCCCCGCTTCCCGCAAACCGGCCTGCCCGGCTATAATGGCGGGCTTCCCCCAGTGGTAAGTAGCAGGTGTTACCCGCCTGCCGGCTGCCGCACCAGACCCAAGGACACCATGAAAGAAGGCATTCACCCCAACTACCGCGAAGTGCTCTTCGTGGACCTTTCGAACGGATTCAAGTTCGTGACGCGCTCGTGCGTCGCGACCAAGGAAACGGGCAAGACGGACGACGGCCGCGAGCTGCCGCTCTTCAAGCTGGACACCTCCAGCGAGTCGCACCCCTTCTACACCGGCACCCAGAAGTCCGTGGACAACATGGGCGGCCGCGTCGAGAAGTTCCGCAACCGCTTCGGCACGAAGAAGTAAACCCGCTTCGCGCACGCAAAGGGCAGCTTCGGCTGCCCTTTTCATTTGCGCACCGATAATGCGCGTCGAGTGAACCAGCCCACCCCCGCCATCGTCGCCGAGGACGCGGTGCGCCGCCTGCCCCGGCTGGCCCTGATCCTCTTCTGCACGGCCTACGTCCTGCCCGGCTTCGTCGGCCGCGAGCCCTGGAAGAGCCAGGACATCACGGGCTTCGGCTACATGTTCGAGCTGGCCCGCGGCGGGGCGTCGTGGCTGTCGCCCACGCTGATGGGCCAGGCGCCCGAATTCGACGCCCTGCTGCCCTACTGGCTGGGCGCCTGGGCCATGCGCCTCGCGCCGGGCTGGATCGCACCGGACTTCGCCGCGCGGCTGCCTTTCATCGCGCTGCTGGTGCTGACGCTCACGGCCACGTGGTACGGCGTCTACTACCTCGCGCGCAGCCCTCAGGCCCAGCCCGTGCCTTTCGCCTTCGGCGGCGAAGCCAAGCCGACGGACTACGCTCGCGCGGTCGCCGACGGCGGCTTGCTGGCGGTGGTCGCGACGCTGGGCCTGGCGCAGTTCTCGCACGAGACCACGCCTTCGCTGGCCCAACTCGCCTTCACCGCGACCGCGTTCTACGGCATCGCGGCGCTGCGCTACCGCCCGTGGAGCGCGACCGCGGGGCTCGTCATCGGCCTCGTGGCGCTGTCGCTGAGCGGCGCGCCGACCATGGCCGTGCTGTTCGCCGTGGGCGGCATCGTCGTCGTGCTCGTTGACCGGCACCCGGACCCGGCGGCGGTCCTGGAGCCCGGCGTGCGTGCAGCGCTCGTCGCCGGGGCCATCGCCATCACCGTCGCCGTGTCGACCGCGCTGGGCCTGTGGCAATGGCGCATGACCCCTGCCGGCATTCCGCACGAGTGGCGCAGCTTCGGCCGCCTGTTGGTGTGGTTCACGTGGCCCGCATGGCCGCTGGCGCTGTGGACGCTGTGGCGCTGGCGGCTGCAGCTCACGAGCCGCCACGTAGCCGTGCCGTTGTGGTTCGTCGTGGTGTCGCTGCTGACGACCGTCTTCACGCCCTCGTCGGACCGCTCGCTGCTGCTGGCGCTGCCGGCGCTGGCCGCGCTCGCGGCGTTCTCGCTGCCGACGCTCAGCCGCAGCGTGTCGGCCCTGATCGACTGGTTCTCGCTGATCTTCTTCAGCATCTGCGCGATCACGGTGTGGGTGGTGTGGCTGTCGCTGCACACGGGCATCCCGGCCAAGCCGGCGCAGAACGTCGCGAGGCTCGCGCCTGGCTTCGTGCCCACCTTCTCGCTCATCGCCCTGGTCGCGGCGATCGCGGCGACGCTGGCGTGGTTCTGGCTGGTGCGCTGGCGCACGGGCCGCCACCGCCCGGTGATCTGGAAGAGCCTGGTGCTGCCCGCGGCCGGAACGGCGCTGCTGTGGGTGCTGTTCATGACGCTGTGGCTGCCCGCGCTGGACTACGCGCGCAGCTACGTGCCGCTGGTGCGCAACGTGCAGAAGCTGATGGACCGCCCCGGCTGCGTCGAGCAGCTGGGCCTGTCGCGCGCCCAGGCCACCGCGTTCATGTACCACGGCGCGATGGACTTGCGCCACGCGACGCACGAAGGCGCCTGCCCGTGGCTGCTTCTGTCCGCGCCGATGCAGGCCTCTGCGCACCTCGCGCTCGACATGAAGGCCTGGCAGCCCGTGGCGAGCGTGCGCCGGCCTTCCGACAGCGACGAGAACGTGCTGCTGTACCGCAGGGCCGCCGCGAAGTGAGCGAGCTGCGGACGATCGCCCGGCACGCGTCGACGGTGCTGGTGGGGCAGCTGGCCGTGATGGCTTTCGGCGTCACCGACACCATCGTCGCGGGCCGCTACTCGGAACACGCGCTGGCGGCCCTGTCGGTCGGCGCCGCCGTGTACGTGACCGTCTTCGTCGCGCTCATCGGCGTGCTGCAAGCCTTGCTGCCCACCTGGGCGGAGCTGCACGGCGCGCAGAAGCGCCACGAGCTCGGCAAGTCGGTGCGGCAGTCGCTCTACCTCGCGGGCATCGGCACCGTGGTGGGGACCACGGCCCTGCTCTTTCCCGGCACGCTCCTGCACTGGACGGAAGTGCCGGCCACGCTGGAAGGCGACGTGCTGCGCTACCTGGGCGTGCTCACCTTCGCGCTGCCCGCGTCGCTGCTGTTTCGCCTGTACGGCACGCTGAACCAGAGCCTGGGCCACCCGCGCATCGTCACCGTGCTGCAGGCGCTGTCCCTGGTGATCAAGGTGCCGCTCACGATCTGGTTCTGTTTCGGCGGCCTCGGCCTGCCCGAAATGGGCGCCGTGGGCTGTGCGTGGGCCACCGTGGCCGTGCAATGGCTGATGGTCGCCGTCTCGATGTGGCTCGTGAAGACACAGGACTTCTACAAACCCTACGCCATCTGGCAGCGGCTGGAGCGGCCGCATTGGCCCACCATCGGCGCCTTCGCGCGCCTGGGCGTGCCCGGCGGCCTGGCGGTGATGGTGGAAGTCACGTCGTTCACGCTGATGGCCCTCTTCATCGCGCGCCAGGGGGCGGTCGCGTCGGCGGCGCACCAGGTCACGGCGAACGTCGCCGCGGTGATGTACATGGTGCCCCTGTCGCTGTCGATCGCGACCAGCGCGCGCGTGAGCTACTGGCTGGGCGCAGGCGACCCGAAGCTGGCGCGCCGAGCGATCCGCACGGGCTTCAAGATCGCCCTGGGCATGGCCCTCGCCATGGCGTCGGCCGTCTTCCTCGCGCGCGGCTGGATCGCTTCGGCCTACTCGCCCAACCCCGAGGTGGTACGGATCGCTTCGGGCCTGTTCGCCGTGCTGGCGCTGTTCCACCTGGGCGATTCCTCGCAGGCGATGTGCGTGTTCGTGCTGCGCTGCTACCGCGTCGTCATCGCGCCGCTGGTGACCTATTGCGTGCTGCTGTGGGGCGTGGGGCTGGCGGGCGGCTACGCGCTGGCGTACCTCGGGCTCGGCCCCTTCGCCGCGCAGAATTCGCCGGCAGCGTTCTGGGTCGCCGCCGCGCTGGCGCTGCTGATGGTGCCGCCTATCCTGGCTGCGATTCTGTGGCGGGCCGTTCGCTCATACCCGGGCTGACCGCGGGGCGCACCCGCGAAGCGGGCAGGACGATCGCGAACGTCGAACCCGAACCCGGTGCGCTGTCGATCTTCAGCTCCGCCCCATGGCGCTGCACCACGTGCTTGACGATGGCCAGGCCCAGCCCCGTGCCGCCGGTCTCGCGCGAGCGGCTGCGGTCGACGCGGTAGAAGCGTTCGGTCAGGCGCGCGATGTGTTCGGCCGCGATGCCGGGGCCGCTGTCCTTCACCGAGAACTCCGCGCGGCCGCCGTCCAGCGGCTGCCAGCGCACCTCGATGCGCCCGCCGCCCGGCGTGTAGCGCACGGCGTTGGAAAGCAGGTTCGACATCGCGCTTTGCAGTTCGCTCAACGACCCCGAGACGTCGATCGCGGGCACCGGGTGGAACAGGAATTCGTGCGGCCGGCCGGGCGACAGCACGCCGGACAGCGACCTTGCCTCCTGCTCCGATTGCGCCAGAAGCGTGCCCACCGGCAGCCAGTCGCCCATGCCCGGCGGCGGGCTGCCTTCCAGCTTCGACAGCGTCAGCAGGTCGTTCACCAGCGTCTGCATGCGCTGCGCCTGCTGCGACATCATGGCGAGGTAGCGCGAGCGCTCGTCGGCGTCGAGCGGCAGCGTCTGCAGCGTCTCGACGAAACCGGCCAGCACCGTGAGCGGCGTGCGGATCTCGTGCGACACGTTGGCGACGAAGTCGCGCCGCATTGCTTCGGCCTGCTCCATCGCCGTGACGTCGCGGCTCAGGATCAAGCGGCGGCTGCCCGCATAGGGATGCGCCTGCACCGACAGCTTGCGCGGCGCCGAGCCCGCGACGGGCGTCGCCAGCACCACGTCGCGCGTGTAGTTCCACGAGGCCATGTAGGCGGCGAACACCGGGTCGCGCACGAGGTTGCCGATGTACTGCAACCGGTCGCGCGCGGCATCGAAGCCGAAGTGCGAGGCCGCCGTCTGGTTGCACCACTCGATGCGGCCGTTCTCGTCCAGCAGCACCACGCCGTTGGGCGAGTTCTCCAGGGCGACCAGGAACTCCTCGAGCCGCGCCTGGCTTTCCCTCAGGCGCTCGTCGCGCTCGCGCAGCAGCTTGGCGATGCGCTGCGCGGCCTCGCCCCAGTTGCCGCCGACCCGCGCCGGCAGGGCCACGGGCGCGCCCTGGCGCAGCGACTGCAGCACGCGGCGCGCACGGGCGTGCTCCAGCGCCCACCGCACCCCCAGCACGAGGGCCAGCGCGCCGAGAAGCCACACCGCAAGGTCCATCCCGGCAGGTTATCAGGTGCGCTTCAGGCCTGCGCGGAGAGGCGGTAGCCCGCCCCGCGCACGGTTTCGATCATCTGGCCGCCGTCGCCGAGCGACTCGCGCAAGCGCTTGATGTGGACGTCCACCGTGCGTTCCTCGATGAACACATGGTCGCCCCAGACCTTGTCGAGCAATTGCCCCCGGCTGTGGACCCGCTCGGGGTGCTTCATGAGGTAGTGCAACAGCTTGAACTCGGTCGGGCCGAGCTTGACGGGCTCGCCCTGCCAGGCCGCGCGGTGCGTGGACGCGTCGAGCGACAGGCTGCCGATGGTCACCGTGTCGTGCACGTTCTCCGGCGAGCGGCGGCGCAGCACGGCGCGGATGCGCGCCAGCATCTCCTGCGTCGAGAAGGGCTTGGTGATGTAGTCGTCGGCGCCGGCGTCCAGGCCGGCCACCTTGTCCGGCTCGTCGCCGCGCGCCGTCAGCATCAGGATCGGGACGGCCTTGGTGCGCGATTCGCGACGCCACTTGCGCGCCAGCTCGATGCCCGGCTGGCCGGGCAGCATCCAGTCCAGCAGGATCGCATCGGGCAGGACCGCCTCGAGCTCGCGCTGGGCGGCGATGCCGTCCTCGGCCCACACCGGCTGGAAGCCGTTGTGGCGCAGGTTGACGGCGATGAGTTCCGCGATCGAAGGCTCGTCCTCGACGATCAGGATGCGGGGCTGCTGTTTCATTGAACCGCGGATTCGACCTGTGCGAGCGAAGTATGGCGCACGTCGGCGCCCTTGACGACGTAGATGATGAATTCGGCGATGTTCTTGGCGTGGTCGCCGATGCGCTCGATGGCCTTGGCCAGGAACAGCAGGTCCAGGCTGGGCGAGATCGTGCGCGGGTCTTCCATCATGTAGGTGATGAGCTTGCGCACGAAGCCGTCGAATTCCTGGTCGATCAGGTCGTCTTCCTTCAGGATCGCCAGGGCCGCCTGCACGTCCAGGCGGGCGAAGGCGTCCAGCGCCTTGCGCAGCTGGCCCGAGGCCAGTTCGGCCTCGACCTTCAGCTCGGAAGCCGGCAGCGTGCGCGCCGCGCCGGCGTTCTTCTCGACGATCGACTTGACCATGCGGGCGATCTTCGCCGCCTCGTCGCCCACGCGCTCGAGGTTGGCCGTGGTCTTGGAGATGGCGATGAGCAGGCGCAGGTCGCGCGCAGTCGGCTGGCGCCGGGCGATGATGGACGAGAGCTCGCGGTCGATCTCCACTTCCATCGCGTTCACGCGCTGCTCGATCTCCATCACCTGCGCCGCCGCTTCGGTGCTGTACTGCGACAGGGCGTAGATCGCCTGGCGGATCTGCGACTCGACGAGGCCCCCCAGCTCCATCACGCGCGAGGAGACGGCGTTGAGCTCGGTGTCGAACTGCGTTGAAAGGTGCTTGTCGGACATGGCGATGTTCCCTTCGGTTACCCGAACCTCCCGGTGATGTAGTCCTCGGTCTCCTGGCGCTTGGGCTTGAAGAAGATCTGCTCGGTCTCGCCCACCTCGATCAGGTCGCCCAGGTACATGTAGGCCGTGTAGTCGCTGCAGCGCGCGGCCTGCTGCATGTTGTGCGTGACAATCACCACCGTGTAGTCGTTCTTCAGCTCGGCGATCAGCTCTTCGATCTTGCCGGTGGAGATCGGGTCCAGCGCCGAGCACGGCTCGTCGAGCAGCAGCACCTCCGGCTTGATGGCGATGCCGCGTGCGATGCACAGCCGCTGCTGCTGGCCGCCCGACAGGCCCGAGCCGGACTGCTGCAGCTTGTCCTTCACCTCGCCCCACAGGGCCGCCTTGCGCAGCGCCCATTCGACGCGGTCGTCCATGTTGGAAGACGAGAGGTCTTCGAACAGGCGCACGCCGAAGGCGATGTTGTCGTAGATGGACATCGGGAACGGCGTGGGCTTCTGGAACACCATGCCGACCTTGGCGCGGATCAGCGCCACGTCCTTCTTCGACGTGACGAGGTTCTCGCCGTCCAGCACCACCTCGCCTTCGGCACGCTGCTCCGGGTACAGCGAGTACATGCGGTTGAAGGTGCGCAGCAGCGTCGACTTGCCGCAGCCCGAGGGCCCGATGAAGGCCGTGACCTTCTTCTCGGGGATTTCGAGGTTGATGCGCTTGAGCGCGTGGAAGCGCCCATAGTAGAAGTCCAGGTTGCGGACCGAGATCTTGGCCGGTGTGGGTTCCATGGGATCAGTGTTTGCTGCGCGTGACCACGCGCGCGAGGATGTTGAGGCCGAGCACGGCGAGCGTGATGACGAAGACGCCCGCCCAGGCGAGCCTCTGCCAGTTCTCGTACGGGCTCATGGCGAACTTGAAGATGGTCACCGGCAGGCTGGCCATGGGCTCGGACAGGCTGGAGGTGAAGAACTGGTTGTTCAGCGCGGTGAAGAGCAGCGGCGCGGTCTCGCCCGCGATGCGCGCCACGGCCAGCAGGATGCCGGTCACGACCCCCGCCCGCGCCGCGCGCAGCGTGATGCTCGTGATGACCTTCCACTTGGGTGCGCCCAGAGCGTAGGCCGCTTCGCGCAAGCCGGCGGGCACCAGCTGCAGCATGTTTTCCGTCGTGCGGATGACGACCGGGATGACGATCAGCGCCAGCGCGGCGACGCCCGCCCAGCCCGAGAAATGCTTGAAGCGCGACACCAGCACCGCGTAGACGAACAGGCCGATGACGATGGACGGGGCCGACAGCAGGATGTCGTTGACGAAGCGCGTGACCGAGCCGAGCGGCCCCTTGGCGTCGTATTCGGCCAGGTAGATGCCGGCCATCACGCCGATGGGCGCGCCGATGAAGGTCGCGAGCGACACCATCAGGGCCGAGCCCCACAGCGCGTTGGCGATGCCGCCCTCCTCGTTGGGCGGCGGCGTCATCTGCGTGAGCGCCGTCCAGGTGAGGCCGCCCAGGCCCAGGCGCAGCGTCTCCCACAGGATCCACACCAGCCAGAACACGCCGAAGGCCATGGCGGCCAATGACAGGGCCAGCGCGACCTTGTTGACGCGCTTGCGGATGGCGTACTTGCGCTCGCGCTCGCCCGCCAGGTCGGCGGCGGCGAGAAGCCTCGCCCCCGTGTTCATGAACGCAGCCCTTCCGCCCGGCGCATGCGCGCCAGCAGCAGCTTGGACAGCGCCAGCACCACGAAAGTGATGAGGAACAGGACCAGCCCGAGGTAGATCAGCGCCGCCTGGTGCAGGCCGCTCGCCGCTTCGGCGAATTCATTGGCCAGCGCCGAGGTGATGCTGTTGGCGGGCTGGAAGAGCGACAGCGAATCGAGCTGGTTGAAGTTGCCGATGACGAACGTCACGGCCATCGTCTCGCCGAGCGCGCGGCCCAGGCCCAGCATGATGCCGCCGATGACGCCCGCCTTCGTGTAGGGCAGCACGACGCGCGAGACCACTTCCCAGGTCGTCGAGCCGAGGCCGTAGGCCGATTCCTTCAGCAGGGCCGGCGTGACTTCGAACACGTCGCGCATCACGGCCGCGATGAAGGGGATGATCATGATGGCGAGGATGATCCCCGCCGACAGCAGGCCGATGCCCACCGGCGGGCCCGACACCAGCGCGCCGAGATAGGGCACGCCGGCCAGCAGCGACTGCAGCGGCTGCTGCACGTAGGTGGCGAGGATGGGCCCGAACACCAGCAGGCCCCACATGCCGTACACGATGGACGGCACGGCGGCCAGCAATTCGATCGCCGTCCCCAGCGGGCGCTTCAGCCACGAGGGCGACAGCTCGGTCAGGAACACCGCGATGCCGAAGCTCACTGGCACGGCGATCACCAGCGCGATCAGCGACGAGGCCAGCGTGCCGTAGATCATCACCAGCCCGCCGTATTCGTTGCCGACGGGGTCCCAGGTGGTGCTGGTGAGGAAACCGAGGCCGTAGCGCTCGATGGCCGGCCAGGCGCCGGCCAGCAGGGACATCAGGATGCCGGCCAGCAGGGCCAGCGTGAGGACCGCGGCGGCCCGCGCAGCCCAGGCGAACAGCGGGTCCGCCAGCGGCATCGAGACGGTGCGGCGCGGCGCCGCGGGTGCGGGCGGCGCGGTGCCCGCCACGCCGGCCGGGACGGTACCCGTCATCGTCATTTCGCGGCCGCGTGGATGCCCTTGCCCGAAGCGTCCTTGATCTCGGTCGTCCAGAGCTTCTCGACCTGCGCCTTCACGCTCGCGGGCATGGGCACGTAGTCGAGGTCGTCGGCGGTCCTGTCGCCGCCCTTGTAGGCCCACTCGAAGAACTTCAGGACCTGCGCGGCCTGCGCGGGCTTGTCCTGCACCTTGTGCATCAGGATGAAGGTGGCGCCGGTGATGGGCCAAGACTGCGCGCCCGGCTGGTTGGTGAGGATCTGGTAGAAGCTCTTGCTCCACTCCGCGCCGGCGGCGGCGGCCTTGAAGGCCGAGTCGTCCGGGCCGACGAACTGGCCGGCCGCGTTCTGCATCAGGGCGTAGGTCATCTTGTTCTGCTTGACGTACGCGTACTCCACGTAGCCGATGGCGTTGGGCAGGCGGCCCACGAAAGCGGCCACGCCCTCGTTGCCCTTGCCGCCCGCGCCCGTGGGCCAGTTGACGGCCGTACCTTCGCCGACCTTGGCCTTCCACTCGGTGTTCACCTTGGACAGGTAGTTGGTGAAGATGAACGTGGTGCCCGAACCGTCGGCACGGCGCACCGGCGCGATGGCGGCGTCGGGCAGGTTCAGCGACGGGTTCAACGCCTTGATCGCGGCGTCGTTCCACTTCGTGATCTTGCCCAGGTAGATGTCGCCCAGCACCTGGCCGTTCAGGCGCAGCTGGCCGGGGGCGATGCCGTGGACGTTCACTACCGGTACGACACCGCCGATGACCATCGGGAACTGCACCTGGCCTTTGGCGGCCAGCTCCTCGTCCTTCAGCGGCATGTCCGACGCACCGAAGTCCACCGTTTTCGCATCGACCTGCTTGATCCCGGCGCCCGACCCCACCGATTGGTAGTTCACCTTCACGCCTGTCGCCTTGTGATAGTCGGAGGCCCACTTGGCGTAGAGCGGGGCCGGGAAGCTGGCGCCGGCGCCGGTGACTTCCTGCGCGCGGGCCAGGCCCCCGAAGACGAGTGCGGCGGCGCCGACGAGGACGAAGGGATGGATGCGGGACATCATGTTGACGCGACTGTAGGAAGCTTTTGTGACATGCCCGTGACAAGCACGCCGCTCGCGCGCCCTGCGCTCGTGGACCCGGTGCTATGCTGGCCGCGCCCTCTTCCATCGCGATGCAAAACGGAACCCTGCTCGCCGCCGTCGACCTCGGCTCCAACAGCTTTCGCCTGGAGATCGGCCGGCTCGAACATGGCCAGGTGCGGCGCACCGAGTACATCAAGGAGACGGTGCGCCAGGGCAACGGCCTCGACTCCTCGCGCAACCTCACCCGGGAAGCGATGCAGCGCGGCTGGGACTGCCTGGCGCGTTTCGGCGAGCGGCTGGCGGGTTTCCGCAAGTCGCAGGTGCGCGCAGTGGCCACGCAGACGCTGCGCGAAGCGCGCAACCGCGAGGAGTTCCTGGCGCAGGCGCACCGCGTGCTGGGCTTCCCCATCGACGTCATCCCCGGCCGCGAGGAAGCGCGCCTGATCTACCAGGGCGTCGCCCACCTCCTGCCGCAATCGGACGAGCGCCGCGTCGTCGTCGACATCGGCGGGCGCTCCACCGAAATCATCCTGGGCCACGGCTACGAAGCCGGCACCATGGAGAGCTACCGCGTCGGCAGCGTCGCGTGGTCCATGCGCTACTTTCCGCAAGGGCACTTGACCGAGGAAGCTTTCGATGCGGCCGAGGTTGCCGCACAGGCCATCCTCGAGGAAGCCGCACTCTCGTATGCGCCGTCACGCTGGGACGTCGCGTACGGCTCGGCGGGCACGATAGGCGCAGTGGCCGACATCGTCGCGGCCGCCGGCGGCACGGCCGGCACCGTCACGCGCGAGGACCTCGACTGGCTGCGCGATGCGCTGGTGGCCGGCGCCCATGTCGACAAGCTGCGGCTGGCCGGCCTCAAGGACGACCGGCGCCCGGTGATCGGCGGCGGCGTCGCGGTGCTGCGCGCCGTGTTCGACCTTCTGGAGATCGAGAGCATGCAGGCGGCGCAAGGCGCGCTGCGCCACGGCGTGCTGTATGACATGCTGGACCGCGAGAAGGTGGACACCGACGTGCGCTCGGCCACCGTAAGCCGCCTGTGCGCCAAGTTCGAGGCCGACGCCGCGCAGGCCACGCGCGTGGCGCGCACGGCGTGCGCCCTGCTGCGCCAGCTGCGCACCGGCGACGACGCGGAGGAACTGGCGCGGCACGAACGCAAGCTCGGCTGGGCCGCGCGCCTGCACGAGATCGGCAACGCCGTCTCGCACAGCGACTACCACAAGCACGGCGCGTACATCCTCGACAACACCGACGCACCGGGCTTCGCCGTGCCGGAGCTGCACCACCTCGGCCTGCTGGTGCTGGGGCACCGCGGCAAGCTGCGCAAGCTGGTCGACGTCGATTTCACCGATGCGCTGTTCGTGCACCAGCTGCTCTGCCTGCGGCTGGCGGTGATCCTGTGCCACGCGCGCCGCGACCCGGATGCGGGCGGGCTACAGCTGGCGGCCAGCGGCAAGAAGATCGCGCTGAAGCTGCCCGCCGGCTGGGCTCGCAACTACCCGCAGTCGGCCTACCTGCTGCGCGAGGAAGTGACGGCGTGGCAGAAGACGCCGTGGGCTTTCAGCGCGGAATGAGCTAGACGGTATCGGGCGAGATCGCGGCGACCAGCACGTTCTGGTCCTCGCCGCCACGGTCGCGCGAGCGGAACCACCACACCGCGCCCTTGCGGATGGCAAAGCCGCCCCTGGCTTCGAGAAGCAGCGCGGCGACTTCGCCCAGCACCGGCTGGTGACCCACGACCAGCACCGGCTGCTTCGCGTCGGGCCATCCCGCTGCTTCGAGGATCGCCTTGGGCGACGTGCCCGGCGCGAGCTCGGAATGCACCTTGTACTTGCGCCCCAGGGGCGCCACGGTCTGCTCGCAGCGCAGCGCGGGGCTGCACAGGATCTTGACGCCGTCGGTGAGCTGGCGGTCCAGCCAGGCTGCCACGCGCGCTGCCTGCTTCTCGCCGCGCGGCGTCAGCGCGCGCTGCAGGTCGTCGCCGCCCGGCGCCTCGTCCTCGGCCTCGGCGTGGCGCCACAGGATCAGGTCCATGTCACAGCCCTCCTTCCGATTCGCCCGGCTGCGCCGCGTAGCGGGCCATCAGCGCGGCCTGCGCGCCATGGCCCTTGGGCTCGCCCGCGCCCTTCACGCGCTTGTAGCGGCCGTCGGGCATCAGGTCCCACGCGTCGCGGTCGTCGTGCAGGTAGGCCACCAGGCATTCATCGATGAGGCGCTGGCGCAGCTTGGGGTCCTGGATGGGCCAGGCCAGCTCGACCCGGCGCAGCATGTTGCGATTCATCCAGTCGGCGCTGGACAGGAACAGCTGCTCGTCGTCGTCGAGCCGGAAGTAGAAGATGCGCGAGTGCTCGAGGAAGCGGCCGATGATGGAGCGAACGCGGATGTTGTCGGTTTCGCCGGGCACGCGCGCCGGCAGCATGCACGCGCCGCGCACGATGAGGTCTATCTGCACGCCTTTGCGGCCCGCGCGCACCAGCGCCTGGATGAGCGGCACGTCGGTGAGCGCGTTGAGCTTGAGCACGATGCGCGCCCGCTTGCCGGCGGCCGAGCCCTCGGCCAGCGCGTCGATGCGGTCGATCAACTTGCGGTGCAGGTGGAAAGGCGCCAGCCACACCTGGTTCAGGCGCGGCAGGCGGCTGTGGCTGGCCAGGTGCACGAAGACGGCGTCGACGTCCGCGGTGAGTTGCGCATCGCCCGTGAAGAACCCGATGTCGGTGTAGGCGCGCGCCGTGCGCGGGTTGTAGTTGCCCGTGGACAGGTGCGCGTAACGCACCAGGCTGCGGCCCTCGCGTCGCGTCACCAGCAGCATCTTGGCGTGCGTCTTCAGCCCGACCACGCCGTAGACCACCTGCGCGCCGATCGCCTCGAGGCGTTCGGCCCAGTTGATGTTGGCCTCCTCGTCGAAGCGCGCCTTCAGCTCCACCACCGCGGTCACCTCCTTGCCGCGGTGCACCGCCTCCTCCAGCAGTTCCATGAGCTCGGAATCGGCGCCGGTGCGGTAGATGGTCTGCCTGATCGCGAGCACCTTCGGGTCCTGCACCGCCTCGCGCATGAAGGCCAGCACGCCCTCGAAGCTTTCGAAGGGGTGGTGGACCAGCACGTCGCGCTTCTTCAGCTGGTCGAAGATCGAGCGGCCCGGCAACAGCTGCGTCGGGTAGGAGGGCTTGTACGGCGGGAACAGGAGCTTGGGCTTCTCGACCAGGTCGATCAGCTGCGCGAGGCGCACCAGGTTCACCGGCCCGTGCACGCGGTACAGCGCGGGCTCCGGCAACACGAACTGCTGCAGCAGGAAGTTGGACAGGAATTCGGATGCCCCAGCCGACACCTCCAGCCGCACCGCCTGCCCGTAGTGCCGCTGCTGCAGGCCCAGCCGCAGCGCGGTGCGCAGGTCCTTCACGTCGTCCTCGTCCACCGCCATGTCCGAATGGCGCGTGACGCGGAACTGCGAGAACTGCCCGACCTCGCGCCCCGGGAAGAGGCTTTCGAGGTGCGCGCGGATGACGCTCGACAGCGACACGAAGAGCGTCTTGCCGTCCGACACCTTGTCGGGCATGCGGATCAGCCGCGGCAGCACGCGCGGCACCTTGACGATGGCGATCTCGTTTTCGCGGCCGAAGGCGTCCTTGCCGCCCAGGCGCACGATGAAGTTGAGCGACTTGTTGGCGACCTGCGGGAAGGGATGCGCCGGGTCCAGGCCCACCGGGATCAGCAGCGGCCGGACCTCCTCCTCGAAATACTCGTGCACCCACGTGCGCTGCGCGGGCGTGCGATCGCCGTGCGAGACGATCTCGATGCCCTGCTTGGCGAACGCCGGCATGAGCTCGTCGTTGTAGAGCGCGTACTGGCGCTCCACCAGTGCGTGCGCCGCACGCGCGAGCGCGTCGAAGCTGTGGACGGTGTATTCGCCCTTGATGTCGCCGACCTTCGAGGCGGCCAGGTGCGGCGCGGCGCGCACCTCGAAGAACTCGTCCAGGTTCGACGACACGATGCACAGGTAGCGCAGCCGCTCGAGCAGGGGCACGTCGGCGCGATGCGCCCAGTCGAGCACCCGCTCGTTGAAAGCGAGGATGCTGTGGTCACGGTCGAGAAGCTGCATACCCTCGGCGGGTGCCGCGGGCGTCATGACGGCGGGCATGGGTCGGTGGTTTCCGGCTCATGGCAGTGTCGAGCTGCGCGATGACGGTTTCGTGACACTGCGGCTGCCGCCCGGGCAGGCTCCCAGTGTGCCTCGAATAAGCCCCGCCGGGAAACGCATCGCGGCGCGACAATGCGGGCATGTCGCGCACTTCGAAAGACCCGTGGCTGCCCTACCGCTTCGCGGGCGAGGATGCCAAGGTGTCGCTGGCGGCGATCGACCCCGCGGCCAAGCCCTTCTCCGGCGGCAGCAAGAAGCAGGACAAGGAACGGGTCGACGCGCTGGCGCTGGAACTGGACGAGCTGCAGAACCTGTTCTACGCCGACCGGCGTTACCGCCTGCTCGTGGTGCTGCAGGGAACGGACACGAGCGGCAAGGACGGCACCTTGCGGGCCGTCTTCGGCCGCATGAGCCCGCTGGGCGTCCGTACCGTCGCATGGCGGGCCCCCAGCGAGTCCGAACGTGCCCACGACTTCCTGTGGCGGATCCACTGGCAGGTACCGTCGGCGGGGGAATTCGTGGTCTTCAACCGCAGCCACTACGAGGACGTGCTCGTGCCCGTCGTGCACGGCGACATCGACAAGGCCGAGGCGAAACGCCGCTTCGCGCAGATCAACGACTTCGAGCGCCTGCTCGCCGAGCACCGCACGGTGATCCTGAAGTTCATGCTGCACATCTCGAAGGACGAGCAGCGCCAGCGGCTGCAGGAACGGATCGACGACCCGGCCAAGCGCTGGAAATTCCAGCGAGCCGACCTGGACGACCGCAAGCACTGGGACGATTTCCAGCGCGCGTACGAGCGCGCGATCCGCGCCACCGCGACGCCGTGGGCGCCGTGGATCGTCGTCCCCGCGGACTCGAAGACACACCGCAACCTGATGATCGCGACCGCGCTGCGCGCCGCGCTGAAGTCGCTGGACCTGCGCTATCCCGACGACGACCCCGCGGTCGCGTCGATCAAGGTGCAGTGACGGAAGCTAGAAGCGGAAGCCCGCGGAGAACCGCAGGTTTTCCGTGGGCGTGAGCGTCAGGCCCTGGTCGTACGTGAAGCGCACGAAGTAGCGCGGCCAGTCGTAGCTGACGGCGAGCCCCAGGCGCGGCAGCGGCCCGCGCGCGCGGCTCACCTGCAGCGACAGCGACTGGCCGTCGTTGAAGCGGTAGCCGCCGCCGACGTTGAGGACGTCGTTGCTGCCCGGCGTGAGCGCGTTCAGCGGCGCCTGCGACAGGCCGACCTGCCCGAACCAGTGCCGCGACAGGTCGTAATCGGCGGTGAATCCCTGGGCGTGGGCAAGCCCGGCCGATGCAGCCAACACGGCCGCGGCGACGAGGTGTTTTGCCTTATCCATGAGCTTCAATGTAGCGCGGCGCGTGCGTTTCTGCACAGCCACGCAAGCCGCCCTGTCGCCTAGGCGCGACGAGGGGTTACACGGCGTTCAGCGCGCGGCGCGGAAGCAACGAAAGTTGCACTTCCACACCGGTTCCGGCGCGATCCGGCTCAGCCGGCCTTGACAGCGCCCGCCAGCCGCTCTGCGACCTTCTTCGCGACGTGGGCATCGCGCGCCTCGACCATCACGCGCAGCAGCGGCTCGGTGCCGCTCGGGCGGATGAGCACGCGGCCCGCGGAAGCGAGTTCGCCCTCGGCCTTGCGGATTTCGCCGGCCAGCACCTGGTTCTTTTTCCAGTCCTGGCCGGGCTCCAGCTTCACGTTGATCAGCGTCTGCGGAAAGAGCGCCACGCCCTCCAGCAGCTCCGAGAGCTGCTTGCCGCTGCGCGCGATCGCCATGAGCACCTGCAGCGCGCTGATGAGGCCGTCGCCGGTGGTGTGCTTGTCCAGCGCCAGCAGGTGGCCCGATCCTTCGCCGCCCAGGAGCCAGCCGCGCTGCTCCAGCTCCTCGAGCACGTAGCGGTCGCCGACCTTCGCGCGCACGACGTCGACGCCGCGCGCCTTCAGTGCCACCTCGATCGCCATGTTGGTCATCAGCGTGCCGACGACGCCGGGCACCTTCTCGCCATTCGCGAGGCGGTCCATGGTCATCACGTAGAGCAGCTCGTCGCCGTTGTACAGGCGCCCCGAGCCGTCCACGACCTGCAGGCGGTCGGCGTCGCCATCGAGGGCGATGCCAAAGCTTGCGCCTTGCGCCTTCACCGCCGCCACGAGTGCATCCGGGTGCGTCGCGCCGACGCGGTCGTTGATGTTCAGGCCGTCGGGCGCGCAGCCGATGCACGAGACCTCGGCGCCCAGCTCGTGGAAGACCTTGGGGGCGATGTGGTACGCCGCGCCGTTCGCGGCATCGACCACGATGGCCAGGCCGCGCAGCGAGAGGTCGCTGGCGAACGTGCTCTTGCAGAACTCGATGTAGCGCCCCGCCGCGTCGTCCAGGCGCTTGGCCTTGCCCAGGGTCGCGGAGTCGGCCCATTGCGGCGGCTCTTCCAGCGCGGCCTCGACCGCCGCTTCCCATTCGTCGGGCAGCTTCGTGCCCTGGGCGCTGAAGAACTTGATGCCGTTGTCGGGGTAGGCGTTGTGGCTGGCGCTGATGACGACGCCCAGGCTCGCGCGCTGCGCGCGCGTGAGGTAGGCGACGCCCGGCGTGGGCAGCGGGCCGAGCAGCACGACGTCCACCCCGGCCGAGTTGAAGCCCGACTCCAGCGCGCTTTCCAGCATGTAGCCGGAGATGCGCGTGTCCTTGCCGATCAGCACCGTTGGGCGCTGCTCGCGCCGCTTGAGCACGCGGCCTACCGCATGCGCCAGGCGCAGCACGAAGTCCGGCGTGATCGGCGCCTGCCCGACGGTGCCGCGGATGCCGTCGGTCCCGAAATATTTCCTGCTCATTCCTTGGACTCCTCGCCGGCAGCCAGCATCGCAGCGCGAACCTTCAACGCCGCCAGCGTTTCCTTCACATCATGCACGCGCACCACGTGGGCGCCGCGCTCCACCGCGAGCAGCGCCGCCGCGACGCTGGGCGCCACGCGCTCGTTCACGGGCAGGCCGGTGGCCGCGCCCAATGAAGACTTTCGCGACCAGCCGATCACCAGCGGATGGTGCGCGTCGTGCAGCTCGCGCTGGCGCGCCAGCAACGCGAAATTCTGCTCCACCGTCTTGCCGAAGCCGATGCCCGGGTCCCACGCGATGCGCGAGGCGACGATGCCGCGCGCGCGCAGCACCTCGCTGCGCTCTTCGAGGAAGCGCCGCACCTGCGGCACCGCGTCGCCTTCCATGGGCTCGCGCTGCATGGTCTGCGGCTCGCCGTGCATGTGCATCACGCACACGCCGCAATCGGGGTGGGCCGCGACGGCTTCCACGGCGCCGGCGCGCCGCAGGCCCCAGATGTCGTTGATGACGTCCGCGCCCAGGTCCAGCGCCTCGCGCATGATCTCGGGCTTGTAGGTGTCCACGGAGACCGGAACGCCCAACGTGACCGCCTCGCGCAGCACGGGCATCACGCGCGCCCTCTCCTCTTCCAGCGGGACCGGCGGGGTGCCGGGCCGGCTCGACTCGCCGCCGATGTCGAGGATGTGCGCCCCCTGGACGAGCAGCGCCTCGCAGTGCGCCAGCGCCGCGCGGGTGCTGGCGTAGTGCCCGCCGTCGGAAAACGAGTCGGGCGTGACGTTCACGATGCCCATCACCTTGGGCTTCGCGAGGTCGATGCGGTAGCGCGTGGTCTGCCAATGCATGAGGCAATTGTGCTGCAAGCGCAAAAGCAAAAGGGACCCCGGGGTCCCTTTTTACTCTTCCAGACTATCGCCTCAGGCGGCGCTGGGCGCGGGGTTGTCGGCCCCCACCGCGCTGCCGCCGCCGGGCGAGCCGGGCGTGCGCGGCGAGAAGTCCTTCGGCGGGCGCGGCTCGCGGCCGGCCATGATGTCGTCGAGCTGGTCGCTGTCGATGGTTTCCCACTCGAGCAGCGCCTTCGCCATGGCGTGCATCTTGTCGCTGTTGTCCTCGATCAGCTTGCGCGCCAGCGCGTACTGCTCGTCGATGATGCGCCGCACTTCCTGGTCGACCTTCTGCATGGTCGATTCGGAGATGTTGGTGGTCTTGGTGACCGAGCGACCCAGGAAGACCTCGCCCTCGTTCTCCGCATACACCATCGGGCCGAGCGCGTCGCTCATGCCGTAGCGCATCACCATGTCGCGGGCCAGGTGCGTGGCGCGCTCGAAGTCGTTCGAGGCGCCGGTGGTCATCTGGTTCATGAACACTTCTTCCGCGATGCGCCCGCCGAACAGCATGGCGATCTGGTTGAGCATGTACTCGCGGTCGAAGCTGTAGCGGTCCCTCTCGGGCAGGCTCATGGTCACGCCCAGCGCGCGGCCGCGCGGGATGATGGTGACCTTGTGCACCGGGTCGCACTTGGGGAGCATCTTGCCGATGAGCGCGTGGCCGGCCTCGTGGTAGGCCGTGTTGCGGCGCTCTTCCTCGGGCATGACCATGGACTTGCGTTCCGGGCCCATGATGATCTTGTCCTTGGCCTTCTCGAAGTCCTGCATCTCGACCACGCGCGCGTTGCGGCGGGCGGCCATCAGCGCGGCTTCGTTGCACAGGTTCGCGAGGTCGGCGCCCGACATGCCCGGCGTGCCGCGGGCGATGACGCCGGCGTTGACGTCCTGGCCAATCGGCACCTTGCGCATGTGGACGTTCAGGATCTGCTCGCGGCCGCGGATGTCGGGCAGCGTCACGTAGACCTGGCGGTCGAAGCGGCCGGGGCGCAGCAGCGCGGCGTCCAGGATGTCGGGGCGGTTCGTCGCAGCCACGACGATGACGCCAAGGTTGGTCTCGAAGCCGTCCATCTCGACCAGCATCTGGTTGAGGGTCTGCTCGCGTTCGTCGTTGCCGCCGCCCAGGCCCGCGCCGCGCTGGCGCCCGACCGCGTCGATTTCATCGATGAAGATGATGCAGGGCGCGTTCTTCTTGGCGTTCTCGAACATGTCGCGCACGCGGGCCGCGCCCACGCCGACGAACATCTCGACGAAATCCGAACCGGAGATCGAGAAGAACGGCACCTTGGCCTCGCCGGCGATGCCCTTGGCGAGCAGCGTCTTGCCGGTGCCCGGGGGGCCGACCAGCAGCAGGCCGCGCGGGATGCGCCCGCCCAGCTTCTGGAATTTCTGCGGGTCCTTCAGGAAGTCCACGACTTCCTTCACCTCTTCCTTCGCCTCGTCGCAACCCGCAACATCGGCAAAGGTGACGGTGTTGTTGTTCTCGTCGAGCATGCGCGCCTTGCTCTTGCCGAACGAGAAGGCGCCGCCCTTGCCGCCGCCCTGCATCTGGCGCATGAAGTAGATCCACACGCCGATCAGCAGGAGCATGGGGCCCCAGCTCACGAGCAGCGTCATGAGAAGGGAGCCCTCCTCGCGCGGCTTGACGTCGAACTTGACGCCGTTGTTGATCAGGTCGCCGATGAGGCCCTTGTCGAGGTAGGTCGCGGTGGTGCGCACCTTGCGGTCATCGGTGGTGACCGCGACGATCTCGGTGCTGCCCGCCTGGCCCTCCTGGATGACGGCCTGCTTGACCTGACGGTTGCGGACCTGCTCGAGGAAGTCGGAGTAACCGACGACCTGGGCGCCGGCGGCGCCGCGCGTGTCGAATTGCTTGAAGACGGTGAAAAGCACGAGTGCAATCACCAGCCACACGGCAATCTTCGAAAACCACTGATTGTTCAAACCTGTCTCCGAGGCTGGGAAGGGGGCCTTGACCCCCACTTGACACCCATTCTAGGGGTTTCAAGTGCCGGGCTGATGCATTTTGGCTAGGCGGGCCATTGAGCGGCGTCAGCGGGGGAGAAAGCCTCGTGAAAGGACCGCTTCCCGCCTATTTGAGCCCGATTCCTACAAGAAAGGTCTCGGACGACTTGTCCCGAGACGCCTTGGGCTTCACGGGCTTGACCGTGCGGAAGGTTTCCTTGAACAGCTTCACCAGCTGGCTGTAGCCGCTGCCGTGGAACAGCTTGGCCACCAGGGCCCCGTCGGGCTTGAGGTGCGAACGCGAAAACTCCACGGCCAGCTCGACGAGGTGGGCGATGCGCGCGGCATCCGCCGACTCGATGCCCGACAGGTTGGGCGCCATGTCCGAGATCACGACGTCGACGGGCTTGCCGCCCACCAGCGCGTCCAGCTTGGCCAGCATCTCCGGCTCGCGGAAATCGCCCTGCAGGAAGGTGACGCCCTCCACCGGCTCCATGGGCAGGATGTCCAGCGCGACGATGCGCCCGTTCAGCTCGCCGGCGGCCGCGCCCTGGGGCGACAGCTTGCGGCGCACGTACTGGCTCCACGCGCCCGGGGCCGAGCCCAGGTCGACGACCAAGTCGCCCGGCTTGATCAGCTTGAGCGCCTCGTCGATCTCCTTGAGTTTGTAGGCGGCGCGCGCGCGGTAGCCGTCCTTCTGCGCCAGCTTCACATAGGGGTCGTTCACGTGGTCGTTCAACCACGCCTTGTTGACCTTCTTGCTCTTGGTTTTGACTTTCATGCAAACCCGATAATACGGAGATGTCCCGAATCGAGCTCTCCATCCAGGACCGCAAGGTCCACCGCGCCGACGCGCATCACCTCGACCCGGTCGTCATGGTCGGCAACGACGGGCTGACACCGGCGGTCAAGAAGGAGATCGACGCGGCGCTCAAGGCCCACGGCCTGGTCAAGGTGCGCGTGCAAGGCGACGACCGCCTGGAGCGCGAGCGCATGTACGGCGAGATCGCCGACGACCTGCGCGCCGCGCAGATCCAGCACATCGGCAAGCTCCTGGTGTTCTGGCGCCCCAAGCCGAAGAAGGAGCGCGAAGCCGACGAGGACCGCAAGCCGGGCCCGAAAGAGTACAAGGTGCTCAAGTACAGCTCGCGCGGCGGCCAGCGCCCCGAGGTGAAGCACGTGCGCGTCCTGGGTAATCAGCGCCTCACGCCCGGCGGCAAGGTCAAGAAGGCCAAGCCCAAGCAGAAGTCGGTCAAGCGGACCGCGCGCTGAGCTTCCAGAAGACCGCGGCCGCGCACACCCACTGCAGGCCATAGGCGGCGGTTCCCGCCGTGTGCCAGAACGCCAGGTCCTGCCGCGCCACGATGCGCGGCGCGATGGCGAATTCGCCCAGGATCGCGAGCAGCAGGCCTACCAGCACGAAGCCGATGGCGCCGCGGGCCCAGTCCATGCTGGCCGTGCCTTCGTCGCCGCGCGCGCCCATGAGGACCACCAGGCCGCAGGCGATCGAAGTCCAGGCCTGGCCGGTGAACAGGCGCGCCGCGGCCTGGCCCGCCGTCGCGGCCGGGAAGTGCGAGAAGAGGATGGGGACGGCGATGAACCCGACGGCGGTGAGGCTGCCCCACCACAGCGCCGCCGCGAGCAGCGGGACGCGTGCTTTCCAGTGCATCAGAGGTAGTGCACGGCCACGATCTCGTAGCGCTTGACGCCGCCGGGCGTCTGCACCTCGGCGGTGTCGCCCTCCTCCTTGCCGATCAGCGCGCGCGCGATCGGGCTGGAGACGTTGATCAGGCCGTGCTTCAGGTCGGCTTCGTCCTCGCCGACGATCTGGTACTTGACCTGCTCGCCGCTGGCTTCTTCCTCGAGTTCCACGGTGGCGCCGAACACCACCTTGCCGTGGGCGTCCAGCGTCGAAGGGTCGATGACCTGCGCGGCGGCCAGCTTGCCTTCCAGCTCGCGGATGCGGCCTTCGATGAAGGCCTGGCGGTCCTTGGCGGCGTCGTACTCGGCGTTCTCGGAGAGGTCGCCGTGCGAGCGCGCCTCGGCGATCGCGTTGATGACGGCGCGGCGGTCCACCGTCTTGAGGCGATGAAGCTCGGCCTTCAGCATTTCGGCGCCGCGCTTGGTGATCGGTATGGTGGCCATCTTGCTGTTCCGGGGGTTCTCAAAAGAAACGCCGGACTGTCTCGTCCGGCGTCTGTCGTTCCTGGGGCGGGCGCCTAGGTGATCGGGTGCCCGGCCAGCCGGCCAAGGATGGCCAGCGGGCTCGCATCCGGATTGTATTGCTTGCCGACCGGCAGGTGGAACGTCTGCTCCATCATGTACTGCCCCGACATGGCCGCATGCACCGTCTGGTCGGAAAAGCAGACCCAGGCCGAACCGGGCGGAAACTCGAACCTCAGCTGGGGGCAATCGCGCTGGTAGGCCTCGTCGGCCTTCATCCGGTCGTGGATCTGCAGCATCAGGTGGTCGTACTCGCTGCGCAGGGATTTCGTCACGCCCAGGGTGTTGAGCGCCTTCGCCTGCCAGGCCGAATAAGGCTTGGCGCGGGGGACGAACTGCCGTGCCACGTCGCCGAACGGCTCACCCACCCGCCACACCCGCGCCTCGCCGTGCGGGTTGATGTTGGCAAACACGCGCAGGATGCGCTCGCCGCGGTTGGGGCGCGAAGGGAAGGCATCGACGTGCAGCCGCCGGTCGTCGGCGCGCACGGACTGCTGGCGGTTGGAAACTGAAGTCGGGCGCAGGCTCGTCGGGGCCGGCCGCAGGTGCTGCGCATATGCGGGGAACAGGGCATTCACCAGCGCCGTCGCCTGCGCCGCAAAGCGCGAGACGAGCGCCGTGACCTGCTCTTGCACCGGGCCCTCGCCCGCGGCGCCCTTGAGCCCGCGCTGCGCGTCCCAGCTGATGTTGCGCACGCCCGGGGCCAGCAAGTCAGGCTTGAGCAAGGCCGTTTCCCCGCCCGACAGCGCGAACGCCAGCTGCGGGAAGTACAGGACCTTGCCGTCCTCGACGGCGGCGATCCAGGCCGGATCGCTGCCGGGCGCGTGCCAGTCGCGCGCGCCGATCTCGACGATCCGGTCCCGCATGCGCCTCAAGCGAGCTGCGCGTGCAGCTCCTGCACGGAGTACACCTCCAGGTCGTCGACGTACTTCATGCCTTCGACGGCCGCCTCGGCGCCGGCGATCGTCGTGAACGTCGTCACGCGCGCCTGCAAGGCCGACGTGCGGATCGCCCGCGAGTCGGCGATGGCATTGCGGCGCTCCTCCACGGTGTTGATCACCATGCAGATCTCGCCGTTCTTGATCATGTCGACCACGTGCGGCCGCCCTTCGGCCACCTTGTTGACGGACTCGCAGGGGATGCCGGCGGCGTTGATGGCGACCGCGGTGCCCTTGGTGCCGGCGATCTCGAAGCCCTGCGCGTGCAACTGGCGCGCGATCTCGATCGCGCGCGGCTTGTCGCCGTCCTTCACGGTAAGGAAGACCTTCTTCACCGGGTCCGCGCTGCGCGGCAGCTTGGTGCCCGCGCCGAGCTGGCTCTTGATGAAGGCCTCGCCGAAGCTCTTGCCCACGCCCATCACCTCGCCCGTGGACTTCATCTCCGGGCCCAGGATGGTGTCCACGCCCGGGAACTTGACGAAGGGGAACACGGCCTCCTTCACGCTGAAGTAAGGCGGCGTGACTTCCTCGCGGATGCCCTGCTGCTCCAGCGTCTGGCCGACCATGCAGCGCGCCGCGACCTTCGCCAGCTGGATGCCGGTGGCCTTGCTGACGAAGGGCACCGTGCGCGAGGCGCGCGGATTCACTTCCAGCACGTAGATGACGTCCTTGCCGTCCTGCTCCTGGATGGCGAACTGCACGTTCATGAGGCCGACGACGTTCAGCGCCTTGGCCATCGCCGCGGTCTGCTTCTTCAGCTCGTCGATGGTCGCCTTCGCCAGCGAATACGGCGGCAGCGAGCACGCGGAATCGCCCGAGTGCACGCCGGCCTGCTCGATGTGCTCCATCACGCCGCCGATGAAGGTGCGCTGGCCGTCGGACAGGCAGTCCACGTCGCACTCGATCGCGTCGTTGAGGAAGCGGTCCAGCAGCACGGGCGAATCGTTGGAGACCTTCACGGCCTCGCGCATGTAGCGCTCCAGGTCGCGCTGCTCGTGCACGATTTCCATCGCCCGGCCCCCCAGCACGTAGCTGGGACGCACCACGAGCGGATAGCCCAGCGCCGCGGCCTTCTCCAGCGCCTCGGCTTCCGTGCGCGCGGTGGCATTGGGCGGCTGCTTCAGGTTCAACTGGTGCAGCAGCTTCTGGAAGCGTTCGCGGTCTTCCGCGGCGTCGATCATGTCGGGCGAGGTGCCGATGATGGGGACGCCTTCCTTTTCCAGGCCCAGCGCGAGCTTCAGCGGCGTCTGGCCGCCGTACTGCACGATCACGCCCAGCGGCTTTTCCTTGTCGACGATTTCCAGCACGTCCTCGAGCGTGAGCGGCTCGAAGTACAGGCGGTCGCTGGTGTCGTAGTCGGTCGACACGGTCTCCGGGTTGCAGTTGACCATGATGGTCTCGTACCCGTCCTCGCGCATGGCGAGGGCCGCGTGCACGCAGCAGTAGTCGAACTCGATGCCCTGGCCGATGCGGTTGGGCCCGCCGCCGAGCACCATGATCTTCTTCTTGTCCGTGGGTTCGGCCTCGCACTCGTCCTCGTAGGTCGAGTACATATAGGCCGTGTTGGTCGCGAACTCCGCGGCGCAGGTGTCCACGCGCTTGTAGACGGGACGGATGCCCAGCGCGCGGCGCTTGTCGCGCACCACCTTGTCGGTGGTGTGGAGCAGCTTGGCGAGGCGCCGGTCGGAGAAGCCCTTGCGCTTGAGCATGCGCAGCGTGGCCGCGTCGACCTTGTCGAACTGCGTCTTCTCCAGCTCCAGCTCGATCTGCACGATCTCCTCGATCTGCACCAGGAACCACTTGTCGATCTTCGTCAGGTCGTGGACCTCGTCGAGCGACCAGCCCGACGCGAACGCGTCACCCACGTACCAGATGCGCTCGGGGCCGGGCTCGCCCAGCTCCTTCTTGAGCACCTCGCGGTCCTTGGTCTTCTCGTTCATGCCGTCCACGCCGACCTCGAGGCCGCGCAGGGCTTTCTGGAACGACTCCTGGAAGGTGCGGCCGATGGCCATCACCTCGCCCACCGACTTCATCTGCGTCGTCAGGCGCGAATCGGCCATGGGGAACTTCTCGAAGGCGAAGCGCGGCACCTTGGTGACGACGTAGTCGATCGTCGGCTCGAAGCTCGCGGGCGTGGCGCCGCCGGTGATCTCGTTGCGCAGCTCGTCGAGCGTGTAGCCCACGGCCAGCTTGGCGGCAACCTTGGCGATCGGGAAGCCCGTGGCCTTGGAGGCCAGCGCCGACGACCGCGACACGCGCGGGTTCATCTCGATCACGATCATGCGCCCGTCCTTCGGGTTGATCGCGAACTGCACGTTCGAGCCGCCGGTGTCCACGCCGATCTCGCGCAGCACCGCGATCGACGCGTCGCGCATGATCTGGTATTCCTTGTCCGTGAGCGTCTGCGCCGGCGCGACGGTGATGGAGTCGCCGGTGTGCACGCCCATCGGGTCCAGGTTCTCGATGGAGCAGACGATGATGCAGTTGTCCGCCTTGTCGCGGACCACTTCCATCTCGTATTCCTTCCAGCCGAGCAGCGACTCCTCGATCAGCAGCTCGCTCGTGGGCGACGCTTCCAGGCCGCGCTTGCAGATCGCCTCGAACTCCTCGGGGTTGTAGGCGATCCCGCCGCCCGTGCCGCCCAGCGTGAAGCTGGGGCGGATCACCACCGGGAAGCCGACGGTCTTCTGCACGGCCCACGCCTCGTCCAGCGAATGCGCGATGCCCGAGCGCGCCGAGCCCAGGCCGATCTTCGTCATCGCTTCCTTGAACTTCAGGCGGTCCTCGGCCTTGTCGATCGCCTGCGGCGTGGCGCCGATCAGTTCGACCTTGTGCTTGTCCAGCACGCCGTTGTGCCACAGGTCCAACGCGCAATTGAGCGCCGTCTGGCCGCCCATGGTGGGCAGGATCGCGTCGGGCTTTTCCTTGGCGATGATCTTCTCGACCGTCTTCCAGGTGATCGGCTCGATGTAGGTGACGTCGGCCGTGGCCGGGTCCGTCATGATCGTCGCGGGGTTGCTGTTGATCAGGATGACCTTGTAGCCCTCCTCGCGCAGGGCCTTGCAGGCCTGCACGCCGGAGTAGTCGAACTCGCAGGCCTGGCCGATGATGATCGGGCCGGCGCCGATGATGAGGACGCTCTTGATGTCGTTGCGCTTCGGCATGCTTACTTCTTCTCCATCAACCCGACGAAGCGGTCGAACAGGTAGCCAATGTCGTGCGGGCCGGGGCTGGCCTCCGGGTGACCCTGGAAGCAGAACGCGGGCTTGTCGGTGCGGGCCAGGCCCTGCAGCGTGCCGTCGAAGAGGCTCACGTGCGTCGCGCGCAGGTTCGCAGGCAGCGTCTTCTCGTCCACCGCGAAGCCGTGGTTCTGGCTGGTGATGGACACGCGGCCGGAATCGAGGTCCTTCACCGGGTGGTTCGCGCCGTGGTGGCCGAACTTCATCTTGAAGGTCTTCGCGCCCGAGGCGAGCGCCATGATCTGGTGGCCCAGGCAGATGCCGAAGGTCGGGTAGCCGGCCTCGATCAGCTCGCGCGAGGCTTCGATCGCGTAGTCGCAGGGCTCCGGGTCGCCGGGGCCGTTGGAGAGGAACACGCCGTCGGGCTTGAGCTTCTTCACCTCCGACGCGGGCGTCTGCGCCGGCACCACGGTGACCTCGCAGCCGCGCTCGGTCAGCATGCGCAGGATGTTCTTCTTGACGCCGTAGTCGAACGCCACGACGTGGTGCTTGCCGCTCTCGCGCCTGGCGAAGCCGGCGCCCAGGCGCCATTCGCCTTCGACCCACTCGTACGGCTGTTTGACCGAGACTTCCTTCGCGAGGTCCAGGCCCGCCATGCTCGGCGCGGAGCGCGCGAGGCCGATGGCCTTGTCCGTGATCGCCGGTGTCACCTGCTCGCCCGCCGCGAGCGCGACGATCGCGCCGTTCTGCGCGCCCTTGGAGCGCAGGATGCGCGTGAGCTTGCGCGTGTCCAGGTCGGCGATCGCCACCGTCTCCTGCGCGCGCAGGTAGTCCTGCAGCGTCTGCTGGGTGCGGAAGTTCGAGGCCAGCAGCGGCAGGTCGCGGATGATCAGGCCGGCCGCGTAGACCTTCGTGGCCTCGACGTCTTCTTCGTTGACGCCGTAGTTGCCGATGTGGGGATACGTCAGGGTGACGATCTGGCGGGCATAGCTCGGGTCCGTCAGGATTTCCTGGTAGCCGGTGATCGCCGTATTGAAGACGACCTCGCCGGTGGTGGAGCCTGTGGCCCCGATGGAAATGCCCTGGAAGACCGTGCCGTCCGCGAGCGCCAGGATGGCCGCCGGATGGGCTCCCTGTTTAGACAAAAGCACTGGGTTCTCCGATGTTCGGGTACGCCCAACCGCGCTCAAGAGTTCACCTCTTGGTGCTTTTTTGTCTGGGAGGGGGCTTGGAGGCGCTAGGCGTACGGGGATTGCGGGAAAGCCCCTGATTATAAATCGAAGGGCCTTATCCCCTGCCCGCCGTGGCGCTGGCGTGGAGGCAGATGGCGGCCGCCGCCGCCACGTTCAGCGACTCCTCCCCGCCCGGCTGGGCGATCCGCACCGAAAGCTTCGCCCGCCAGGCCAGGTTGTCGTCCACGCCCTGCCCTTCGTGGCCCAGCAGCCAGGCGCACGGCCAGGGCAGCTGCGCTTCCTGCAGCAGCTGCCCCTCGTGCGAGCTGGTCGTGATGAGCGCCACCTGCAGCGTGTCGAGCTCGTGCGTCTCCACGGCCTCGACGAGCGACAGCGCGAAATGCGCGCCCATGCCGGCGCGCAGCACCTTGGCGCTCCACAGCGCCGCCGTGCCCTTCATGGCGATCACCTGCGTGAAGCCGAAGGCCGCCGCGCTGCGCAGGATCGAGCCGACGTTGCCCGGGTCCTGCAGGCGGTCGAGGACCACGCTGGGGGCCTGCGGGTCGATCGGGGGGCGCTGCGGCGCCTCGATGACGAAGCCGACGTGGCCCGGCGACTCCAGAGAGCTCACGGTGGCGAAGAGCGCGTCGGGAAGGATCACGTCGCGCTCGGCCTCGCCGCTGAAGCGGAACGACTGCTCGTCCCACAGCGACTGCGGGAAGACGGCCAGTTGCGGCCTGACGCCGCGCTTGAGCGCCGCCCCGCACAGGTGGTCGCCTTCGAGCCAGATGCGCCCGAGCTTGCGGTAGGCCGTGCTTTCCTGCGCGAGCTGGCGCAGGTCCTTGACCAGCGGGTTCGCCGCCGAGGTGATGAGTTGCGGCCCCGCGCTCACCGCGCCTCGCGCAGCGGGATGTCCTGCGCCTCGGGCGGTGGGAGGTCCTGCGCGCCGCGCAGCTCGATGACTTCGCCTTCGGGCGTGCGGAACGTGGCGGCGACCGGGCTGAAACCCTTGCGGTGGTGCTTGCATGCGCCGTGCGCGCGCAGGGCTTCGAGGTGCTCGGGCGTGCTGTAGCCCTTGTGGGCCGCGAAGCCGTACTGCGGGAACTCGTCGTGCAATTGCGTGAGGATGCGGTCGCGGTGGACCTTGGCGATGATCGAAGCGGCCGAGATCGACTGGATCTTGGCGTCGCCGTCGACGATGGCCTCGCAGTACACCTCCAGGCGCGGCAGGCGGTTGCCGTCGACCAGCACGCGCGCCGGCTTCAGGCGCAGGCCTTCCACGGCACGCTTCATCGCCAGCATGGTCGCGTGGAAGATGTTCAGCTGGTCGATCTCCTCGACCGACGCCTCGCCCACCGAGCAGCACAGGGCCTTGTCGCGGATCTGGTCGTAGAGCCGGTCGCGCGCCAGGGCGGTGAGGATTTTCGAATCGGCGAGGCCGCGGATGCGCCTGGCGTCGTCCAGGATCACGGCGGCGGCCACCACGGGGCCCGCCAGCGGGCCGCGCCCGGCCTCGTCGACGCCCGCGGTCAGGCCCACCGGTTCCCAGCCCGCGAGGCGGGCCTGTTCACCCCTGGAGAGTCTTTTCGATGGCATCGGTGGCTAGCGTGGCGGTGTCGCGGGCGAGCAGTTCGTGCAAGGCGCTGAAACGCTCCCGCACCGCCGCCATTCTGTCAGGAGCTTCCAGCCAATCCAAGAGCGCGCGAGCGAGCGACTCGGGATTGACTTGCGACTGGATCAACTCCGGAACCACCGTTTCGCCGCACAGGATGTTCGGCAACCCGATCCACGGCTGCAGGGCTTTCGGCTTCATCAGGCGATAAGTGATCCAGTGGAGGCGGTAGGCGATCACCATCGGCAGCTTGAAGAGCGCGGCCTCCAGCGTGGCCGTGCCGCTGGCGATCAGCGTCAGGTCGGCGGCGGCCAGCGCCTCGTGCGAACGCCCGTCGAGGATGTGGATGTCCTGGTGCAGCCCGGCGAGCCGCGCGGCATGTTCGATGCGGGCTTTCAGCGAGGGAATGGCCGGCACGACGATGTGCATGCCCGGCCGGGCGCGTTGCACCCTGGCCGCAGCCGCGAGAAATGGTTCCGCGTGGTAATCGATCTCGGAGGCGCGGCTGCCCGGCAGCACCGCCAGCACTTCGGCGCCCGCGGGGATGCCCACCTGCGCCCGCGCCGCGGCCTTGTCGGCCTCCTTCGGGATGACGTTGGCGAGCGGGTGGCCGACGTAGGTCGCCGGGACGCCTTCGCGCGCGAGGATTTCCGGCTCGAAGGGGAACAGGCACAGCACGTGGCCGGCCGCACGCTTGAGCTGGTGGATGCGCTGGGGCCGCCACGCCCAGATCGAGGGGCAGACGAAGTGCACGGTGCGGATGCCGCGCGCCTTCAGCGTTTCCTCGAGCCCGAGGTTGAAGTCCGGCGCATCGACGCCGATGAAGCAGTCGGGCGGGTCGGCCAGGAGCCGCTCGCGCAGCGCGTTGCGGATCCCGACGATCTCGCGGTAGTGCCGGAGCACCTCGACGTAGCCGCGCACCGCGAGCTTCTCGTGCGGCCACCAGGGCTGGAAGCCGTGCCGCTGCATCTGCGGGCCGCCGATGCCGTCGGTCTGCAACGCCGGCCAGCGCCGGGTCAATCCTTCGAGGAGCAGGCCTGCGAGAAGGTCGCCGGATGCTTCGCCGGCCACCATCGAGAAGCGCATGGCGACCTCAGCGTGCGATGCCGCGCTCGGCCTGCGCGAGGAAGGCGGACATCAGCTGCACGTCCGCCGCGGCCTCCGGCGTCTCGCGCGCCAGCTGCGCGATCGCGGCCTTCGCGTCCTCGAGCGTGCGGCCTTCGCGGTACAGCAGCTTGTGCATCTTGCGCACGGCGGCGATGCGCGCGTCGCTGAAGTCGCGGCGCTTCAGCCCCGTGACGTTCACGCCGCGCACGGCAAGCGGATTGCCGTCCACGAGCATGAACGGCGGCACGTCCTGCGACACGGCGCTCTGGAAGCCGAGCATTGCGTGCGCGCCCACCTTCACGAACTGGTGGATGCCGCACAGCCCGCCGACCGTCACCCAGTCGCCGATCTCCACGTGCCCGCCCAGCGTCGTGTTGTTGGCCATGGTCGTGTTGTTGCCCACCACGCAGTCGTGCGCGACGTGGGTGTAGGCCATGATCCAGTTGTCGTTGCCGATGCGGGTGACGGCCTTGTCCTGCACCGTGCCAATGTGGAAGGTGACGAACTCGCGGACGGTGTTGCGGTCGCCGACCACGAGCTCGCAGGGCTCGCCCTTGTACTTCTTGTCCTGGTTGGCGGCGCCTATGGAGCCGAACTGGAAGAAGCGGTTGTCGCGTCCGATGGTGGTGTGGCCCTCGATGACGCAGTGCGGGCCGATCACGGTGCCTGCGCCGATCTTCACGTGCGGGCCGATCACCGTGTAGGGGCCGACCGTGACGCTGGAGTCGAGCTCGGCGCCCTTTTCGATCACCGCCGTGGGATGGACCGCTGTCATGCCACCTTGCGCATGGTGCACATCAGGTCGGCCTCGCAGGCCAGGTCCTCGCCCACGCGCGCCTGCGCCTTGAACTTGTAGATGCCGGCCTTGGCGCGGTCGGTGAAGATGTCCATCACCAGCTGGTCGCCCGGCTCCACCGGCCGCTTGAAGCGCGCCCCGTCGATGCCCGCGAAATAGAACACCGAGTTGTCGTCGAGCTTCTCGATGCCAACGGTGGCGAAAGCCAGCAGCGCGGCGCTTTGCGCCATGGCCTCGATCATCAGCACGCCCGGCATCACCGGGCGGTTGGGGAAATGGCCGTTGAAGAACTGCTCGTTGATCGTGACGTTCTTCAGCGTGCGGATGGTCTTGCCCGGCTCGAGCGCCAGCACCCGGTCCACCAGCAGGATCGGGTAGCGGTGCGGCAGTTTCTTCAGGATGCCGTGGATGTCCAGGACGGGGGCGCTCAAGTCTTCTTCTCCAATGCCTTCACGCGGTCGCGCAGCCCCGAGAGCTGGCGCAGCGCCGCGGCGTTCTTCAACCAGTTCGCATTGTCGTCGATGGGGAACGCGCCGGCGTAATGCCCCGGTTTCTGGATGGAGCCCGACACCAGCGAGAAGCCGGCCACCGTGACGTGGTCGCAGATGGTCAGGTGCCCGGCGATGCCGACGCCGCCGCCGATCATGCAGTGCGCGCCGATGCGCGAGCTGCCCGAGATGCCGACGCAGCCGGCGACGACGGTGTGCTTGCCGATGCGCACGTTGTGGCCCACCTGGATCAGGTTGTCCAGCTTGACGCCGTCCTCGATCACGGTGTCCGCCAGCGCGCCGCGGTCGATGCAGGTGTTGGCGCCGATTTCGACGTCGTTGCCGATGACGACGGCGCCGAGCTGTTCGATCTTGACCCACTCGCCGCCGTGCGGCGCGAAGCCGAAGCCGTCGGCGCCGATCACCACGCCGGGGTGGACGATGCAGCGATCGCCGATCGTGCAGCGCTCGCCCACGTGGATGCGCGAGTGCAGGAGCGTGCCCGCGCCGATGCGCGCGCCCCGCTCGACCACGCACAGGGGGCCGATGCGCGCCGTGGGGTCGATGACCGCATCGGGGTGCACGACGGCGCTGGGATGCACGGGCGGGGCGTCGCCCGGCGACTCGTGCTTCTTCCACCACTGCGTCAGCCGCGCGAAGTACAGGTACGGGTCGTCCGTGACGATGCAGTCGCCGCGCGCCACGGCGGCTTCTCGCACCGCGGCGCCCACGATCACGCAGCCCGCCTTGGAGGCGAACAGCTGCTGCTGGTACTTGGGGTTGGACAGGAAGCTGATCGCTTCCGGGCCGGCCGACTCGAGCGGCGCGATTTCGGCGATGGGACGTGCGGCGTCGCCGTGCAGTTCGCCGCCCAGCGCCTGGACGATGGAGCCTAGGCGGTGCGCCACGGACGCGCCTGCTGGCGGCTAGCGCGCCGCGTTGAGCGCGCGAATCACCTTGTCGGTGATGTCGTGCTTCGGGTTGACGTAGACGGCCTCCTGCAGGATCACGTCGTACTTCTCCTGCTCCGCGACCTGCTTGACCACGCGATTGGCGCGGTCCAGCACCTGCTGCAGCTCCTCGTTCTTGCGCGAGTTGAGGTCCTCCTGGAACTCGCGGCGCTTGCGCTGGAAGTCGCGGTCCATGTCGATGAGCTGGCGCTGGCGCTGCTGGCGCTGGCTCTCGGACAGGGTGGGCGCCTCGCGCTCGAACTTGTCCGAGGCCGACTTCAGCGAATTGCCGAGGTCGTTGAGTTCCTTCTCGCGCTTGGAGAACTCCTGCTCCAGCTTCGACTGCGCGGAGCGCGCCGTGTTGGCCTCGCGCATGATGCGGTCGGTGTTGACGAAACCGACGCGGAAGTCATCGGCCCAGGCCGGGGCATGCGCGAGCGTGGCCGACGCGAAGAGGACGGCGGTCGTGCAGGCGCGGGCGAGGTACTTCATCAGAAGGACGTTCCGATCTGGAATTGCAGGGACTGTAGTTTATCTCCCGCGAACTTGCGCACCGGCTTGGACCAGGCCAGGCGCAGCGGGCCCATCGGCGAGACCCACGACAGGCCGAAGCCAACGGAGGCGCGCATGTCCTTGAAGGACATCTTCTCCTCCTCGCCCCACACGTTGCCCGCGTCGGCGAAGGCGAAGACGCGAAGCGAGCGGTCGTTGCCGGCGCCCGGCAGCGGCGTGAGCACCTCGGTGCTGAAGTTGAGCTTCTTGGTGCCGCCGGCGATGAAGCCCGTGATGTCGCGGGGGCCGAGCGTGCTCTGCTCGAAGCCGCGCACCGACCCCAGGCCGCCGCCGTAGAAGTTCTTGAACACCGGGAAGGGATGGTTCTGCAGGCCCTTGCCGTAGCCGATCTCGCCGCTGGCGGCCAGCGTGAACGCCTTGGTCAGCGGGAAGAAGTGCTGGTGCTGGTAGTCCAGGCGGAAGTAGTGCGCGTCGCCGATCAGGCCCACTTCGCCCGAGGCGCGCTGGTAGCGGCCCTTGGTCGGCGAGACGGCGCTGTCGCGCGTGTCGCGGCCCCAGCCCACCGTGAACGGCACGTTGGTGGTGGTGTAGCCGAAGCGCTCGGCGTACGCCAGGTACACGGCCGGGATGTTGGTGCCGGGGACGATCTTCACGCGCTCGACGTTCGTGCCGAAGTACACGGTGTCGGACTCGGTGAACGGCACGCCGAAGCGCAGGCCGCCGCCTGTGGTCTCGAGCCGGTAGTTGCCGCCCTGGTTCTCGTAGGGACGCGAGGAGCGGTGGTACAGGTCGATCGCGCGCGACACGCCGTCGGGCGTGAAGTACGGGTTGAGCGACTGCAGCGCGATGACGCGGTTGTACTTGCTGGTGTTGACGTCCACGCCCAGGTAGTGGCCGGTGCCGAACGCGTTTTCCTGCTTGATGGAGAACGACAGCGTGAGCTTCTCGGCCTGCGAGAAGCCGGCGCCCAGCTGCAGGCTGCCCGTCGGCTTTTCCTGCACCGTGAAGTTGAGGTCCACCTGGTCCGGCGCGCCGGGCACGTCGGTGGTCTCGATGTTCACTTCCTTGAAGTAGCCCAGGCGGTCGACGCGGTCGCGCGACAGCTTGATCTTGTCGGCGTCGTACCAGGACGATTCGAACTGGCGGAACTCGCGGCGGATGACTTCGTCGCGCGTGCGGTTGTTGCCCGAGATGTTCACGCGGCGCACGTAGGCGCGGCGCGACGGGTCGGCCACCAGCACGAAGGCCACGCGGTTGGTGGCGCGGTCGACCTCGGGACGCGCTTCGACGCTGGCGAAGGCGTAGCCGAAGTTGCCGAAGTAGTCGGTGAAGGCCTTGGTGGTCGCGGTCACCTGGTCGGCGTTGTAGGGCTCTCCCGGCTTGATCGTGATGAGCGACTTGAACTCGTCTTCCTTGCCGAGGTAGTTGCCCTCCAGCTTGACGCTGGAGACGACGTAGCGCTGGCCCTCGGTCACGTTCACGGTGATCGAGATGTCCTGCTTGTTCGGCGAGATGGCGACCTGCGTGGAATCGATGCGGAACTCGAGGTAGCCGCGCGACAGGTAGTAGGACTTGAGCGTCTCCAGGTCCGCGTTGAGCTTGGTGCGCGAGTAGCGGTTGGACTTGGTGTAGAACGACAGCCAGTTGCCCTCGTCCAGGTCGAACAGGCCCTTGAGCGTGCGTTCGCTGAAGGCGCTGTTGCCCACGATGCGGATCTCGCGGATCTTGGCGGGCTCGCCTTCGGTCACCGTGAACGTGAGGTTCACGCGGTTGCGCTCGATGGGCGTGGCGGTGGTGACCACCTGCGCGCCGTACAGGCTCTTGTCGATGTACTGGCGCTTGAGTTCCTGCTCGGCGCGGTCGGCCAGGCCCTGGTCGAAGGGGCGGCCCTCGGTCAGGCCCACGTCGCGCAAGGCCTTGCGCAGGCTGTCCTTGTCGAACTCGCGGATGCCGGTGAAGTCGATGTCGTTGATCGTGGGCCGCTCCTCGACCACCACCACGACGACGTCGCCGGTGACTTCGATGCGCACGTCCTTGAACAGGCCCAGCGCGAAGAGCGCGCGGATCGCCGCGGAGCCCTTCTCGTCGTTGTACTGGTCGCCGATGCGGAACGGCAGCGACGCAAAGATGGTGCCGGGCTCGACGCGCTGCAGGCCCTCGACGCGGATGTCGCGCACGCTGAAGGGGTCGACGGCCCAGGCGTTCGCGGCGAAAGCGATGGCCACGAGGGCCGAGACGGAACGCACGCGAAAGCGCTTGATGTGTTTCTTCATTGAATCAGGGTTCGCCCGCATCGCTCATGGCGATGCTTTCTTCGGCACTTCAGGGTTCATCCAAAGAGGCGCGTGACGTCGTTGAACAGCGCGATCGACATCATCAGCAGCAGCACCGCGACCCCGCCACGCTGCAGGCGCTCCATCCACGTGTCGGAGATGCTCCGGCCCGTGACGGCCTCCCAAAGATAATACATCAGGTGCCCCCCGTCCAAGACGGGCAGAGGCAGCAGGTTCAGCACGCCGAGGCTCACCGAAATCAGGGCGAGGAAGGTGATGTACTGGATCAGGCCGAGGCTCGCGGTCTTGCCCGCGTACTCGGCAATCGTGATGGGCCCCGAGAGGTTCTTGTACGAGGCCTGGCCGATCACCATCTTGCCCAGCATGCGCAGGCTGAAGGCGGCCATCTCCCAGGTGCGCTCCACGGCCCGGGTGACGCCTTCGATGGGCCCGTACTGCACGCGCACCATCTCCGGCATGCCGCCGCCCACGCGGGCGTTGATGCGGCCGAAGGAGCCGCTGGCGTCCTTCTCCACGACCGGCGTCACCGCGATGTCCTGCGTGCGGCCGTCGCGCTCGACGGTCCAGGACTGGGTCTTCGCGGTGCCGCTGCGGCCCGACGCGCGGATCGCATCGAACAACTGCACGCCGTCGGCAATGCGCACGCCGTCGATGGCCAGCACCTTGTCGCCGGACTTCAGGCCTGCGCGCTCGGCAGCGCCGCCCGGCAGCACTTCCGCGATGCCTGCCTTGGTAAAGGGCGAAACGACCCCGATGGTTTTGGCCAGCTGGGGGTCGCTGCCGCGCGCATGCAGCTCGCCCAGCGGCAGCGCGGCACTGCGGCCGCCCGCGACGTGGACCGTGACGTCCTTGTCCACGAACGCGGCCTTGGTGAGCAGCCACACGAGCTCGTCGAAGGAACGCACCTTGCGCTCGTCCTCGCCGGCGAAGGTCACGCCTTCGATGAAGTCGCCGCTGCGCAGGCCCGCGCGCTCGGCCATGGAGCCGGCAACGGGGGTCGCGATGACGGCCTTGGCCTCCTGCACGCCCCACCAATTCACGCAGGCATAGAGCACCACGGCCAGCAGCAGGTTGGCGATGGGCCCCGCGGCGACGATCATCGTGCGCGAACTCAAGGGCTGCGTGTTGAAGGCCAGGTGGCGCTCCTCGGGCGGCACGGGCCCTTCGCGCTCGTCGAGCATCTTCACGTAGCCGCCCAGCGGGAACGCGCCGATCACGAATTCGGTGTCCTGGCCCGGGCGCTGCTTCTTCGGCTTGTAGCGGAACAGGGTCTTGCCGAACCCGACCGAGAAGCGCAGCACCTTGACGCCGCAGGCCACGGCCACGCGGTAGTGGCCCCATTCGTGCACCGCGATCAGCACGCCGAGCGCGACGACGAAAGCGACGAAGTAAAGCATCGGGCCCCTTTCAGGCTTGGAGCCGGGCTACCTGGGCGGTGGCGGCGGCGCGGGCGCGCGCGTCCAGGTCCAGCAGGTCGTCCAGCGTTGCGGGGTTGGATGCCGCAACCGCCGACAAAGTTGCAAGGTTCACCGCATGGATGCCGTCGAAGCGGATGCGGCGCGCCAGGAAGGCCTCCACCGCCACCTCGTTCGCGGCATTCAGCACAGCCGTGGTGCCCGCCGGCGCGCGAAGCGCCTGCCAGGCGAGCGCCAGGCCCGGGAAGCGCTCGGGGTGCCCGCGGCTGTCCATGGCCTCGAATGTCATGTCCGCGAGCTTGTGGAAATCGAGCGCCTGCGCGCCGGACTCGACGCGGTCGGGCCATGCCAGGCCGTAGGCGATGGGCACGCGCATGTCCGGCGTGCCCAGTTGCGCGACCACGGACTTGTCGTGGTACTGGACCATGGAGTGGATGACGCTTTGCGGGTGGATCACCACCTCCAGCCGTTCGGGCGCGAGGCCGAACAGGTAGCGCGCCTCGATCACCTCCAGCGCCTTGTTCATCATCGTCGCGGAATCGACCGAGATCTTGCGGCCCATCACCCAGTTGGGGTGCGCGACCGCCTCTTCCGGCGTGACGTCGCGCAGGCTCTTCGGGTCGCGCGTGCGGAACGGCCCGCCCGAAGCGGTGAGGATGATCTTCTCGACGCGCGCGGGCCACGTCGACGGGTCTTCGGGCAGCGACTGGAAGATCGCCGAATGCTCGCTGTCGATGGGCAGCAGCTGCGCCCCGCCCTTCTCCACCGCGGCCAGGAACAGCTCGCCGCCCACGACCAGCGCCTCCTTGTTGGCCAGCAGCAGGCGCTTGCCGGCGCGCGCAGCGGCCAGGCACGACGCGAGGCCCGCTGCGCCGACGATGGCGGCCATCACGGTGTCGACCTGCTCGTGCGACGCCACGTCCTCGAGCGCCCTGGCGCCCCACAGCACTTTCGTCGGCCAGCCGCGGCCCTCGATCTTGCGCGCGAGCTCGCGGCCTGCGGCCTCGTTCGCCATCACGGCCAGCTGCGGCTGGAAGGCCGCGCACTGCTCGAGCAGGGTGTCGACCTGGGTCGCCGCCGTCAACGCGAAGACCTCGAAACGGGCGGGATGGCGGCGGATCACGTCCAGCGTGTTCGCGCCGATGGAGCCGGTCGAGCCGAGGACGGCGACGCGCTGGCGCTTCATCCGACGATTCCCGCGATGAACATCGCCAGCGGCAGCGTGGGCAGCAACGCGTCGACACGGTCGAGCACGCCGCCGTGGCCGGGCAGCAGGTTGCTGGAGTCCTTCATGCCGGCGCTGCGCTTGACGAGCGACTCCGTCAGGTCGCCGACGACGCTCATCGCAGTGAGGAAGACCGCGGCGATCGCGAACAGCCACCAGCCGACCGTGGCGAGGCGCGTGTACAGGCTGGGCACCGCGGCGTCGAGCGAACGGTCGGCCAGCACCCAGCACACCCCCAGCACCAGCACACCCAGCGTGCCGCCCCACGCGCCTTCCCAGCTCTTGCCGGGGCTGATCGCGGGCGCGAGCTTGTTCTTCGTGAACTTCAGGCCGAAGGTGCGTCCGGCGGCATAGGCCGCGATGTCGGCCACCCACACCAGCACCAGCACCGACAGCAGGAAATTGATGCCGATGAAGCGCGCTTGCGCCGCCGCAAGCCACGCGACCCACAGGGCCAGCACGCCCAGCACCAGCCGCAGCGCACGCGGGATGCGCGGCCAGCCCGCCACGCCCATGCGCAGCAGCAGCGCCCCACCGATCACCCACAGCGCGCCGGCGATGGCCCACAGCAGGCCGAGGGGCTTTTCGATCAGGCCCGCCATCCACGACGCACCGCACAGCACCAGGCAGATCACGCCCACCGCCACCGATGCACCCATGGTCAAGCCATTGAGGCGGCCCCATTCCCAGGCGCCCCCCGCCAGCAGCACGAGGACGACGGCCGCGAAGGGATACGGCGACGGCCAGAACAGCGCCGGCAGCAGGATCGCCAGCATGACGAGCGCGGTGATGATGCGCGTTTTCAGCATCACGCCACCTTCTGGGCCACTTGCTCCGAGGTCTTGCCGAAACGCCGCTCGCGCGACGCGTAGTCCGCGAAGGCGGCGTCGAGCGCGGCGGCATCGAAATCGGGCCAGAGCTTGTCGCTGAAATACAGCTCCGAGTACGCGGCCTGCCAGAGCAGGAAGTTGGAGATGCGCTGCTCCCCGCCGGTGCGGATGATCAGGTCGGGGTCGGGCACATGCGCGAGCGCCATGGCTTCGGCCATGCTCGCCTCGGTGATCGGCTCGCCCCGCGCCGCCAGGCGTGCTGCGGCCTGGGCGATGTCCCAGCGGCCGCCGTAGTTGAAGCAGACGTTGAACGCCAACTTCGTGTTGCCCGCGGTCGCGGCCTCGGCCTTTTCGAGCCCGTCGCGCACCTTGTCGCTGAGCGCACTGCGCTCGCCGATGAAGTGCAGGCGCACGCCTTCGGCAGCCAGCTGCGGCACCTCGCGCGCGAGCGCGACGGCCAGCAGCTCCATCAGCGCCGAGACTTCGTCGGCGGGACGGTTCCAGTTTTCGGAAGAGAAGGCGAAGACGGTGAGCACCTTCACGCCGCGCTCGCCGCAATGCCTCACGCAGGCGCGCAGCGCATCCATGCCCTTCTTGTGGCCCGCGACCCGCGGCAGGAAGCGGCGCGTCGCCCAGCGGCCGTTGCCGTCCATGACGATCGCGACGTGATGCGGGGTGCGCTGATGCGTCATGTGAGTGGAGACCCGGCTCAGACGGCCATGATCTCCTGCTCCTTCTGGTGGATGAGCGCATCGATGTCGGCGATGTGCTTGTCGGTCACCTTCTGGATGTCGCCCTCGGAGCGCTTCACCTCGTCCTCGGAGATGTGCTTGTCCTTGGCCAGGCGCTTGGCGTGGTCGTTGGCGTCGCGGCGCAGGTTGCGGACGGCGATCTTGGCGTTCTCGCCTTCGTGGCGCACCAGCTTCGTCATCTCCTTGCGGCGCTCCTCGCTCATCGGCGGCATCGGCACGCGGATGAGGTCGCCCATCGCGGCGGGGTTCAGGCCCAGGTCGCTGTCGCGGATGGCCTTCTCGATCTTGGGGCCCATGCCCTTTTCCCAGGGCTGCACGGAGAGCGTGCGCGCATCGAGCACGGCCACGTTCGCGACCTGCGTGATCGGCACGTTGCTGCCGTAGTAATCGACGTGCACGGTGTCCAGGATGCCGGGATTGGCGCGCCCGGTGCGGATGTGCGAGAGGGTCGTCTTCAGCGCGGCGATGGTCTTGTCCATCTGCTCCTGCGCGTGTTTCTTGATCTCGGGGATGTTGGTCGCTGCCATGGGTTTGCTCTCCTCTTTTTCCTCTGCCCTCAGGCGTAGACGAGCGTGCCCTCGTCCTCGCCCATCACCACGCGGCGCAGCGCGCCGTGCTTGAAGATCGAAAAGACCTTGATGGGCAGCTTCTGGTCGCGGCACAGCGCGAACGCCGTGGCGTCCATGATGCCGAGATTCTGCGCCATCGCCTCGTCGAACGAGATGCGTTCGTAGCGCTTGGCGGCGCTGTCCTTCTTGGGGTCGGCGGTGTACACGCCGTCGACCTTGGTCGCCTTGAGCACGAGCTCGGCGCCGATCTCCGCGCCGCGCAGCGCGGCGGCCGTATCGGTGGTGAAGAAAGGGTTGCCGGTGCCGGCGGCGAAGATGACGACCTTGCCTTCCTCGAGGTACTGCAAGGCCTTGGGACGCACGTAGGGCTCGACGACCTGCTCGATCGCGATGGCCGACATGACGCGGGCCACCAGGCCCTGCTTGTTCATCGCGTCGGCGAGCGCCAGCGAATTCATCACCGTCGCCAGCATGCCCATGTAGTCGGCCGTGGCGCGGTCCATGCCGACGGCGCCGCCCGCGACGCCGCGGAAGATGTTGCCGCCGCCGATGACGATGGCCACCTCGACGCCCATGTTCACGACCTCTGCGACCTCCTCGACCATGCGGACGATGGTGGCGCGGTTGATGCCGAAGGCATCGTCCCCCATGAGTGCTTCACCGGACAGCTTCAGCAGGATTCGCTTGTGGGCCGGCTTGGCGTCGGTCATGGGGGGAGGTCCTTTTCGAATACGGGGTCGAGTGTAGCGGCTTGGTTGCGGGAAAAGGCCTCAGGCAGCCTGCTTGGCGGCTGCGACTTGCGCGGCCACTTCGGCGGCGAAATCGTCGGCCTTCTTCTCGATGCCCTCGCCCACCACGTACAGCGTGAACGACTTCACCGTGGTGCCCTTTTCCTTGAGCATCTGTTCCACGGTCTGCTTGTCGTTCTTCACGAAGGGCTGGTTGAGCAGCGAGACTTCCTTGAGGTACTTCTGCACCGAGCCTTCGACCATCTTGGCGATGATCTCGGCGGGCTTGCCGGATTCGGCGGCCTTCTGCGATGCGATCGAGCGCTCCTTCTCGACGAGGTCGGCCGAGACGTCCTTGCTCGACAGCGCCACGGGCTTCATCGCGGCGACGTGCATCGCGACGTCCTTGGCCGCGACTTCGTCACCCTCGTACTCGACGATCACGCCGATGCGGGTGCCGTGCAGGTACGACGCCAGCTTTCCGCCATTGGCGAAGCGCTTGAAGCGGCGGAAGCTCATGTTCTCGCCGATCTTGCCGATCAGGCCCTTGCGCACGTCTTCCAGCGTGGGGCCGAAGCCGTCCTGGGAGTGCGGCAGCGCGGACAGCGCGGCCACGTCGGCGGGATTGCTCTTCGCGATGAGTTCCGCGGCGGCCTTGGCCAGCGCGAGGAAGCTGTCGTTCTTGGCGACGAAGTCGGTCTCGCTGTTGGTCTCGAGGATCGCGCCGGTGTTGCCGTCGATCGCGATGCTGATGACGCCTTCGGCGGTGACGCGCGAGGCGGCCTTGCCGGCCTTGTTGCCCAGCTTCACGCGCAGGATTTCCTCGGCCTTGTCGAAATTGCCTTCCGCTTCGGTGAGCGCCTTCTTGCACTCCATCATCGGGGCGTCGGTCTTGGCGCGCAGTTCGGCGACCATGCTTGCGGTGATTGCTGCCATGTTTCTCTTCCTTGGGTGTTTCTTGATGGTCGAAGGGGGCCCGAAAGCCCCCTTCATCTCGGAATGGGACCGGCCGCTTAGGCGGACGCGCCTTCCTGCACTTCGACGAATTCGTCGCCGCCTTCGGACACGGCGCGCTGCACGTCCGCAGCGGCGTTGGCGCGGCCTTCCAGCACGGCGTCGGCGATGCCGCGCGCGTACAGCGTCACGGCCTTGGCCGAGTCGTCGTTGCCGGGGATGACGTAGTCGATGCCGACGGGCGAATGGTTGGAGTCGACCACGCCGACGATCGGGATGCCCAGCTTCTTGGCTTCGGCGATGGCGATCTTGTGGAAGCCCACGTCGATCACGAACAGGGCGTCGGGCAGGTTGTTCATCTCCTGGATGCCGCCGATGTCCTTCTCGAGCTTGGCCATCTCGCGCGTGAACATGAGCTGTTCCTTCTTGCTCATGGACTCGAGGCCGGCTTCCTGCTGGGCCTTCATGTCCTTCAGGCGCTTCAGCGACGTCTTCACCGTCTTGAAGTTGGTGAGCATGCCGCCCAGCCAGCGCTGGTCGACGAAGGGCATGCCGGCGCGCTGCGCCTCGGCCTTCACGATGTCGCGGGCCTGGCGCTTGGTGCCGACCATCAGGATGGTGCCGCGGTTCGCCGCCAGCTGGCGCACGAACTTGCTGGCATCCTGGAACATCGGGAGCGAGCGCTCCAGGTTGATGATGTGGATCTTGTTGCGATGGCCGAAGATGTAGGGGGCCATCTTCGGGTTCCAGAAGCGCGTCTGGTGGCCAAAGTGCACACCGGCTTCCAGCATCTGACGCATGGTCACGGACATGAATGTCTTCCTAAGGTTGGGTCTAGAATCCGGCCCGAAATCGTTGTGGGTTTTGCTCCCGCAACGACACCTTGGTAGGGCCCGATTCGCGATTTGCTTTGCTCATCCGCGGCGCCCGTCATGGGCACCACCCGGCAAAACCCAAAAATTATAGCAGCTTCACCCTTGCCGCGCTCCCGACCCGACCTGCACCACGTCCGCGCGGCCATCGCGCGCGGCGACACCACCGCCCCCCGCGAGATCGAGGAATCGATCACGATCGCCCAGGCCGAGGCCTGCCGGCACGTCTTCCTCAAGCCGACGTTCGAGGAAGCGCGCCGTGCCGCGTCCGATCCCGGCTCGGGCCAAAGGCCGCTGGCCGGGCTGGCGGTCTCCGTCAAGGACCTGTTCGACGTGCGCGGCGAGGCCACCGCCGCGGGCTCCGTCGCCCTCGCCGGCTCGCCGCCGGCCGCGCAGGATGCGCCGGCCGTGGCGCGCCTGCGCGCCGCCGGTGCGGCGATCCTGGGCCGCACCAACATGACCGAGTTCGCGTACTCGGGGGTGGGCGCCAATCCGCACTTCGACACGCCGTGGAACCCGGCGGACCGCGCGACGCGACGCATCCCCGGCGGGTCGTCGTCCGGCGCAGCCGTGTCGGTCGCCACGGGCGCTGCGTTCGTGGGGCTGGGCTCGGACACCCGCGGTTCCATCCGCACCCCCGCTGCCCTGTGCGGGGTCGTGGGCTTCAAGAACACCGCCCGCCTCGTGCCCACCGACGGCTGCGTGCCGCTGTCGACCACGCTCGACACGGTGTGCGCGATGACGCGCTCGGTGCCCGACGCGATCCTCGTGCACGAGCTGCTGTCAGGGACGACGATCCCGCGCGCCGATGTGCCGATGTCCGGCTACCGCCTCGCCGTCGCCCGCAACGTGATGCTCGATGCCCTGGAAGCTCCGGTGGCGCGGGCTTTCGAGCGCGCCATCAAGGCCTTGCGCGATGCCGGCGCGGCGGTGGAGGAAGTCGACCTCCCCGCGATCGACGACATCGGCCCCATGCAGGCCATCGGCGGCTTCGGCGCCGCGGAAAGCTACGCCTGGCACCGCCAGCTGCTGGCGCGCGCCGGCGACCGCTACGACCCGCGCGTGCGCAAGCGCGTCGAGGGCGGCGCGGCGATGAAGGCCTACGAATACCTCGAGCTCTTCGGCGCCCGTGCGGCAGCGATGGCGAAGCTGCAGGCGTCGCTGCGCGGCTTCGACGCCGTGCTCTCGCCCACCGTCCCGCTGGTCGCCCCGCCCTTCGCGCAGGTGGCGCCCGGCGCCGAGCGCGACGACGAGTTCTTCCGCGTCAATGCGCTCCTGCTGCGCAACACCAGCATCGTGAACATGGTCGACGGCTGCGCGATCTCGATCCCGTGCCATGCACCGGACGAGCTGCCCGTCGGGCTGATGATCTGGCAAGGCGCCTTGCACGACGCGGCGGTCCTCAACGTCGCCGCGCAGGCGGAAGCCACCCTCCAGAAGACCCGCGCATGAGGATCGCCGTCATCGGCGCCGGCATCATCGGCGTCACCACGGCCTTCGAGCTCGCCGTCGACGGCCACGAGGTCACCGTCTTCGAGCGCCGCTCGTCCGCCGCCGAGGAAACCAGCTTCGCGAATGCCGGTGTGATCGCGCCGGGCTACGTCACGCCGTGGGCCGCGCCCGGCATGCCGGCCAAGGTCGCGCGCTTCCTGGTGTCCGACCACGCGCCCGTGCGCCTGAGCCTGCCGCTTTCCGCGGCGGAAATCGGCTGGATGTGGAAGTGGTACCGCTCCTGCGACGCGGCCACCTACGCCGCGAACCGCGCGCGCATGCAGCGCCTGGCCTTCTACAGCCGCACCCGCCTGCACGAGATCACCGAGCACTTCCACCTCGAGTACGACCGCAGCACGGGCTACCTGGTGATGCTGCGCGGCGAGAAGGATCGCAAGATGGTGCAGCCGGGCCTGCAGGTGCTGCGCGACGCCGGCGTGACGTTCCACGAGGTCGATGCCGAACAGGCGCGCAAGGTGGAGCCCGCGCTCAACCCCGACACGCCCTTCGTCGGCGCCATCCACCTGCCGCAGGACGAGGTGGGCAATTGCCGCCAGTTCGCGCTGCTGCTGAAGAACGAGTGCCAGTCGCGCGGCGTCGCGTTCGAGTTCAACAGCACGGTGGCTCCCCTGTCGCGAGCGACACCGGGATCGCTGCAGGTCAGGGGCCCCGACGGCGGCACGGCGCAGTGGAATTTCAATGCCGTGGTCGTTTGCGGCGGCGTCGACTCGGCGCAGCTGCTGGCGCCCGTGGGCCTGGACGTCCCGCTCGCGCCCGTGTGGGGCTATTCGATCAGCGCGCCGCTGCGCGAGCCGCTCAATGCGCCGCGCAGCGGCATCATGGACGAGCGCTTCAAGGTGGCGATCTCGCGCCTGGGCAACCGCGTGCGCGTCGCGGGCAGCGCCGAGATCGGCGGTTCCGCGTCGAAGAAGCGCGAGGGTTCGCTCCAAACGCTCTACAAGGTGCTGCGCGACTGGTTCCCCGGCGCGGCGCAGCTCGCCAACACCGGCGGCGCCGCGGTGCAGGAGTGGAAAGGCGCGCGGCCCATGCTGCCCGACGGCCCGCCGCTGATCGGCGCCACCGGCGTTCCGGGCGTGTGGATCAACCTGGGCCACGGCTCCAGCGGCTGGGCGCTGTCGTGCGGCAGCGCACGCGTGATCGCCGACCTGATGGCGGGCCGTTCGCCCGAGGTCGACATCGAAGGCCTCGGGGTGGAGCGCCTCGCGGCGTAAAGCTACGATGCGGCCCATGCGCCGCGTCACGCCCGACCGTCCCTGGCCCTTGCACGGCGTCGCGGCCTCGCGCGTCATCGAACAAGGCGCCGCAGGCTCGCTTCCTGCGCACACGCTGATGCAGCGCGCCGGCCACGCCGTCGCGCGCCTTGCGCTGGCCATCGCGCCGCACGCGAAGAACGTGTGGGTGGCCTGCGGCCCCGGCAACAACGGCGGTGACGGCTTCGAGGCCGCGATGCACCTGCGGCAATGGGGCAAGGACGTGACCGTGACCCTCGCGGGCGACGAAGCCAGGGCGCCTGCCGATGCGAAGGCTTCGCTGCAGCGCGCCCGCGCGGCCGGCGTGCGTTTCGCATCGGACGTCCCGGCCAGCTTCGACTTGGCCATCGACGCGATGCTGGGCATCGGCTCCGCACGCCCGCTCGAAGGCCGCATGCGCGAGTGGGCCGGTGCGATGCGTGGCGTGCCGGTGCTGGCGGTCGACGTGCCTTCGGGGCTGTCGGCCGACACCGGCACGGGTGAGTCCGTCTTCGCGACGCACACTCTGTCGCTGCTGACGCTGAAGCCGGGCCTGTTCACGGCGCACGGCCGCGACGCATGCGGCGAGACCTGGTTCGACGACCTGGGGGTCGAAGGCGGCGAGCCGACGGGCTGGCTGTCGGGGCCACCCGCGCTTTCGCAACGCGCGCACGCCTCGCACAAGGGGACCTGGGGTGACGTCGCGGTGATCGGCGGCGCGCCCGGCATGGCCGGCGCGGCCTTGCTCGCGGCTTCGGGGGCGCTGCATGGCGGCGCGGGCCGCGTCTACGTGGGCCTGCTCGGCGACACCCTGCCCGTCGATCCCGCGCAGCCCGAGCTGATGATCCGCGACTGGAGCACGCTGGACCTCGCCGCGATGGCCGTCGCCTGCGGCTGCGGCGGGGGCGACGCCATCCGCGCCGCATTGCCGAAGGTGATCTCGAGGGCGCGCGCGCTGGTGCTGGATGCCGATGCGCTGAATGCGATCGCCGCGGACCCGCAACTGCAATCGCAGCTCGAAGCCCGAGGGCGGCGCGGCCGGCGCACCGTGGTCACGCCCCACCCGCTGGAGGCTGCGCGCCTGCTGTCACGCTCGACGCAGGACGTGCAAGCCGATCGCGTCGCAGCCGCGCAGGCGCTGGCGCAACGCTTCGGGTGCGTCGTGGTGCTCAAGGGTTCGGGAACCGTGGTCGCTGCGCCTTCACAGCTGCCGCGCATCAACCCCACGGGCAACGCGAAGCTCGCGACCGCCGGCACCGGCGACGTGCTGGCGGGCCTGGTTGCGGCGCGCCTGGCTTCGAACGACGACGCGCTGGAAGCCGCGGCAGGGGCCGTGTTCGACCACGGCCTCGCGGCGGACCGCTGGCGCGCGGGCCGCCCGCTGACCGCCTCCGCGCTGGCGCGAAAACTCTAGCCGCGCCCGACGAAGGGCATCTTCGTCGCCATCACCGTGTGGAAGAGCACGTTGGCTTCCAGCGGCAGGTTGGCCATGTACAGCACCGACTGGCCGACGATCGCCGCGTCCATCAGGGGCTCCGGCGCGATGGTGCCGTTGGCCTGCGGCACGCCCTTGGCCATGCGCGACGCGAGGTCCGTCATGGCGTTGCCGATGTCGATCTGGCCGACGGCGATGTCGTACTTGCGGCCGTCGAGCGACGCGGTCTTGGTGAGGCCCGTCACCGCGTGCTTGGTGGACGTGTAGGCGATCGAGTTCGGGCGCGGCGCGTGCGCCGAGATCGAGCCGTTGTTGACGATGCGCCCGCCCATCGGCTGCTGCGCCTTCATCACGCGGAACGCCTCGCGGATGCCGTAGAAGACCCCGTTGAGGTTGGTGTCGACGACCTTCTTCCAGTCGTCGTCGCCGATATCCTCCAGCAGCGTCTGGCCCAGGCCCATGCCCGCGTTGTTGAAGACGAAATCCACGCGGCCCCACTTGGCCACGGTGGCGTCGAACAGCGCGCGGACCTGCTTCGGGTCGGTCACGTCAGTCGGCACCGCCAGGCCGCGCTCGCGCGCGCCGCCTTCCGCGATCACCGCCTCCAGCGGCTCCTTGCGCCGGCCCGCGACAGCCACGCGCCAGCCGTCCTGCAGCAGCGCGAGCGCGGCAGCCTTGCCGATGCCGGTGCCGCCGCCGGTGACGATCGCGACGCCCTTGGGATTGCTTGCCATGTGTGGGTACTCCTCGTGTGTGGTTGCTAGCGGCGGCGGTGCTTGGCCTTGGGCGCGTGCTTCTTGACGGCGGGCTTGGCAGCAGCCTTCACCGCCTTTTTCGCGACGCCCTTCTTCCTGGGCTTGGCGCCTTCGCGCGCCTCGGACGGCACGCCCTTGTCCTTCATCGCGCGGTTCAGGAGCTCTTCGCCCTCCTTGACCAGCCGGAAGTCGATCTTGCGCCCGTCCAGGTCCACGCGGCTGACCTGCACGCGCACGCGCGAGCCGATCGCGTAGCGGATGCCGGTGCGCTCGCCGCGCAGCTCCTGGCGCGCCTCGTCGAACTTGAAGTACTCGCCGCCCAGCTCGGTGATGTGCACCAGGCCTTCGACGTACATCTGGTCCAGCGTGACGAAGATGCCGAAGCTGGTCGCGGCGGTGACGACGCCGCCGTACTCCTCGCCGAGGTGGTCGCGCATGTACTTGCACTTGAGCCAGGCCTCGACGTCGCGGCTGGCCTCGTCGGCGCGGCGCTCGTTCGCGCTGCAGTGCAGCCCCGCGGCTTCCCAGGCCTGCATCTCGCGCGTGGGCGGCGCGGCCTGCTTCTTGGCCCGGCCCGAAGCCGCGGCCTTCGCGGTGTTGCTCGCGATGCGGCGCGACAGCTTCTCGTGGTGCTCGCCCGGCGTCGGCAGCGCCGGCAGCTCGTAACGCTCGCCGTTCAGGATGGCCTTGATCACGCGGTGGACCAGCAGGTCCGGGTAGCGGCGGATCGGCGACGTGAAATGCGTGTACGCGTCGTAGGCCAGTCCGAAGTGGCCGCTGTTGAACGGCGTGTAGATGGCCTGCTGCATCGAGCGCAGAAGCATGGTGTGGATCTGCTGCGCGTCGGGCCGGTCCTTCGTCGCTTCGGCGATGCGCTGGAACTCGGCCGGCAGCGGCTCGTCGCTGATGGTCTGCGAGACGCCGATCGCCTTGAGGTACTGGCGCAGGATTTCCTTCTTCTCCGGCGTCGGGCCCTCGTGCACGCGGTACAGGCCCGGGCGCTTGGACTGCTGGATGAAGTCGGCCGCGCAGACGTTGGCGGCGAGCATCGATTCCTCGATCAGCCGGTGCGCGTCGGTGCGCACGCGCGGCACGATCTGCTCGATGCGGCCGTTCTCGTCGCAGACGATCTGCGTCTCGGTCGTCTCGAAGTCGACCGCGCCGCGGGCCTCGCGCGCCTTGAGCAGCACGCGGTAGACGTCGTGGAGGTTCAGGAGGTCCTGCACGCGGTCCTTGCGGCGGGCCGCCTCGGGCCCGCGCGTGTTGGCCAGGATCGCGGCGACTTCGGTGTACGTGAAGCGCGCATGGCTCCACATCACGCCGGGGTAGAACTGGTACGCAAAGATCTCGCCGGTCGACGTGATCAGCATGTCGGCCACCATGCACAGCCGCTCGACCTCGGGGTTCAGCGAGCACAGGCCGTTGGAGAGCTTCTCCGGCAGCATGGGGATCACGCGGCGCGGGAAGTAGACGCTGGTCGCGCGGTCGTAGGCGTCCACGTCGATGGGGCTGCCCGTCTCGACATAGTGGCTCACGTCGGCGATCGCGACGAGCAGGCGCCAGCCCTTGCCGCGCCCCACCTTCGTCGGCTCGCAGTACACGGCGTCGTCGAAGTCGCGCGCGTCCTCGCCGTCGATGGTGACCAGCGGCACGTCGGTCAGGTCGACGCGGTTCCGCTTGTCCTCCTTGCGGACCTTGTCCGGCAGCGAGCGCGCGAGCGCGATGCAGGCATGCGAGAACTCGTGCGGCACGCCGTACTTGCGCACGGCGATCTCGATCTCCATGCCCGGGTCGTCGATCTCGCCCAGCACTTCCTTGACGCGGCCCACGGGCTGGCCGTACAGGCTGGGCGGCTCGGTCAGTTCGACGACGACGACCTGGCCCGGCTTGGCCAGGCCCGTCGCGCCCTTGGGGATCAGGACGTCCTGCCCGTAGCGCTTGTCTTCCGGCGCCACCAGCCACACGCCGCTTTCGTGCAGCAGGCGGCCGATGATCGGTTGCGCGGGGCGCTCGATGATCTCGACGACGCGCCCTTCGGGGCGGCCCTTGCGGTCGTGGCGCACGATGCGCGCCTTGACGCGGTCGCGGTGCAGCACCGCGCGCATCTCGTTGGGGGGCAGGTAGATGTCGGTTTCGCCGTCGTCGCGCTGCACGTAGCCGTGCCCGTCGCGGTGCCCCTGGATCACGCCCTCGATCTCGTCGAGAAGGCCGATCCCGGCGTGGCTGGAGCTCAGGTGGTTGATGTTTTTGATGTTAGAATCCTTGGTTCCTGAAAGCCCAGGTGGCGGAATTGGTAGACGCACTAGTTTCAGGTACTAGCGAGTAACATCGTGGGGGTTCGAGTCCCTTCCTGGGCACCAAACAATCATAAGGCCGACTGAAGTCGGCCTTATTCGTTTGGCGCCCCGTCACCCTCAGATGGGGATGGCGATGAGGTCGTGGCCCTGGGCGGCGACGACTTTCGCTTTCGTGAACTCACCCACGCGCAGCTGCTTGCTGATCTTTTCGGGCGGCAGGAGCTGGACCGTTCCGTCGATCTCCGGCGCGTCCGCGTAGCTACGGCCGGCGCCGCCCTTGCGGCCGAGGCCGGGCGCCGAATCGACGAGCACCTGCATCGTCGCGCCGACGCGCTCGCGCAGCTTGTCGGCGGAAGCTTCCTCGGCAACCTTCATGAAGCGCGCCTGCCGTTCGTTGCGCACTTCCGCCGGCACCATGCCGGGAATCTCGTTCGCGGCCGCACCTTCGACGGGGCTGTAGGCGAAGCAGCCCGCGCGATCGATCCTCGCCTCGCGCATGAAATCCAGCAGGTGCTGGAACTCCGCCTCCGTCTCGCCCGGGAAGCCCGCGATGAACGTGCTGCGGATCACGAGCTCGGGGCACATCTCGCGCCACTTCGCGATGCGCTCGAGGTTCTTCTCGCCGTTGGCCGGCCGCTTCATGCGCTTGAGAACGTCCGGATGGCTGTGCTGGAACGGCACGTCCAGGTAAGGCAGTACCTTGCCCTCGGCCATCAGCGGGATCACGTCATCGACGGACGGGTACGGATAGACGTAGTGCAAGCGCACCCATGCGCCGTACGGTTCGGCCATCTCGCCGAGCGATTGCACGAGCTCCAGCATGCGCGTCTTCACCGGCCGGCCGTCCCAGAAACCGGTGCGGTACTTCACGTCCACGCCATACGCCGAGGTGTCCTGGCTGATGACCAGCAGCTCCTTCACGCCGCCTTCGAAGAGCGCCTTCGCCTCCTTGAGCACGTCGCCGATGGGACGGCTCACGAGGTCGCCGCGCATCGACGGGATGATGCAGAAGGTGCACCGGTGGTTGCAGCCTTCGCTGATCTTCAGGTACGCGTAGTGCTTGGGCGTGAGCTTGATGCCGGCGGCGGGCACGAGGTCGATGAACGGATCGTGCGGCTTGGGCAGGTTCGCGTGCACCGCATCCATCACCTCCTGCGTGGCGTGCGGGCCCGTGACGGCCAGCACCGAAGGATGGATCTGCTTGACGAGGTTGCCGCCGCCGTCGCCCGCCTTCGCGCCCAGGCAGCCGGTGACGATGACCTTGCCGTTCTCGGCCAGCGCCTCGCCGATCGTGTCCAGGCTTTCCTTGACGGCGTCGTCGATGAAACCGCAGGTGTTGACGATGACCAGGTCGGCGCCCTCGAAGGTCTTCGAGGTCGCGTAGCCTTCGGCGCTGAGTTGGGTGAGGATCAGTTCGGAATCCGTGAGGGCCTTCGGGCAGCCGAGGCTCACGAACCCCACTTTCGGGGAGCTCATCCCCGTATTGTCCCAGAGGACCAATAACTTACTGGATCCCGGCCTTCGCCGGGACTTCGCCAGCCGTTACCGCTTGATGCCGAATGCCCCGAGCATCTGCTCGGTCTGCTTGGCCATCTGTTCCTGCATCTTCTCGAACATGGTGCGCGACTGCTCGACATAGCCGCCCAGCAGCGGGTTCTGCATGTTGACGAACTGCGCCCACATCTCGGGCGTGAGCGTCTTGGACTGCTCGGCCAGCTTGCCCTGGATCTCCATGAAGGCCTGGACGTTCTTCTCCAGGTAGGTGCCCATGAAGGCCTGCGCGGCGTGGCCGTAGATACGGATGAGGTTGGCGAGCGCGGCCTCGCTGAACATTGGCTGGCCGCCGGCCTCTTCCTCCAGGATGATCTGCAGCAGGATGCTGCGCGTCAGGTCGTCGTTGCTCTTGGCATCGCGCACCGTGAACGGCTCGTTGTCCATGACGAGCTGCTTCACTTCGGCGAGCGTGATGTACGAGGAGGTGTCGGTGTCGTACAGCCGCCGGTTCGGGTACTTCTTGATCACCCGCTGGGCCGGCTTCGGGCCGCTGGCTTTCTTGCTCTGCACCACTGGCTGTTCTCCTCGTGCGGGCGCTGCATGGGGCGCCCGCTGTATTGCGTTGCAGCAGATTCTAGGGGAGCGGCTTGCACGCAACGCCCCAAGGTTTACCCGTACCGCACCCGCCGGAAACGGAAGTATCACGACGTGTGCCCGCTCGGTAAAAACCCTCTTTCCGCAGTGCGGCAACGCGCCAGATATTGGCTTGCTAACGATTCACACAAGGAGACAGCCATGACCCAGCCGAAGCAGACCGGACGTCGCAACCTCCTCAAGGGAGCCGCCGTCGCCGCCGGTGCGATGAGCGCCCCGATGGTTGCCACCGCGCAGACCACCGCACTGCGTTTCCAGAGTGCCTGGCCCGCCAAGGACATCTTCCACGAGTACGCCAACGACTTCGCCAAGAAGGTGAACGACATGGCCGGCTCGAAGGTGAAGGTGGAGGTGCTGCCGGCCGGCGCCGTCGCGGGCGCCTTCGGCCTGCTCGACGCGGTCAGCAAGGGCACGCTGGACGGCTGCCACGGCGTGGTGGCGTACCACTATGGCAAGAACACCGCCCTGGCCCTGTGGGGCTCCGGCCCCGCGTTCGGCATGGACCCGAACATGGTGCTGTCCTGGCACTACTACGGCGGCGGCAAGGAACTGCTGGAGGAGATCTACAAGTCGCTCAACGTCGACGTGATCTCCTGGCTGTCGGGCCCGATGCCCACGCAGCCCTACGGCTGGTTCAAGAAGCCGGTGACGAAGTCCGCGGACATGAAGGGCATGAAGTTCCGCACCGTGGGCCTGGCCGTCGACATGTACACGGCGCAAGGCGCGGCGGTGAACCCGCTGCCGGGCGGCGAGATCGTCGCGGCGCTGGACCGCGGCCTGATCGACGGCGCGGAGTTCAACAACGCCTCGTCGGACAAGGCCCTGGGCTTCCAGGACGTCTCGAAGGTCTGCATGCTGCAAAGCTACCACCAGAGCGGCGAGCAGTTCGAGATCATGTTCAACAAGACCAAGTACAACTCGCTGCCCGAGGAAGTGCGCAACATCATCAAGTACGCCACCGAGGCATCCAGCGCCGACTTCAGCTGGAAGGCCGCGCACCGCAACAGCCAGGACTACATCGAGCTCAAGAAGCTCGGCGTGAAGTTCTACAAGACCCCCGACTCGATCCTCAAGGACCAGCTCGACGCTTGGGACAAGATCATGGTCGACAAGCAGAAGGACAACCCGTTCTTCAAGAAGGTGCTGGATTCGCAGCGCGCCTTCGCCGAGCGCGCGGGCCGCTGGCAGACCGACTACATGGTCGACTTCAAGCCGGCGTGGAACCGCTACTTCGGCGGCGGCGGCAAGGCGCCGGCCAAGAAAGCCTGACCTCCAGATCAGGCCCCTGCAGGCCAGCGGCCCCGGCGCGGGGCGCTGGCCTTTTGCATGGATAACTACTAAAACACCAACCTGATGAACACCCAACGCCTGCTCCACACGGCAGACACCATCAGCACCTGGGTCGGCAAGGCCGCCGCATGGCTGATCGTCGCGCTGATGCTCATGGTCGTCGTCGAGGTCTTCAAGCGCTACATCCTCAATGCGCCGACGGCCTGGATCTACGACGCCAGCAACATGATGTACGGCACGCTTTTCATGATGGCGGGTGCCTACACGCTCGCGCAGGACGGCCACGTGCGCGGCGACTTCCTCTACGGCAACATGAAGCCGCGCACGCAGGCCTCGCTCGACCTGGCCCTGTACGTGCTGTTCTTCATCCCGGGCATCCTCGCGCTGATCTGGGCCGGCTGGATCTATTTCGGCGACGCGCTCGCCATCAAGGAACAGACCTTCAACGCGGTGCAGCTGCCGCTGTATCCCTTCAAGGGCGTCATCCCGGTCGCCGGCGCGCTGGTGATGATGCAGGGCATCGCGGAGATGATCCGCTGCGTCATCTGCATCCGCACCGGGCAGTGGCCCGCGCGCCTGAAGGACGCCGAGGAGATCGACGTCGTCGAGCAGCAGCTCGCCAAGAGCACCTACGTCGACGACGAGGCGCGCAAGGCCGCCATCGCCAGCGCCCACCAGATCGATGAAGTGGCCCGCACGCGCAGCACGGGGGACAAGCCATGATCATCAGCAATGCCGCCCTCGGCATGACGATGCTGGCGCTGATCGTGGTCGCGATCATGCTCGGCTTCCCCACCGCCTTCACCCTCATGGGCCTGGGCATGGTGTTCGGCTACGTCGCTTTCCACGACGCGTCCGTGCCCATCATGAAGAACCACATCTTCGACCTGATGGTGCAGCGCTGCTTCGGCGCGATGACCAACGAGACGCTGCTGTCCATCCCGCTGTTCGTGCTGATGGGCTACGTGATGGAGCGCGGGGCGCTGGTGGACAAGATGTTCCACGCGGTGCAGCTGGCTTTCCGCCGCGTGCCCGGCTCGCTCGCGGTCACCACGCTGATCATCTGCACTTTCTGGGGCATCGCGAGCGGCCTCGTCGGCGCGGTGGTGGTGCTGATGGGCGTGATCGCGATGCGGCCCATGCTCAACGCGGGCTACGACGTGCGCCTCGCCTCGGGCGTCATCACGGCCGGCGGCACGCTGGGCATCCTGATCCCGCCGTCGGTGATGATCATCGTGTACGCGGCCGTCGCCGGGCAGTCGATCGTGAAGCTCTATGCGGCCGCGATGTTCCCCGGCTTCTTCCTGGCTTTCCTGTACCTCGTCTACGTGGTGGGATGGGTGCTGATCAACCCGAAGATCGCGCCGCAGCTGCCGAAGGAGCAGATGGTCGTGCCCATCCCGGGATGGCTGTCACACCTGTCGCAGAACTACTCGCCGCGCACCTTGCCGGCACTGCTGAAATCGCTGGTGTCGCCGGCACGGGCCACGGCTTACCAGGGCGAAACCCGTATCACGCGGGGCTTCCTCGCCTCGAACTTCCTGCGCGCGCTGGTGCCCGCGATCCTCGCCGCCGCCCTGCTGGGCCTCACGTGGTGGTACGTCGTGATCCACTCGCAGCAGAAGGATGCGCCCGTGATGGCCGCGACCGCGCAAGTCGCTCAGAAGGAAGCCGCGGGTGCGGCGACCGCATCCGGTCCCGCGGCCGATGCCGGCGGCGTGCAGGAGCCGCCCAGCAGCGGCGGCGTCCAGGAGCCTCCCGCTTCGGGCGGTGTCGAAGAGCCGCCCGGCGCCGGCGGCGTGCAGGAGCCGCCGGGTGCGGCCGCATCCGCTGCAACGGCCGCGCCCGCCGCGGACGCGCCGCTGCAGCAGCTCGGCGACCCGTCGGCGGAGATCGAAGTGGCACCCGTGCCCGAAGCTTTCTACCCCGGCTTCGCGATCGCATGCGCCCTCATGCTGGCCCTGCTCGTCTGGTACTACCGGAAGTTCGACGCGGAGCAGTTCGAGATCCTGCGCATGCTCGTCACCTCGGTGATGCCGCTGGCCCTGCTGACCATCGTCGTGCTCGCGGTGATCCTCTTCGGCATCACGACCGCTACCGAGTCCGCCGCCGTCGGCGCGGCCGGGGCCTTCCTCATGGCCTGGCAGGCGAAGACGCTCAACCTCGAGCGCATCAAGGAGGCCGTCTACCTCACCGCGAAGACCACCGCGATGGTGTGCTGGCTGTTCGTGGGTTCGGCGCTCTTCTCCGCCGTGTTCGCGCTGCTCGGCGGCCAGGGGCTGGTGGAGAGGTGGGTGCTGTCGATGAACCTGTCGCCGCTGCAGTTCCTGCTGGTGTCGCAGGCCATCATCTTCATCCTGGGCTGGCCGCTGGAGTGGACCGAGATCATCGTGATCTTCGTGCCCATCTTCCTGCCGCTGCTGCAGCACTTCCAGATCGACCCCATCCTGTGGGGCACGCTGGTGTTCGTGAACCTGCAGGCGGCGTTCCTGTCGCCGCCGGTGGCGATGTCGGCCTTCTACCTGAAGGGGGTGTCGCCGCCGCACGTGACGATCAACCAGATCTTCTCGGGGATGATGCCGTACATGCTGATCGTCATCCTGTGCATGGTGTTCATGTACATCTGGCCCGGGATGACCCTGTGGCTGCCGAAGTACCTGTACGGCGGCTGAAATGCGAAACGGCACCGCGAGGTGCCGTTTTCAGGTGTTGGTAGGCGCGATTGGATTCGAACCAACGACCCCCACCATGTCAAGGTGGTGCTCTAACCAACTGAGCTACGCGCCTGGGATTCGTCGAGCCCGTGATTGTAGCAGGCCTCTCAGCGGCGCCGTGCCCGCTGCACGCCGGCCACGTCCCGCACCAGCGCCAGCACCTTCGACAGCTTGCTCGCATCGGCCACTTCGACGGTGAACGTCATCCACGCCGTGCCCTTGACCGAGGTGGTCTGCACGCCGATCACGTTCATCTTCTCCTTGGCGAACACTTCGGAGATGTCGCGCAGCAGGCCCTGCCGGTCGGCGGCCTCCACGCTCACGTCCACCGGGTAGACCGCGTCCGACGCGCCCCGCGCGCCCCACTGCACGTCGATCACGCGCTCGGGCGCCTTCGTCGCGAGCTCGTGGAAGCTCGGGCAGTCGCGCCGGTGGATGCTCACGCCCTTGCCGCGCGTGACGAAGCCCGCGATCGAATCGGGCGGCGCGGGCTTGCAGCAGCGCGCCAGCTGCGTCATGAGCGAATCGATGCCCACCACCAGCACGCCGCCCTTGGGTTCGCGCGCCGCGGGCCGCGGCTTCTTCAGCAGGAACTCGTCCTGCGGCAGCGGGGCGGCCGGCGGGTTCAGCACCGTCTCGATGTTGCGCAGCGAGAACTCGTCCTTGCCGACCACGCCGAACAGGTCGTCGGCCGACTTGAAGCCCAGTTGCTCGGCGAGGTCCTCCAGCTTCACGGCGGTCTTGCCTTCGCGCTGCAGGAGCTTCTCGACGAGTTCGCGGCCGCGCGCCACGGTCTCGTGCCGCAGCTGCTCGTTGAACCAGGCGCGCACCTTGGCCCTGGCGCGATGGCTCGCGAGGAAGCCCAGCTCGGGGTTGAGCCAGTCGCGCGAAGGCCCGCCCTCCTTCGCCGCGACCACGGCGACGGTCTGCCCGTTCTTCAGCGGCGTGTTCAGCGGCACCATCGCGCCGTCGACGCGCGCGCCGCGGCAGCGGTGGCCCAGGCTGGTGTGCACGCTGTAGGCGAAATCCACCGGCGTCGCGCCCTGCGGCAGCTCGACGATCGCGGCGTCGGGCGTCAGCACGTAGATGCGGTCCTCGAACAGCCCCTTGGCCGCGCCCGACAGGTCGCGCTCCCACGCGAGCAGCTGCCGCAGCACGGCGATCTTCGCGTCGTACTCGCCACTGGCGGACACGCCGGAGTAGCCCTTCTGCCCCGCCTCTTTGTAGGCCCAGTGGGCGGCCACGCCGTGCTCGGCGTGCTCGTGCATCGCCTGCGTGCGGATCTGGATCTCGATGGCGCGGCCCTGCGCGTCGCGCACGATGGTGTGCAGCGACTGGTAGCCGTTGGGTTTGGGCTTGGCGATGTAGTCGTCGAACTCCTCGACCAGCGGCGTGAACTGCTGGTGCACCCACGACAGCGCCGCGTAGCAGTCCTTCACCTCCGGAACGATGACGCGCAGCGCGCGGATGTCGAACACCTGGGCGAAGTCCAGGTCCTTGCCGCGCATCTTGCGAACGATGCTGTAGATGTGCTTGGGTCGCCCGTAGACGCTGGCGGCGATTCCCTGGGCGCGCAGCTCGCCTTCGAGCCCGGAGCGCAGGTCCTCGACGTAGTGCTCGCGCTCGGTGCGCTTCTCGTCGAGCATCTTCGCCACGCGCTTGTACGTGTCCGGCTCGAGGAAGCGGAAGGCCAGGTCCTCCATCTCCCACTTCACCTGCCAGATGCCCAGGCGGTTGGCCAGGGGCGCGAAGACGTTCAGGGCCTCGCGCGCCACACCCTCGGGCGCGACAGTCTTGTTGGCCGCGTGCCAGCGCAGCGTCGCGAGCCGCGAGGCCAGGCGCAGCAGCACCACGCGCAGGTCGCGCGAGAAGGCCAGCAGCATCTTGCGGACGGTCTCGGTGCGGGCCTTCGCCTCTTCCTCGCCCTCGTCCTGCGCGACGCGTGTCTGCTGCTGGATGCGCACCAGCTTGTTGGTCTCGGTGGCGAGCTTGGCGTAGCTCTCGCCGAAGGCCTTGGCGATGACCTCTTCGGGCTTGTTGAGGTAGGCGCAGGCGTAGACGAGATAGCTCGCGGCCTGCATCGCCTCCGAGCCGCCCATGGACTTGAGGATTGCCGCCACCGCATCGGCGTGCGCGAGCGTGTTCTCGCCGGTGTCCAGCGTCTCGTGGGCGATCAATGGCTCGGCGAAGGCGCGCGTGCGCGCCAGCGCGTTGGCCTGCTGGGGCAGCGCCTCCTCGGTGGCGGCGATCAGCTCCGGGACCTGGCCGTCAACCTGTTCTGCCAGCAGGCTTTTCATCGGAAGGATCGAGCAGGAACGAGGCGACCGCCTCGACCTGGTTGTCGGAAACGAACGTGGGCGCATGGCCCACGCCGGCGAATTCGACCAGGCTCGCACGCGGGCCGCGCTTGGTCATCGCGAGCGCGGTTTCCTTCGCGAGCAGGTCGGAATCGGCGCCGCGCGTCAGGAGCACGCGGGCCTTGATGTTGTCGTAGGCCTGCCAGAGCGCGGTCTCGCCTTGCGCGGCGGCTTCCCGGGTCAGGGCCTTGATCGGCTCGGCGATGGCCGGGTCGTAATGCAGCGTGTAGGCGCCATCCTCGAGCTGCTTGACCATCGGCGCGGAAAGCGCCATCCACTGCTCGGGGGTGTGGGGGCCGAAGGACGTCGAGACAGCCCACATGGCATCGGCCGCCTGCTGCACCGATTCGAACCGCCCGGTCTTGCCGAGATAGCCCTTGATCCGCTCCAGCGACGACCACTGGATCGCCGGGCCGACGTCGTTGAAGACGATGCGGCGCACCGGCACGGGAAGCGGCAGGTTCGGGGTGCCGGCCAGGCCCATGCCGATCAGCCCCCCCATGCTGGTCCCGACCCAGTCCAGCGTCTGGATGGGAGCCTGCTTGTGCAGCAGCCCGAGCATCGCGAGCATGTCGGCCACGTACGTCGGCACGCCATAGGCCATCGGGTCCTGGAGCCAGTCGCTCTTGCCGCGGCCCACGACGTCGGGGCACACCACGCGCAGCTTGCCGCCGGCCCGCCCGACGAGCGCCTGAGCCAGCACATCGAAATCGCGCCCCTGCCGCGAGACCCCGTGCGCGCACACGACGACGTGCGGCGCCGCGGCGTCGCCCCATTGCCAGTACGCCATGCGATGCCCACCCTTGGGGTCGGGGCAAGGTACGTAGTTCAGCGTAGGGACCGTCATGGAAGGAAAAAGCGGGCAAACCGCCGCATACTGTGCGGCAACATTTTGCGGCTGCGCCGCACCCATTTTTTCGTATCCTAGTTCAAGTACGGAGACCATCATGCTGAAGGGCAAAACCGCACTCGTCACCGGCTCGACCAGCGGCATCGGCCTGGGCATCGCGAAGGCGCTCGCCCGCCAGGGCGCGAACATCGTGCTCAATGGCTTCGGCGACGTCGACGGCCCCAAGGCGCAGGTGGAAGCCTTCGGCGTCAAGTCGGCGTACCACGGCGCGGACATGAGCAAACCGGGCGAGATCGAGGAAATGATGAAGTTCGCCGCCGGCGAGTTCGGCCGCGTCGACATCCTCGTGAACAACGCCGGCATCCAGCACGTCGCGCCGGTCGAGGACTTCGCGCCGGAAAAGTGGGACCAGGTCATCGCCATCAACCTCTCCAGCGCCTTCCACACCACGCGCCTGGCGCTGCCGGCCATGAAGAAGGCCAACTGGGGCCGCATCATCAACGTCGCATCCGTGCACGGGCTGGTCGCCTCGGTGCAGAAGTCGGCCTACGTGGCCTCCAAGCACGCGATCGTCGGCTTCACCAAGGTCGTCGCGCTCGAGAACGCCACCACGGGCATCACCTGCAACGCGATCTGCCCCGGCTGGGTGCTGACGCCGCTGGTGCAGAAGCAGGTCGACGCGAAGGCGGCCGCGCTGAAACTCTCCAACGAGGAAGCGACCAAGCAGCTCCTCGGCGAGAAGGAACCCTCGATGCAGTTCACCACGCCGGAAGAGCTGGGCGAGCTCGCCGTGTTCTTCTGCTCCGATGCCGCGAAGAACGTGCGCGGCGTGGCGTGGAACATGGACGGCGGCTGGGCCGCGCAGTAACTACGCGCCGAGCTTCAGGTCGTACGGGTGCGTCATCTCGAAGCGCGCATCCGCCAGGTCGTAGTCCCAGCGTTCCACCTTGCAGGTGCGGGCTTCGCCGGACACGGGTGACGCCCACCGGATCACGTTGATCGAGTTCGGCGTGTTGTGGCGCACGCGGCGCGACAGCGCGGTGCCGGCCTGCAGGCAGTACATCGCACGCTTCGCGCCCTTCACCACCGCGCAGACATCCGTCACGTACGGCAGGTGGATGTGGCCGCCGAGCACCAGGTCCGCGCCGGCGTCGGACCAGGCGGTGACGGCCTCGTGGCCGCCGTGCAGCCGGTCGTCCTCGTCCTCTTCGCGCAGCACGCAAGCGGGCTGGTGCGTGACCACCACGCGCAGCTTGTCGCGCGGCATGCCTTTCAGCAACTCCACCACGCGCGCGACCTGTTGCGGCGAGACTTCGCCATCCTTGTGCCGCTCGGGCCGCGTGGTGTTCACGCCGACGACGATGGCGTCGGGCAGTTCCATCACCGGTTCCAGTTCGCCGCCGAAGGCCTTCTTGTAGCCGCGGTAAGGCATCGCGATGCGGGCGAAGACGTTGTAGAGCGGGATGTCGTGGTTGCCCGGCAGCGCGAGCATCTTCGAAATGCGCAGCGACTCGCAGAAACTGCGCGCGGCAGAGAACTGCGCCGAGCGCGCGCGCTGCGTGATGTCACCGGAGAAGATGAGCCCGTCGGGCTTGAGCTCGTGCGCGAAAGCCTGCAGCGCCAGGACGACGGCCGGGTCTTCGGTGCCGAAATGCGTATCGGAGATGTGCAGCAGCACGCTCATCGCGTGCAGCATACGGTCTATTTCAACTGAACCGATCCCGACACGGTGACCGTGACGGCGGATTTGCCGGCTTCGACCGGCACCGGCGACGACTCGGCGCTCTGCGCGGCGCGCGCCATCATCATCGGCCGCGGCCCCGGCGTGAAGTCGTTCGAATTCACGCTGACTTCCCGCAACGTATAGCCCGCGAAGCCGAAGCTGCGCGCCAACTCCGTGGCCTTGGCCTTGAAGCGTTCGATGGCGATGTGCTGTGCGTCGCCTTCGACCTTGGCGCGTTGCTCGCGGCTGAGCCCGAACGCGACGCTCGCCACCGTCATGCCGGGGATCTTGCCGGCCGCCTGCGTGATGCGCGCGAAGTCGCGGCCTTCCAGCACCAGCTCCACCGTGCCGCGCCAGCCGTCGATCTTGCCGCCGGTGGTGTAGCGCGGGCCGACGTTGAACAGGCCCGTGCGCACGTCCACCTGGCCCGGCTGCGCCGACTTCTTCGCTTCGGTCAGCGCCGCTTCGAGCAGTGACTTGAGCTGGGCTTGCAGGCCGTTTGCGTCCGGCCCGTCGCGCGACGCGGCCAGGCTGATGGTGATGAGGTCCTGTGCCACCTCCACCGTGCCGGTGGTGGACAGGTTCAGGACGTTCTGTGGAGGCTGGGCCTGCGCAGCGGCAAGGCCGGTCCACGCGATCGCCGCAAACGCGATCGCCAGGGTACGCACGAGCTTCATGGGCGGCGGTATTGTTGGTTGAATTGCTGCAGCTGCCGGCGCAGTTCGGCGCGTTCCTGGTCGTTCAGGTGCCGCACCGGCGCGGACGGCTGTGCCTGCGGCAAGACGCGCGGGGCACCCGCCTTGCCATCCACGACCTGCTGCCCGCGGGTCCCCGGCACCGGCGCTGCAGTCGCGACTGCCGCGATTGCGAGGAAGGCGCCAAGGATGAGGCACGGTTTCATGGATGGTCATTTAACGCCTCCAGCGATGCAACGTTCACGCTCATCCGGTGAACCGTTGCGCCGCGCCGCAACATTTGTAACACTGTGTCAGGCCTACTGAAAAACGCCGCACGCCCACCGTTCAGCCCCTCAAAATCGGCTCTGTTACAAATGCCTCTGACTGGAGCAACATGACACAAGCCGCAGCCCGAACCGACAAGATCCTCGTCGTCGACGACGACGCGCGGATCCGCGACCTGCTGCGCCGCTACCTGACGCAGGAAGGCTTCGAAGTGATCCTGGCCGAGGACGGCAAGGCGCTGAACCGCCTGATGCTGCGCGAAACGGCCGACCTGATCGTGCTCGACCTGATGATGCCCGGCGAGGACGGCCTGTCCATCTGCCGCCGCCTGCGCGCGGCCAACGACCGCACCCCCATCATCATGCTCACCGCCAAGGGCGAGGACGTGGACCGCATCGTCGGGCTGGAAGTCGGCGCCGACGATTACCTCGGCAAGCCCTTCAACCCGCGCGAACTGCTGGCCCGCGTGCACGCCGTGCTGCGCCGCCGCCCCGCGCAGGAAGCGCCCGGCGCACCGTCGAGCGACAACGAAGTGGTGGGTTTCGGCCCCTTCCAGTTCGACCTGGGCGCACGCACGCTGCGCAAGAACGGCGAGGAGCTGCCCCTGACCACCGGCGAATTCGCCATGCTCAAGGCGCTGGTTCGCCACCCGCGCCAGCCGCTGTCGCGCGAGAAGCTGGCCCAGCTGGCCCGCGGCCGCGAGTTCGAGCCTTTCGACCGCAGCCTCGACGTGCAGGTGTCGCGCCTGCGCAAGCTGGTCGAGGCCGACCCCGCCTCCCCCCGCTACATCCAGACGGTGTGGGGCGTGGGCTACGTGTTCGTGCCGGACGGGGCATCCTGATCGCAACCCCCGAATGACGAGTCTGCGCTTCGATGACAGAATGAAGCTGTCATCGAGGACAGCATGATCCGAGGGGTTACCACGAGCATCGACGTCACCGGCCCTGCGCCGCTGGAGACCGCGCCAGCGCCCCTGGACATGCGCCCGCGCCTGGGCCTGTCGCTCTTCTGGCGCACCTTCTTCCTGCTGTCGCTGCTGCTCGTCGGCTCCATCGTCGCGTGGCTGCAGACCTTCCGCGCGCTCGAGTTCGAGCCGCGCGCGGTGCAGACGGCCCAGCAGATCGCATCGCTCGTGAACCTGAGCCGCGCCGCGCTCGTGCACTCCGATTCGATCGCACGCGTATCGCTGATCAAGACCCTGGCCGACCAGGAAGGCGTGCGCATCGTGCCGCGCGAGCCTACCGACCGTTACGCCACTTTCATCCCCGGGGAACTCGACGAGCGGGTGATGGAGGAACTGGTGACGCGCCTGGGCCCCGGCACGATCATGGCCTCCAGCGTCAACCGCGAGGTGGGCCTGTGGATCGGCTTCAAGATCGAGCAGGACCAGTACTGGATGCTGCTCGACCGCTCGCGCCTGTCCAGCGTCGGCGGCCGCACCTGGCTGATCTGGCTGATCACCGCCGCCGGCCTGTCGCTCGCCGGTGCGGCGTTGATCGCGAGGCTGATCAACCGCCCGCTCAAGCAGCTGTCCTTCGCCGCCAGCCGCGTGCGCGACGGCGACTTCGACGCCAGCCGTCTCGACGAGAAGGCCGTGACCAGCGAAATCCGCGAGGTCAACATCGGCTTCAACCGCATGGCGCAGCAGCTGGCCAAGATCGAGCAGGACCGTGCGGTGATGCTGGCCGGCATCTCGCACGACCTGCGCACGCCGCTCGCCCGGCTGCGCCTGGAGACGGAGATGAGCGTCGCCGACGCCGACGCCCGCGAGCACATGGCCGCCGACATCGACCAGCTCGACGCCATCATCGACAAGTTCCTCGACTACGCGCGGCCCGACCACGCGGAGCTCAAGCCCGTGCTGCTCAACGACGTGATCGAGGCCTGCCTGTACTCGCTGCAGGACCACGGCGACATCAAGATCAACCTCGACGTGTCCAAGGGACTGTACGTGATGGCCGACGAGGTGGAGCTGGCCCGCGTCATCTCGAACCTGCTCGAGAACGCGCGCCGCTACGGCAAGACGCCGGAGACCGGCATCGCGGTGGTGGACATTGCCGCCAAGCCGCGCAACGAATGGGTGCTGCTGAAGGTGCGCGACCACGGCATGGGCGTGGCGCCCGAGGCGTTGCCCAACCTGGTCAAGCCCTTCTTCCGCGGCGACGCCGCGCGCACCGCCGCCACGGGCGCAGGCCTGGGCCTGGCCATTGTCGACAAGACGGTGCAGCGCATGGGCGGCATCTTCGCGCTGGCCAACACCACGTCCGGTGGGCTGGCCGCCCACATCAAGCTGCAGCGGTCAAAGAACCTGCAGCCGCCGCCGCTGCCGAACGAAGGCGCCCCGCGCAGCGAGCCCGCCCTGCAGGGCTGAGCACCCCGGCTACTTGCCGCCTTGCGGCATCACGCCCTGCTCGAGCAGCACGACGGCGCGCGCCTCGATCGACAGCCCCTCGCCCACCGGGCCCATCTTCTCTGCGGTTTTCGCCTTCACGTTCACCTGCGCGGGCATCAGCATCAGCGCCTGCGCCAGGCGCGCCCGCATGGCGTCGATGTGCGGCGCGAGTTTGGGCGCCTGCGCGATGACGGTGCTGTCGACGTTGACGATCTGCCAGCCTTGCTCGCGCACGCGGCGCGCGGTTTCGGCCATAAGCAGGATGGAGCTGGCGCCCTTGAAGCGTTCGTCGGTGTCGGGGAAGTGCTTGCCGATGTCGCCCAGGCCCGCCGCGCCATAGAGCGCGTCGGTGATTGCATGCGCCAGCACGTCGGCATCGGAGTGGCCGAGCAGGCCCTTGTCGTGCGGGATCTCGACGCCGCCGATGACGAGCTTGCGGCCCGCGACCAGCGCATGCGTGTCCCAGCCCTCGCCGATGCGCAGGAGGCTCAACGCATGCGCCCCTTCAGCACGATCTCCGCCGCCGCGAAGTCCTCGGGGTAGGTCACCTTGAAGTTCTGCGCGCCGCCCTCGACGAGCAGCGGCCGCTTGCCCAGCGACTCGATCGCCGCGGCTTCGTCGGTGACGCCGTTGCCCGCGCGCTCCAGGCCCTGCAGCAGCATGCCGATGCGGAACATCTGCGGCGTCTGCGCGGCCCACTTGTCTTCGCGATCCAGCGTCTCGGCCACCCGGCCGTCCTCGTCGCGCTTGAGCGTGTCGGGCAGCTTGTGGGCGAGCAGGCCGCCCACCTCGTCGCCCTGCACCGCGTCGATCAGCTTGTCGATGAGCTCGGGCGTGACGAGGCAACGCGCCGCGTCGTGCACCAGCACCCAGTCGTTCTCCGTCGCGCCCACGCGGCGCAGCTCGTACAGGCCGTTCTTCACGCTTTGCGCGCGCGTCGCGCCGCCGCAGGGCACGACCAGGGCCGAGGTGGGGTTGCGTTCGAAGAAGCCGTCGCCCGGTGCGACGACCACCATCGCGCGCGCGATGCGCTTGACGGCCGCGAAGGCCGCCAGCGTGTGCCACACCAGCGGCTGGCCCGCGATGCGTTCGTATTGCTTGGGGCCGGACGTGCCGGCCCGGCTGCCCGTTCCCGCGCAGGGCACCAGCGCGTAGAAGCGGGGATTGGGATTGCTGTCACTCGCTGCCATACCGTCCATTCTAGAATTCATTGTCCACCCCACCCTATTCCAGGAGCGGGGTGTTCGTCATTTTTCATCCGGATGGAATTCCCCAAGCTCAGTACAGGCAAGCGCTTCACGCTGCCACGCCCGCCGGGGTCCGCCGACGCCATGATGCTCGCGCGGCTGGCTCAGCGCGAGCAAGGATCGCGCCGCCTGACCACGATCGTTGCCGCCAGCGCGACAGATGCGCAGCGCCTCGTCGCCGAGATGCCGTTCTTCGCGCCCGACCTGCGCGTGGCCCTGTTCCCCGACTGGGAAACGCTGCCGTACGACACCTTTTCGCCGCACCAGGACCTGATCAGCGAACGTCTGGCTACCTTGTGGCGCATCTCGCAGGCCGAAGTCGACGTCGTGATCGTCCCCGCTACCACCGCGCTGTACCGCGTGGCACCGCCCAGCTTCCTGGCCGGCTACACCTTCCAGTTCGCCGTGAAACAGAAGCTGCAGGAGGCGCGGCTGCGCGCGCAGCTCACCCTGGCGGGCTACAACCACGTCACGCAGGTCGTGAGCCCCGGCGAGTACGCCGTGCGCGGCGGCCTCATCGACCTGTTCCCCATGGGCTCGACGGTGCCCTACCGCGTCGACCTCTTCGACGACGAGATCGATTCGATCCGCACCTTCGACCCGGACTCGCAGCGCAGCCTGTACCCCGTGCCCGAGGTGCGCCTGCTGCCCGGCCGCGAGTTCCCCATGGACGACGATGCGCGCGCGCTCTTCCGCCGCCGCTGGCGCGAGTTGCTCGAGGGCGACCCGACCAAGAGCCGCATGTACAAGGACATCGGCAACGGCGTCGCGACGTCCGGCATCGAGTACTACCTGCCGCTCTTCTTCGACGAAACCGCGACGTTCTTCGACTACATCGGCGCGGAATCCACGCTCGTGCTGCACGGCGACCTCGAGCCGGCGTTCCAGCGCTTCTGGCAGGACACGCGCGAGCGCTTCCGGCTCGCACAGGGCGACCCCGAGCGGCCCGTGCTGCCGCCCGAGGCGCTGTTCCTCACCAGCGAGCAGTTCTATTCGAAGGCCAACGAGCATGCGCAGCTGGCGCTGAGGGCGACGGCCGACGAGCAGCAGCCGTACACCGAGTTCAGCGCACTGCCCGACATCGCCGTGGTGCGCGGCGCCGACGACCCGCTGGCGCGCTTCAAGGAGCACCTGCGCAACACGCAGCACCGCGCGCTGGTGCTGGCCGAGAGCGACGGGCGGCGCGAGAGCCTGCTCGACTTCCTGCGGGCCAGCCACGTCGCCCCGCCGGCGTTCGAGTCGCTGGAGGAATTCCAGAAGAGCGACGAGAAGATCGGCATCGCCACGTCCGAGCTGGCCGTCGGCTTCGCCTGGCTGGAAGAAGGCATCGACCTCGTCACGGAGACGGAGCTCTTCGCCGCCGCGCCCAGCGCGCGCCGCCGCCGCAAGCAGGAGCAGGTCAGCGACGTCGAAGCCCTGATCAAGGACCTGTCGGAGCTGAACATCGGCGACCCGGTGGTCCACGCGCAGCACGGCATCGGCCGCTACAAGGGCCTGGTCAACATGGACCTGGGCCAGGGCAGCACGGAATTCCTGCACCTCGAATACGCGGACAAGGCCGCGCTGTATGTCCCGGTCAGCCAGTTGCACCTGATCAGCCGCTACACGGGCGTGTCGGCCGACGAGGCGCCGCTGCACAAGCTCGGCTCGGGCCAATGGGAAAAGGCCAAGCGCAAGGCCGCGGAGCAGGTGCGCGACACCGCAGCGGAGCTGCTGAACATCTACGCCCGTCGCGCCGCGCGCGAAGGCCATGCCTTCCGCTTCTCGGCGCAGGACTACGAGGCCTTCGCCAACGACTTCGGTTTCGAGGAGACGCCAGACCAGAACGCCGCCATCCACGCCGTCATCCACGACATGATCTCGCCGCAGCCCATGGACCGCCTCGTGTGCGGCGACGTGGGCTTCGGCAAGACGGAGGTCGCGCTGCGCGCCGCGTTCATTGCGGTAACCGGCGGCAAGCAGGTGGCCTTCCTCGCCCCGACCACGCTCCTGGCCGAGCAGCACTTCCAGACGCTGGTCGACCGCTTCTCGAAGTGGCCGGTCAAGATCGCCGAGGTGTCGCGCTTCCGCTCGACGAAGGAAGTGAACGCCACGCTCAAGGGCCTGGCCGACGGCAGCGTCGACATCGTCGTCGGCACGCACAAGCTGCTCTCCGAAGCCACCAAGTTCAAGAACCTGGGCCTGCTCATCATCGACGAGGAGCACCGCTTCGGCGTGCGCCACAAGGAGGCGATGAAGGCCATGCGCGCCGAAGTGGACGTGCTCACGCTCACGGCCACGCCCATCCCGCGCACGCTGGGCATGGCGCTGGAAGGCCTGCGCGACCTGTCGGTGATCGCCACCGCGCCGCAGCGCCGCCTGGCGATCAAGACCTTCGTTCGCAACGAGAGCAACGGCGTCGTGCGCGAAGCCGTGCTGCGCGAGCTCAAGCGCGGCGGGCAGGTGTACTTCCTGCACAACGAGGTCGAGACCATCCAGAACCGCCGCGAGCGGCTGGAGCAATTGCTGCCCGAGGCGCGCATCGCCGTCGCCCACGGCCAGATGCCCGAGCGCGAGCTCGAGCGCGTCATGCGCGACTTCGTGGCGCAGCGCTTCAACGTGCTGCTGTGCTCCACCATCATCGAGACCGGCATCGACGTGCCGACGGCCAATACCATCGTCATCAGCCGCGCCGACAAGTTCGGCCTGGCGCAATTGCACCAGCTGCGCGGGCGCGTCGGCCGCAGCCACCACCAGGCCTATGCCTACCTGATGGTCCCGGACAAGGAAAGCCTGACCAAGCAGGCCGAGCAGCGCCTCGATGCGATCCAGCAGATGGAGGAACTCGGCTCCGGCTTCTACCTGGCGATGCACGACCTGGAGATCCGCGGCGCCGGCGAGGTGCTGGGCGAGAGCCAGAGCGGCAACATGCTGGAAGTGGGCTTCCAGCTGTACAACGAGATGCTGGCGGAGGCCGTGAAGTCGCTGAAGGCCGGCAAGGAGCCGGACCTGCTCGCGCCGCTGGCCGTCACGACCGAGATCAACCTGCATGCCCCCGCGCTGCTGCCGGACGACTACTGCGGCGACGTGCACCTGCGCCTGTCGTTCTACAAGCGCCTGGCCACCGCCAAGACCACGGACCAGATCGACGCGCTGCTCGAGGAGATCGTCGACCGCTTCGGCAAGCTGCCGCCGCAGGCCCAGACGCTGATCGACGTGCACCGCCTGCGCGTGATGGCGCGGCCCTACGGCGTCGTGAAGGTCGACGCCGCGCCGGGCGTGATCAACATCACGTTCAAGGCCAACGCGCCCATCGACCCGATGCGCATCATCGAGCTGGTGCAGAAGCACAAGCACTTCAAGTTCGCGGGCAACCAGAAGCTGCGCATCGAGCGCTCCTTCGTCGACGTGAAGGACCGCGCGCAGATGGTGCGCGACGTGCTGCGCTCGCTCGGGACGCCCAAGGTGGCCGAAACCGCATGACACAATCGAAGCCATGAGCGACTTCCGAGAACTCTCTCCCGGCCTCGCGGTGCGCGGCGTCAACCCGCCGCTGAAGCTGGCCGACTTCAAATTGATCGCGTTCGACATGGACTCGACGCTGATCAACATCGAGTGCGTCGACGAGATCGGCGCCGCCGTCGGCAAGAAGGAAGAGATCGCCGCGATCACCGAGGCCGCCATGCGCGGCGAAATCGCCGACTACAAGGAAAGCCTGCGCCGCCGCGTGAAGCTCCTGCGCGGCGTGACGGTGGCCGACCTGGAGCAGGTCTACACCGAGCGGCTGCAGCTCAACCCCGGCGCGAAGGAGCTGGTCGCCGCGTGCAAGGCAGTGGGAATGAAGACGCTGCTGGTCTCCGGCGGCTTCACGTTCTTCACCGACCGCGTGCGCGACACGCTGGGCATCGACTACACGCGCTCGAACGTGCTGGAGGTCCAATCCGGCCCCAACTGCGGCCAGCTCACCGGCCGCATGGTCGACCAGGACTGGGGCGACATCTGCGACGGCGCCGAAAAGCGCAAGATGTTCCTCGAAACCTGCGCGAAGCTGGGCATCTCGCCGAAGCAGGCGATCGCGATGGGAGATGGCGCGAACGACTTGCCGATGATGGGCGAAGCGGGGCTGTCGGTGGCCTATCACGCCAAGCCGAAGGTGCGCGAGCAGGCGATGGTGCAGATCAACTCGGGCGGGCTGGACCGCCTGCTCGAACTCTTCGCCTGATCAGGACGGCAGGCTCACGCGGAAGGTCGTGCCCTTCCCGAGCTCGCTCTCCACGTCGATCACGCCGCCGTGCATTTCCACGGCGTTCTTGACGATCGCCAGCCCCAGCCCCGTGCCCTGGATCGCACCGACGTTGCTCGCGCGGTGGAAGGATTCGAACAGGTGCCCGATCTCGTCGGCCGGGATGCCGATGCCCTGGTCGGCCACTTCGAAGACGGTGTGCGAGTTTTCGCGCCGCACCTGGAAGCGCACCTCGCCACCGTGCGGCGAATACTTCAGGGCGTTGGACAGCAGGTTGCTGAAGATGTGGCGCAGCAGCTTCTCGTCATAGGCGCCCTCGTCCACGTCCTCGGCGATCTCCACCTTCACGTCGTTGCCGTCGTGCGGCTGCTGCGCGCGCGCCTCGTCGACGAACTGCTTGACCAAAGGCGCCAGCTGGATGCGCTGCGGCTGGAAGTCGAGCATGCCCGCATCGGCCTTCCCGAGCAGCAGCACGCGGTCCATCATGCGCGACATGCGCTGCACGCCCGACGAGATGCTGTCGAGGATCTCGTCGCGCTCGGCCCGCGGCAGCCGGTCGCCGTAGTGCCGCAGCAGCTCCTCGGCCGACATGATGGCGGCCAGCGGCGTGCGGAATTCGTGGCTGGTCATCGCGACGAAGCGGCTGCGCAGCTCGTTCAGGGCCTTCTGCTGCTCCAGCGCCTCGCGGATCTCGATCTCGGACTTCTTGCGCCCCGTGATGTCCAGGAAGGTCCAGATGACGCCCGAGTCGGGGTCGTTCGGCCGGATGCAGCTGCCGCCCATCTCCACCCAGAACAGCTCGCCGTTGCGGCGCTTCACCTGGCGTTCGCTGGTGTAGGAGCCGGTGGCGATGAGCGCCGCGCGCGCCTCCTCGCCGAAACGCTCCCACGCTTCCATGTCGGGATGGATGTAGCTCGAATCCTGGCCGATCAGCACCTGGCGCGGGTAACCGAGCATCTGCGCGAACTTCTCGTTGACCCATTCGTGGCGGCGGTTCACCGACAGCACGATGCCCACCAGCGCGTTGTTCAGGATGGCCTCGCGCTCCTGGCCGGTCTTCTGCAGCTGCGCCTGCAGTTCCTTGCGCTCCGTGATGTCCATCAGGACCCACACGGTGCCCTTGGAGAGGTCGTCCTTGTTCACCGCCTTGCCCGACAGCGACACCCAGATCGGCACGCCGTCGGCGCGGCGCATCTGCACCTCGCTCTCGAACACTTGCCCTTTCGCGACCGCCGCCGCCACGCCGCCGCCCACCTGCAGGTATTGCTCGCGCGACATGTAGAACGGCTCCATCGACAGCCCCGGCCGCGCGTGGATGCCGAAGAGGTCCATCACCGGCTTGTTGGCCCAGCGCAGGCGCCCGTCGGGCGTGAGGAAGGCGATGCCCACGATGGAGTTCTGCAGGATGATCTCGCGCTCCTCCAGCACCATGCGCAGGTGGTTCTGCGACTGGCTCAGGGCCTCGACCATCGCGTGCTCGGCCGCGATGCGGGCCTGCGCCGCCTCCTTGAAGCGGCGCGCGACGTTGATGCGGTCGCCCAGCGCGAACGACAGCAGCACCATCTCGGCCGCCGATCCCAGCAGCAGCGCGTTGGAGGTGATCGCGTTGGACGGCAGGAAACCGGTGTTGTGCAGCGCCAGCGTCACCACGCCGACCAGCAGCATCACCCACGCCGTGAAGAAGTACTTGGCGCCGGCGAACTCGCGCTTGACCGTGACGATGCCGATCACCACCATGGTCAGTACGCTCACGACCGCCAGCACCGTGACCATGTACGTCGACACGATGTACGGCAGCGTGACCGCCGCGACGATCGACAGGAACCACCCGGCCAGCTGCACCAGCAGGAAGCGGTCGATCTTCGGCATGCGCTGCGCGCTGGCGAGGAAGCTGCGCGCGAACAGGATGCCGAACACCGCGGCCGACGCCAGGCCCACGGGCGGCGAGACGGTGTTCCACCACGTCCACGCCGGCCACAGGAACTGCGCGCCCAGCCCGGTGAGCGACGCCAGGCCGATGCCCAGCGAGAACGCGAAGGCGCAGTACGCCGCGTAGGCCGCCTCGCGCACCGACATGAACAGCAGCAGGTTGTAGAGGAACAGGCCGATCAGCAGGCCGAAGTACAGGCTCAGCGCCGAGTACGTGGCCAGGTCGTGCTGCCACAGCGCCGAGGGCTGCCACAGCGTCGCGGGCGCGGCCACCGTGCCTTCGGACTGGACGCGCAGGTACAGCACGTTGTCCTGCCCGGCCTTCAGGTGCACGGGCAACACGTGGTTGCGGTGCGGGATCACGCGGTCGCCGAAGGGGTAGGCATCGCCGCCGACCTGCTTGTCCCAGCCGTACGCGCCGGGCGCATACAGCTCGAGCTTGTCCAGCGGCGGGTACGCGACCTCCAGCAGCCAGTCCTCGCGCGCCTTGGGCGGCAGGCGCAGCGTCACCTTCAGCCAGATGGCCGACGACGTCAGGCCGAAGTTCGCGCCCGGGCCGTCGCGGGGCACGGCCTTGAACATCTGCTGCACACCGGGCTTCGTGATGTCGTCGATGCCCAGCTTGCCTTCCTTGTCCTCCAGCTCGACGAAGGACTTCGACAGCACGTAGCTGTCGCCGCCGTTCACCGCCACCACGCCCGGCGCGCCCTGCGCGAGCACGCCTGCGGCCCATGCGAGCGAGACGACGAACGCAGCCAGCCTCCTCATGCAGCCTCCACCCGCTGGCGGCCCGCTTCCACCGTGAAAGTGGCCAGTGTGTCCACGCGCGTGTCGCGCTTGGTCACGTCGTCTACGACGCGCAGCGTCGTGGTCAGGCGCGACGGCGTGAACTCCACCACACCGTAGCCCTTGCGCTCGGCGTCCGCAAAGACGAAATGCGGGTTCTCGGCGAGCACCGGCGCGATCTGCGCGTTGCCGCCCGAGCGCGACGTGATGCTGGTGCCGCAGAACTCCACGCCGATCGGGGCGCTGTCGGGGCGCTGGTAGTCGGCCTTCAGGTGCCCGACCCAGTTCTCGTGCACGTCGCCGCCCAGCAGCACGGGGTTGGCCACACGGTTCTTCAACAGGCTTTCGGTGAAGCGGCGGCGCGCCGCCGGGTAGCCGTCCCATCCGTCGTTCCACAGCGAGCGCCCCGGGCCCGGCTGGAAGTCGCGCTGGCCGAACAGGGTTTGCTGCCCCACGACCGTCCACGTGGCGCCGCCTTGCGCCAACACGCCGTCGAGCCATTGCTCCTGCGCGGCGCCCAGGAGGCTGCGTTTGGGGTCCTCCCAGCTCGCGCACGCCTGCGGGTCGACGCTGGCCGATCCGCGCTTGCCACCCGGGTTGCAGGCCTGCGCGTCGCGGTACTGGCGGCTGTCCAGCATGACGATGCCCGCGAGCTTGCCGAAGCGGTGCTGCGCGTAGACGCGCTTTTCGGAGAGCGCCGCCGCGCGCACGGGCATGTGTTCGTAGAAGGCCTGGTAGGCCGCCGCGCGCCGCGCCGCGAAGTCGGGCACGCGCGGCCCGGAATCGCCGGGCACGAGCCCGGCGTAGTCGTTCTGAACCTCGTGGTCGTCCCAGGTGGCGAACCAGGGGCAGGCCGCGTGCATGGCCTGCAGGTCCTGCTCGCTGCGGTACAGCGCGTAGCGCGCGCGGTAGTCGTCCAGCGCCAGCGTCCACCAGCCGGTGGGGATGCGCACGGGCGAGGCCGCCAGCGGGTACTCGTAGATGTAGTCGCCCAGGAACAGCACCGCATCGAGGTTCTCGCGCAGCATGTGGCGCCAGGCGCTGAAGTAGCCGTGCTCCCAGCGCTGGCACGACGCGTACGCGAGCCGCAGCCGCGCGGGAGCCGCATCCGGCGCCGGCAGCGTGCGCGTGCGCCCCACCGTGCTCAGCGCGTCGCCGGCCATGAAGCGGTAGAAGTACCAGCGGTCCGGCTCGAGGCCGGCCACTTCGGCATGCACGGAATGCGCGAGTTCGGGCACGGCTTGTTGCTCGCCACGCTGCGCGATGCGGGCGAAGGCTTCGTCGTGCGCGACTTCCCACCGCACCGCGACCGGCCCGCGCGGCAGGTCGCCGGCCAGGCGCGTCCAGAGCACGACGGAATCGTGCGTGGGCGAGCCGCTGGCCACGCCCATCTCGAACGGGTTGGCGCGCAGGCGGGGCTGCGACCACGCGGCGCGCGGCGCCCATCCCGCGCTGGCCGTGGCGAGCGCGAGTTTCAGCCAGTCGCGGCGGTCGAATCCCCTGCTGAGCATGCGCGGCCCACTATAGCAACTGGCGTGCGGCATCCGCCTCCGTGCGCAGCCACTGTGCGAAGGCGTGCGCATCGGGGTTGCGCCGGCCCGACTCGCCCAGCATCACGTAGTACCCGCGCTGCGACGCCGCGCCGCCGCCGAAGGGCGAAACCAGCCGCTTGTCGCGGACCATTTCGGCCATGAGCGGCAGGCGGCCGATCACCACGCCCTGCCCCGCCACGGCGGCTGCCACGGCCTCGGTGTAGCGGGTGAAGCGCACCGTGTTCTTCATGTGGACCTCGGCCAGGCCCATCACGCGCAGCCACGGCTCCCAGTCCACGGTCATGGAGCCGCCCTGCGGCGTGTCGATGGTCAGCAGCGTGTGGTTGGCCAGGTCGGCCGGCTTCTTCAGGGGGTTGCGCTTGTCGGCCACGAGCTTCGGCGAGCACAGGGGGACCACCTGCTCCTCGAAGAGCGGCGCGCCCTCGCCCTCGCCCTTGGGGATGAAGCGCACGGCCAGGTCGACCTGGTGGCGCTCCAGGTCGACGAGCTCCAGCGTGGCGGAGATGCGCACGTCCACCTCCGGGTGGTCCGCGGTGAAGCGCGTCAGGCGCGGGATCAGCCACAGCGAGGCGAAACCCGGGGTGCACGTGATGGCGACGTGGCGCATCTGCGAGGTGGCGCGCACGCGCGTCGTCGCATCGCGCAGGCGCTCCAGGCAGTCGGTGACCGCGCGCTGCATGATGCGGCCCGCCTCGGTCAGCTCCAGCGAGCGGTGCTTGCGCTCGAACAGGGCCACGCCCAGGTTCGCCTCGATCTGCTGGATCTGGCGGCTGACGGCCGATTGCGTGAGGAACAGCTCCCCCGCGGCGACGGTGAAGCTCAGGTGGCGAGCCGCGGCCTCGAAGGTGGGCAGCAGGTCCAGCGGCGGCAGGGCCTGGCGCGGGACGGCGGGCGGCGGGGGTTTCGCATTCGTCTTGAGCATGCGAGAGATTCCAAATGATCGTTTGTACCGGGGAGACGCGGCCAATATAGTGATTCCAACCGCGAATGCCACCGGAGAAACACCATGACCACCGCCGTCCCCTTCGAGAGCACCACCCTCACCCTCGCCGCGCGCCAGGTGCACGCCATCGACGACCCCTCGCGGCTGCGCATCGCCTGCCGTGAAGGCACCCTGTGGATCACGCTCGACAACGACGAGCGCGACTGGGTCGTGGAAGCGGGCGAGACCTTCGAGACGCCGCGTCAGGCGCGCGCGCTGCTGTACGCGCTGGGTCCCACGCGCGTGGACCTCGTCGCGCTCCAGAGCAGGAACGAGACGATCGCCACGTTCAACAGGTTCCAGCCGATGCCGTTGATGAAGGCGGCGCGGTAGGAGCCCGTCCAGTCGAACACGGCGCCGGACATCCAGCCGCCCAGCGCCATGCCGAACAGCGACGCCATCAGCACGGTGCCCACGCGCCAGCCGGCCTGCGCGGCCGGGAAGTGCTGGCGCACGATCAGCGCATAGGACGGCACGATCCCGCCCTGGAACAGGCCGAACAGGCCCGAGACGACGTACAGCGACACCAGCCCGTCGTAAGGCAGGAAGAGCAACAGCGCGATGCCCTGCAGGATGGAGCCGAGCAGCAGCGTGCGCAGCCCCCCGATGCGGTCGGAGATCCACCCCGAGACGAGCCGGCTCACCACGCCCAGCGCCAGCATCAGCGACAGCATCTCCGCGCCGCGCGCGGCGCCGAAGCCCAGGTCGCTGCAATAGGCCACGATGTGCACCTGCGGCATCGACATCGCCACGCAGCAGGCGACGGCGGCCACGCACAGCAGGAACTGCACCAGGCCCGCGCTCAGGCCCATGGGCCGCACTGGACCCGCGCTGGTGGAGCCCATCGCCGCCGCGACCTCCTCCTTCTGCGGCGGGGGCCTGCGCCGCAAGGCCAACGCCAGCGGCAGCATCGCCAACACGCTGAAGATGCCGATGCCCACGAAGGTGGCGCGCCAGCCGTAGGCATCGCTGAAGTAGCGCACGACCGGGGGCCACACCGCGCCGGCGACGTAGTTGCCGCTCATGCAGATCGCCAGCGCGATGCCGCGGCGGCGGTCGAACCACTTGGACGTGTCGGCCGCCAGCGGCGCGAAGGTCGCCGACGTGCCGAGCAGCCCGATCAGCACGCCGTGCACGATGTCGAAGAGGACCAGGTTGGGCGCGACGCCCGCGGCGACGAAACCCAGCCCGATGCCCATGCTGCCCACCACCACCGGGACCATCACGCCGAAGCGGTCGGCGAGCTTGCCCATGGCGATGCCGCCGATGCCGAAGCCGATCATGGTCAGCGTGTAGGGGAAGGATGCGGCGCCGCGGTCCACCGCGAAGTCCTGCTGGATGCGCGGCAGCACCACCGAGATCGAATACATGCCGGCGCCGCCGATCGTCATCAGCGTGAGCGACACCATGAGCCGCAGCCACGCGTAGCGCGATTCGATGTCCTGGGTCGTGGCGTGGGGAGCGCTCATCCGTGCCCTATTGGACAACAAACGCGCGCTACGTGCTTTCCACACGGCCCACGGGTGTTCTTCGGACTAACGTTGCACCACGCAGTTGGAAAGACCACAGGAGACATCATGACGCGAGCCCTTCTTGCGCGCGCGGCCACGGCCGGCGTGTTGGCCCTCCTCGCCCATGCGGCACAGGCAGCGACGATCGTCGTGGGACAGGTCGGCCCCATGTCCGGCATGGAAGCCACGCAAGGCCGCGCGTATGCCACCGGCATGGAGCTCCTGTTCAACAGCGTGAACAAGGCGGGCGGCGTCAACGGCCACACCTTCACGCTCGTGCGCAAGGACGACGGCGGCCGGCCCGAGGACACGGTGTCCATGACCAGGGAACTGCTGGCGCAGAACAAGCCGCTGGTGCTGGCCGGCTACTTCGGCAACAAGAACATCGCGGATCTCGTCGCCTCGGGCCTGCTCGAGAAGGAAAAGATCCCGCTCGTGGGCTACCGCTCGTGGGAGATCCGCGGCGAGACGCCCCTGCTGTACAACGTGCGCGCCGGCCTGCGCGAGGAATTGAACAAGCTCACCGAGCACCTGGCCACCATCGGCATCACCAAGCTCGGCCTGCTGTACGAAGCGGGCCCGGGCGCCGCCAGCCTGCTGGCGGCCGCGGAACAATCGGCCAAGCAGGCCAAGGCGCAGATCGGCTCGCATGCCACCTACGACCCCGGCACGACCAAGGTGAACGCCGCCGTCGACCAGCTGGTCAAGGCGCAACCGCAGGCGATCCTGGTCGTGGCCAGCGGCGCGGCCGCGGCGGCCTTCATCGAGCAATACCGCGCCTCGGGCGGCGTCGCGCAGATCTTCACGCACTCGGGCGCCGACGTGGAGCAGATGGCCAAGCGCCTGGGCGAGGAGCAGCTGCAGGGCGTCGCCATCGCGCAGGTCACGCCCAGCCCGTACAAGATCTCCAGCCGCATCGCGAAGGAGCTCAACGACATCGCCGCCGCTTCGGGCAAGCTGGAAGTGCCCCTGAGCTACGCGATGATGGAAGGCTTCATCACCGCGAAGGTGATCGTCGAGGCCGTGCGCCGCCAGCGCGCGCCCAGCCGCGAAGGCATGGTCGCCGCGCTCGACTCCATCGACCGCCTCGACCTGGGCGGCTACATGGTCGGCTTCAAGCCGGGCCAGCGCACGGGCTCGAAGTTCGTCGAGCTCTCGATCGTGAACAACACCGGGAAGATCCGGCAGTAAGCCGTCGGACGCTGACTACACACCGCGGCGCGCGGCTCCGACGGTCGGGCTGCAAGGCCCGGCTTAAGGTGATCCGATGGACCAAGCCGCGCCCCGCCACTTCTCGATGCTGCGAGGCTTCCACCTCGCGGACTTCTTCACCCTGGGCAATGCCGCGTGCGGCGTCGGCGGCGTGATGCTGGCCATGCTGTACATGGCCAGCGGCGATGCGGCGCACTTCTTCGCGGCCGCCGCGCTCGCGCCCGCCGCATTCATCTTCGACGTGCTCGATGGCCGCGTCGCCCGGGCGCGCCACCAGCACTCGGCGCTGGGCCGCGAACTCGACTCACTGTCCGACGTGATCTCCTTCGGCGTGGCGCCGGCGGCGCTGGGCTTCGCGGCCGGGATGCAGGGCGGCTGGGACGCCGCTGCGCTCATCTACTTCGTGTGCTGCGGCGTGAGCCGGCTGGCGCGCTTCAACGTCACCGCCGAACAGCTGGCCGACACCGCCGGCAAGGTGAAGTACTTCGAAGGCACGCCGATCCCGACGAGCGTGGTGCTGACCGGCGTGATCGCACTGGCGCACTGGCGCGGCCACACGGGCGAGGCGCTGTGGGGCGGCAGCTTCATGCTGGGCCCGTGGGAACTGCACCTGCTGGCGCTGCTGTACGTCCTGTCCGGCAGCCTGATGATCAGCAAGACCCTGCGTATTCCGAAGTTCTAATCCGGTCCTGTTCAGGCGCACAATCGCGCTCATGCGAGCGCCGGCGACCGTCCGCCTCTTCATCGCCCTGTGGCCCCCCGAGCCCGTGCGGGAGGCCATCGCGCTCTGGCAGGCGCAATGGCAGTGGCCGCAGCAGGCCACGTTGGTCAAGGCCGAACGGCTGCACGCCACCCTGCACTTCCTCGGCGACGTCGCGCCCGAGCGCGTGCTCGACCTCAAGTACGTGCTGGACCGCGTCGCGGCGCAGGGTTTCGCCTTGCACTTCGGGCACCCGGACATGTGGCAGCACGGCACGGCCGTCCTGCGCCCGGAAAACTCGCCGACCGCCTTGCGCGGGCTGCATGCGCGCATCGGCCTCGCGCTGGCCGAAATCGGCCTGCCGGTGGAAGGGCGCAGCTACCGCCCGCACGTCACGCTCGCGCGCCGCGCGCAAGGCGCGAAGCCGCCCGCAGAGATGGCAGCGATCGACTGGGAATCGAAGGGCGGGTTCGTGCTGGTGCAGACGCTCGGCGGCGGCCGCGGCTACCAGGTGCTGGAGACTTTCGGGAACGCCTAGCGCTTGCGCGGCGTGTCGGGGATCTCCGTGAGCTCCCCGGGCTGCGTCATCATGGCCTGCAGCTTCTGCAGGTCGGTGGCAAGCGCGTCTTCCTCGTCGGGCGGCAGCGTGTCGCCGGCGTCCTTGTCGATATGCGCCGGTTCGGTGTCTTCTTCCTTCCACGCGCCCGTGCCGGGCAGCTTGTGGAAGCCCTGCTCCGACTTGCCGTAGAACTCCCAGCCCACGCTGAAGAGCCAGTCGTGCGCCCGCGGGTCGGTGCGCAGCACCTGCTCCCAGAAGCTTTCCTGGAAGGCGTGGAGCCATGGCAGGACCTGGTGGTCGCCCTTGCGCACGAGGAACTGCACGTGCATGCCCTGCTTGTGGTGCTTGGTCAGCACGGAGAGCGTGCGGCAGTCGATCCAGTCGGAGGGGATGCCGTGGCGCCGCATGGTCTCGCGCAGGGTGATCTGCACCAGCTCGCGCCGCGGCGCGTTGCTCGACTTGGTCTGGTCCAGCGCCGTCGCGGCCTGGCTTTCCTGGAACTGCGACGGCTGGGCGGACTTGCCCTTGCCGCCGAGGATCTTGTTCATCAGCCCCATGCGCCCGCCTGCCTTTGTTGGAAGAAGCGATGGCGCATCATACGGGCCGCCGCCTCATTCCTTGAACTGGAACAGCATGCGGGTGCCGGCGATCTCCACGACGTCGTGGTTGGAGAGCAGCAGCGGGTCGGCGCCGATGCGGTCGCCGTTGAGCGTGGGCGCCTCCACGCCGTCCAGGTGCGCCACGAAGAAGCCTTCGCGCCGGTGCGACACGGCGACGACGCAGGTGCCCGGCTTGCCGAAGGTCGTCACGGCCTTGACGACGGGCATCTCGAGCCCCGCGGAGGAGCCGTTGAGGACCTGGAACACGGCGTGCAGCTGGCGCGGCACGCCGTCGGCGCCGATCTTCATCGCGGTGGTTTCGCCGAAGCCGCTGGGCCTTTCGGTGGCCTCCAGGAACTGGATGCGGAAGTTGCCGATGGCGATCACGTCGCCGTCGTGCAGCCGCTGGCGCTTGACCATCTGGCCGTTGATGTACGTGCCGTTGGTGGAGCGCAGGTCCTCGATGTAGACGTCGGCCAGGCCCTTCAGGTCGAACACGCAGTGGTGGCCGCTGACCACCATGTTGTCGAAGACGATGTCGTTGTCGGGGGCGCGGCCCAGCGTCGTGCGGTCCTTCTGCAGGTACACGTGCTTGATCTCGACGCCTTCGACGGAAGCGATGAGCTGCGGCATGCGCCCATCCTAGTGCCGCGCAGGCGGCCGCGCAATCGGGCGCGCTTCGGTGCTATTGCGCGGGCGCGACACGCCAGATGGCGTTGCCCACGTCGTCGGCCACCAGCACCCCGCGCCGCGCGTCCACGGCCACGCCCACCGGGCGCCCGTAGGCCTTGCCGTCCGCGCTGAGGAAGCCGGTGAGGAAGTCCTGGGGCAATCCCTTGGGCTTGCCGCCCTCGAAGGGGATGAACACCACCTTGTAGCCGGCGAAGGGCTTGCGGTTCCACGAGCCGTGCTCGCCGACGAAGGCGCCGCTGGCGTAGGGCGCGGGCAGCCTGCCTTCGGCGAACGCCAGGCCCAGCGGCGCGACGTGGTTGCCCAGCGCGTAGTCGGGCGATTTCGCGGCGGCCACCTTCTGCGGGTTGGCCGGCTTCACGCGCTCGTCGACGTTGCGGCCCCAGTAGCTCCAGGGCCAGCCGTAGAACGCGCCGTCCTGCACCGACGTGAGGTAGTCGGGCACGAGGTCGCTGCCCAGCTCGTCGCGCTCGTTGACCACCGTCCACAGCGCGCCGCTCGTGGGCTCCCACGCCAGCCCGTTGGGGTTGCGCAGGCCGCCGGCGAACAGGCGCTTCCTGCCGCTGGCGACATCCACTTCCCAGATCGCCGCGCGGCCCTCCTCGATGTCCATGCCGTTCTCGCCGATGTTGCTGTTGGAGCCCACGGTGGCGTACAGCTTCGAGCCGTCGCGGCTGGCCAGGATGTTCTTCGTCCAGTGGTGGTTGATGCCGGCCGGCAGGTCCGCGACCTTCTCCGGCCTGGCGTCGATGCGCGTGGCGCCCGGCTTGAACGGCACCTTCACGATCGCATCCGCGTTGGCGATGTACAGCACCTCGCCCACCAGCGCCATGCCGAAGGGCGACTTCAGGCCGTCGATCAGCACGGTCTTCGTTTCCGCCACGCCGTTGCCGTCGGCGTCGCGCAGGAGCGTGATGCGGTCGGCGCTGGGCACGCCCGCCCCCGCCTTTTTCATGAACATCTTCATGAAGAAGGCCTTGATGCCGTGCTTCTCCTTCTCGCCGGGGGGCGGCTGGGGCTTGTTGCTTTCGGCGACGAGCACGTCGCCATTGGGCAGCACCACGACCCAGCGCGGATGCGTCAGGCCGGTGGCGAACGGCGTCACGCGCCAGCCTGCGGCGGCCGTCGGCTGCGCGCCCTGCGGCCAGCCCGTGGCATCGGCGATGTTCACGGTGGGGATCAGCCGCTTCTGGATTTCGCCGAGCTGCGGGTCCGGGCCCCACGTGGCGTTCTCGGGCAGCTTGGCAACCTCGCCGCAGGCGCACAGTGCCGCGGCGGCAAGGACGAGTAGGGCCAGTGTTCGCATGCCTATTATTCTGAGCGCGAACGCGCGGCGGCGGTTCCTTCCATACTCGGTGCATGGCCGCCTTCTCCGTGCTCGACCTTTCGCCCATCGCCGAAGGCGGCGATGCCGCCCAGTCCTTCCGCAATTCGCTCGACCTCGCGCAGCACGCCGAGCGCTGGGGCTATCGTCGCTTCTGGCTGGCCGAGCACCACGGCATGCCCGGCATCGCGAGCGCGGCCACGTCGGTGCTCATCGCCCACGTGGCCGGCGGCACCAAGACGATCCGCGTCGGCGCGGGCGGCATCATGCTGCCCAACCATTCGCCGCTGGTCATCGCCGAGCAGTTCGGCACGCTCGAGGCGCTCTTTCCCGGACGCATCGACCTGGGCCTGGGCCGGGCGCCGGGCTCCGACCAGGCCACCGCGCGCGCCCTGCGGCGCAACCTCATGAGCGACGCCGACGAGTTCCCGCGCGACGTGCTGGAGCTCATCGACCTGATGTCCGACGAACCGGAGCAGCGCATCCGCGCAGTGCCGGGGCTGGGCGCGAAGGTGCCGGTGTGGATCCTCGGCTCCAGCCACTACGGCGCGCAGCTGGCTGCGATGCTCGGCCTGCCCTACGCTTTTGCGTCGCACTTCGCGCCGCAGGCGCTGATGCAGGCGATCGAGCTGTACCGCAGCCTGTTCAAGCCCTCGAAGTTCCTGGACAAGCCCTACGTCATGCTGGGCTACAACGTCTTCGCGGCGGACACCGACGAAGAGGCGAAGCCGCTCGCGACCTCGTGGCAGCAATCGTTCGTGAACCTGCGCAGCGGCCGCCCCGGCCGCCTGCCCCCGCCGCGCGAGGGCTTTTATGAGCAGTCGACGGGCGGGGAGCGCGCCCTGCTCGACACGATCCTCAGCTGCACGGCGATCGGCTCGCCGGCGACGGTGAAGGAACGGCTGCGCGAGTTCATCGCCGAAACGCGCGCCGACGAGCTGATGATCGCGGGCGCCATGTACGACCACCGCGCGCGCGTGCATTCGTACGAAATCGCGGCGCAGGTCCGCGAGGAGCTGGCTACTTCACCCTGACGTGCACGTCCAGCACGCGCGTGGCCAGCAGCGTCTCGCGCAGGAAACACAGCAGCGCCGCGAGGAACATTGCAACGCCGAACAGGAAGGTGCCCACCGCGATCTTGCTCGCGTCGATCGACGTGGTTTCGCCGACGAACAGCAGGATGATGGTCACACCGATGAGGAACGCGCAGGTGGTGAGCAGCGCGATGCAGGCGTTGCAGTAGCGTCCGCGCACGCGTAGCTCGTCCAGCTCCACGTTGGCCCGCGCACGGAAGTCGTTGTCGGAGGATGCGAGGGCGCTGTCCTCGAGCCGGCGCGCGCGGTCGATGATGCGCGCCAGGCGCCCCGCGACCGCGCCGATCATGCCGGACACGGCCGTGAGCAGGAACACCGGCGCGACGGCCAGCTGGATGCCGTGCGCGGCGGCGTTGGTATCTATGGTGAAAGCCATCGGCTGCCGTTATAGCAGCCGAGGCTTTCAGTCACGCCTTAGCGGCGGTTCGGGTTGTTGGGCGCGTTGTCGTAGCGGTTCGGCACGCCGTCGCCATCACGGTCGCGGTCGTTGCGGTTCGGCACGCCGTCGTGGTCACGGTCGCCATAGCCGCGCGCGCCCATGTAGCGGTTGCCGTGATGGCCGCGCTCCCAGTGGCCGGCCACCAGTTCCCAGCGGCCGTTCGGGCGCTGCACCCAGCGGTCGCCCACCCAGTGCATGCCGCGGCGCTCGCGCAGGAAACGGCCCTCGACCCACACGTACTGGCCGTTGCGCCAGGCCCAGTGGCCCGGGGCCCAGTCGTAGCCGCGGCGGTATTCCGGGATGCGCTCTTCACGCACGGTCGGCGGCGCCTCGGTGATCACGATGGCGCGTTGCTGCGCAACGGCGGCACCGAACGACGACGCGATCGCGGCGGCAAGAAGGACTTTCTTCAGCATAGCTATCTCCCATTCAGGTGAGCAGGGGCCGGAATGGCCCCCGTCCTCTAGAACGCCCAGAATGGCTTGGGGTGCACAGCAGTGGTGTAGGAAAACGGCCACTTAAGGCCACGTTCACACCGCGTTTACGCGACAGTTACCTTGTGCGCGGGGGCAGCGGGTACGCCGGGTCGTTGAAGCCGGGAGTCGACGGATGACCTGCGCGCACGAACGAATCGACGAGCTGCTCATCCTCGGGCGTCAAGGCTGCGTCGATGGCCGGCAGGTACTGCTGCCATTGCTGCAGCGTGCGTGGTCCGGCAATCACCGAGCTCACCGCGCGGTGCGCCAGCACCCAGGCCGTGGCGAACTGCGCGAGCGACAAACCCTTGCGCTGCGCATGCTCCTGCAGCTTCTGTGCGATGACGAGCGACTCCTCGCGGAACTCCGTCTCGGCGATGCGCTTGTCGCCGCGCGCCACGCGCGTACCTTCGGGCGGCTTCTGGCCCGGCAGGTACTTGCCCGTGAGCACGCCGCGCGCGATCGGGCTGTACGGCGTGACCCCGATGCCGAACGCCTCGCATGCGGGAAGGATCTCGACCTCGGGCATGCGGTTGAGCAGGTTGTAGTAGGGCTGGCACACCACCGGTTGGGGCATGCCGAACTCGCGCGCGACGCGCACGCACTCGGCGATGCGCCAGCCGCGGAAGTTGGAGATGCCCCAGTAGCGGATCTTGCCGGCGCGCAGCATCGCGTCGAGCGCACGCAGTGGCTCCTCCAGGTCCATGCCGTTGAAGTCGCGGTGCAGGTAGAGGATGTCGACGTGGTCGGTAGCCAGGCGCGCGAGGCTCGCGTCCAGCTCGCGCAGCATCCACGAACGCGAGAAGTGGCCTTCGTTGGGCCGCTCCGACATCTTGTTGCCGAGCTTCGTCGCGAGCACCCATTGGTGCCGGCGGCCCTTGAGCAGCTCGCCCACCATGGCCTCCGACGCGCCCTTGGTGTAGACGTCGGCGGTGTCGATGTAGTTGACGCCATGCTCCTGCGCGTCGTCGACGATGGCCCGCGCGTCCGCGACGGGCGTCTGGTCGCCGAACATCATGGTGCCCAGGCACAGGACGGAAACGTTCAGGTTGCTCTTGCCGAGCGTGCGGTAGTGCATCGCTTGATCCTTCAGCGGAATGTGACTTCGAGGTTCGCGAGCGGCGCATCGTAGCGCGCTTGCCAGCGCTCGCCGGGCTTCACCGGCCAGGCGTCGGTCCACGTGCCGGTGGTGACCACGTCGCCGGGCAGCAGGTCGGGCGCCCCGGGGCAGTCGCGCAAGGCCTGCAGGAAGTGCAGCAGCGCGTGCAGCGGGCCGTCGAGCACGTTGGCGCCGGCGCCGCGGTCCTTCACCTCGCCGTCGTGCACCAGCTCGACATGCGCGCGCGCGAGCTGGGCCTCCAGCAGCGTGGCCGTCGCGGCGACTTCGCGCACGGGCTTGCGCGGCCCGACGAGCAGGCGGCCGTGCAAGGCGCCGTCGGCAGCCGTGTCGGCGGCGACGAACTTCCAGCCCGGCATGTGCGACTGCACGACCTCGAACCCCGGGGCCAGCCACTCGATGCAATCGAAGAGCTCGTCCAGGCCGGCACGCGCCGGCGGCGTCCGGGCGATGCCGAACACGCACTCGGGCTCGATGCGCGGTTCGCTGCAGGTGCCGATTGCCAGCTCGCCGCTGCCTTCGCAGAATCGCAAGGTGGTGTCGTAGACGGTACCCCAGATCGGCGCGTACACACCGTACCGCTCCCAGATGGTGCGGTTGGTGAAACCGATCTTGAAGCCGCGCGGTTTCTCGCCGCGCGCGATGCGCAGCTCGCGCACGGCCAGCTGGTGCTCGTACGCCTCCTGCAGCGAGGCGCCGAAAGGCTGCGGCCAGTAGGTGTTCGCGTCCAGGTGTGCGAGCAATTGCTGGGGTGACAAGGCCATGCGCTCACTGTACTCTCGATGCATGCACGCGCGCCCCATCCCTTCCACCTCGCAGCCGCTGCCGGTGGTGGGCTGCGGCACCTGGCTGGGGTTCGACGTGGGCAGCGACCCGGTCGCGCTCGCGCAGCGCGGGAAGGTGCTGGATGCGCTCTTCGCCGCGGGCGGCCGTGTCATCGACAGCTCGCCGATGTACGGCAGCGCGGAGCAGGTGGTGGGCGAGCTGCTGGGCACGCGCGCGGCGAAGGAGCCGGCCTTCGTCGCGACGAAGGTGTGGACGTCGGGCAAGCGCGCCGGCATCGAGCAGATGGAGCGCTCGATGCGCCTGCTGGGGGTCGAGCGCGTGGACCTGATGCAGGTGCACAACCTCGTGGACACGCACGAGCACCTGGCCACGCTGCGCGAGTGGAAGGCGCAGGGGCGCGTCGGCTACATCGGCGTCACGCACTACACCTCGTCGGCCTATGCGGACTTGGAGAAGGTCGTGCGCGCCGAGGCGCTGGACTTCGTGCAGTTCAATTACTCGGTGGCCGACCGCGAGGCCGAGCAGCGGCTGTTGCCGCTGGCGCAGGAGCGCGGCCTGGCCGTCCTCATCAACCTGCCGTTCGGCGGCGGCAAGGTGCTGAAGGCCCTGCGCGGCCGGCGCCTGCCGGCCTGGGCCGCCGAGATCGGCTGCGACACGTGGAACGAGGTGCTGCTGAAGTTCGTGCTGTCGCAGCCCGCGGTCACCTGTGTCATCCCCGGCACGTCGCGGCCGGAGCACATGGCCGCGAACGCCAAGGCCGGCGAAGGCGAGATCCCGCCGCCGGCGTGGTGGCAGGACAAGGTGGCGGCTATCGTCGCCTGATCACGAGCGCAGCTGCGACTCGAGCTGGCTGACTTCCTGCACGCCGTAGCGCGCGTTCGCGATGTGCCGCTGCGTCTCGACCGGCAGCTGTGCGGTGTTCAGCCCGTTCCACTGGTTGCGCCCGCGCGTGGAGAGGTTGTAGTAGATCGAGATGCCTTCGCGCAGCTTCTCGGCGCGCTCGGCCTTGCCGAGCTTCAGCGTGCGCAGCCGGTCCTCGCTCCACAGCGCGGCTTCCTTGATGTGGACCGCCGCCGCATGCACCGCTTCCACCGGGTCGTCCGGGTCGCGGATGCCCAGCGCCTTGGCCGTGGCGGGCTCGAACTGCGCGATGCCCAGGTTGGGCGTGCCGTCGCGGCTGGCGCCCGTGCGCGGCGCCCACGAGGTCTCGGCGTTGATGATCGCGTAGACGTCCTTGTACGACAGGCCCAGCTGGCCCAGGCCCGCGCGCTCCGCGGCGGACTTCGCGAGCAGCAGGCGCGACTCGAAGTCGGGCGCCATCATCGTCGCGCGGCCCACCTTCGTCGGCACCCAGCGCACCTGGGCGCGCAGGTCGTCGAAGTACGAAGCCTCGCGATCGACCTTCACGGCGATCTCGACGCGGGGTAGCTCGACGGTGAGCAGTTCCGGCAACCGGGGCATCTGTTGCTGGGCCACGAAGGTGGTGCAGGCAAGCATGACGCCGAAGAACCCGGCGAAAGCGGCAAAAGCAGGCGAACGCGCGACGCGCATGTAGTCCCTCTCCGACAAGGCAAAGCGGGAGAGACTAAGGCTCGCGGCGCGAAGTTCGGCGTTGTATCAGCGCAAGTGCGTGCGGAAGCGCACTTCGAAGAATTTTCCCTGGCTCAGTCAGGCTTGGCGCCCGATTCCTTGACCACCTTCGCCCACTTGATGGTCTCCTGCTGGGTGAGCTGCATCAGCGCCTCGGGCGTGCCCGTGTTGATTTCCAAGCCCAGCGTCGCGAGCTTTTCCTTCACGTCCGGCAGAGCCATCACGCGCAGCGTCTCGGCGTTGATCTTCATCTGCACGTCGCGCGGCAGGCCCGCGGGCGCATAGAGCGCGAACCACGACGTCGCCTCGAAGCCCGGCAGGCCCGACTCGGCGATCGTCGGCACGTTGGGCGCGGCCGGCGAGCGCTGCGCGCTCGTGACCGCAATGGCGCGCAGCTCGCCCGCCTTCACCAGCGGCAGCGCCGACGGCATGTTGTCGAAGATCATGTCGATGCGCCCGCCCAGCAGGTCGGGGATGGCCTGCGCGCGGCCCCGGTACGGGATGTGCTGCATCTTCACCCCGGCCAGGGTGTTGAAGAGTTCGCCCGACAGGTGGATGGACGTGCCGCTGCCCGAGGAGCCGAAGGTCAGCGGCTTCGTCTTCGCCAGGTCGATGAGTTCCTTCACCGTCTTCGCCGGCACCGTGTTGTTCACCACCAGCAGGTTCGGCGTGGACGCGAGGAAGGTGACCGGCGTGAAGTCCTTGAGGTTGTTGTACGGCATCTTGTCGTACAGCGACGCGTTGATCGCATGCGTGCCCACGGTGCCCACCACCAGCGTCGTGCCGTCGGCCGCGCTCTTGGCCACGAAGTCCGCGCCGATGTTCCCGCCCGCGCCGGGCTTGTTGTCCACCGTGATCGGCTGGCCGAGCGAGCCCCACTTCTCCGCGAGGATGCGCGCCAGCGTGTCGGGCGCACCACCCGGCGGGAATGTGACGACGATCCTCACCGGCTTGGTGGGCCACACCGATTGCGCGGCGGCGGGAATGGCGACGAGCGCGGCAGCGGCGATGCAGATCGCGCGGCGCGAGATTCGGTTCATGGCTTTGTCTCCTTCGTTGTCGGTTCTAGCGGCGCGTGCCCAGGTGCGTGCCGCCGTCGATCATCAGCAGCTCGCCCGTGATGGTGGGTGCGCCGACGATGAGGAACACGATGGCTTCGGCCACGTCTTCCGGCGTGCTCGGCTTGCGCAGCGGCGTGTGGGCTTCGGTGGCGGCGATGGCCTTCTCGAGCCCGCCCTCGCCCATGCCCTTGTCGAACCACGGCGACGTGATGAGCGCGGGGCAGACGGCGTTGACGCGGATGTCGGGCGCCAGCTGCCGCGCGAAGTGCAGCGTCAGTGAATTCACCGCGCCCTTGGACGCGACGTAGGGCACCGACGACCCGATGCCCAGCGCACCCGCCACCGACGACACGTTCACGACCGCGCCTTTCGCCGCCTTCAGTTGCGGCAGGCAGGCGCGCAGCATCTGGAAGGTGCCCAGCGTGTTCACGGCCAGGATGCGCTGGAACACCTCGGCGTCGATGTTGTCCCACTTGGCGTCCTCGCCGAAGACGCTGGTGCCGGCGTTGTTCACGAGCGCATCGATGCGGTTCCAGCGCTGCACGGCGGCCGCCGCGATCGCGCGGCAGTCATCGTCGGATGCGACGTTGCCCTTCGCGAGCAGCGTGTGCGCGCCCGCCGACTGGCACGCAGCCTGCGTCTCCTGCGCTTCCTTCTCGCTCTTCGAGTAGTTGATGACCACGTTCCAGCCGCGCTGGGCGAGCTTCAGCGCGGTGGCGGCGCCCACGCCGGAGGCGGAGCCGGTGACGATCGCGACGGGTTTGTCCATCGGGCCAGTCTAATGCGACCGGCGGAAAAGGGGAGCAAACAAACGGCTGAAGAAATCGACCACCGGGTCCTCGCGCCGCGGCGGCTCGCGCTTGGGCCGGGGGATGTCGAACTCGGCCTGCGGGTCGATCCAGCGGTTGCGCAGCGCCTGCTGGAACACGTCGCCCACGATGGGCAGCGCGCTGCGGGCGCCCTCGCCCCAGTCGCCCATTTTCACGGCGGGGTCGTTGAAGCCCACCCACGCGCCACCGACCAGCTGGCGGTGCACGAGCAGGAACCAGCCGTCGCTGTTGTCCTGCGTGGTGCCGGTCTTGCCCGCAACGTCGGCCTGGATGCCGAAGCGCGAGCGGATCGCCGTGCCCGTGCCTTCGTCGACGACGCCGCGCATCACGTCGACCAGCAGCAGCGAGGTCGCCCGCGAGATCGCGCGCTCGGGGTCGGGGTACGCGAACTGCGCGAGCAGCTCGCCGTCGCGCCGCTCGATGCTCAGCACGAGGTGAGGCTCGGCGTAGAGGCCGCCATTGGCGATCGGCGCGTAGGCCGCGACCATTTCGCGCAAGGTGACGGGGCTCGTGCCCAGCGCAAGCGAAGGCACGGCTTCCAGCTTGCTGTCGCGCACGCCCATGGCGCGCGCGGTCTTCGCCACGCGCTCCGGGCCCACGTTGTGCATCACCTGCGCGGTGATGCGGTTCTTCGAGAACACCAGGCCGTCGCGCAGCGACATCTGCTGCATCGTCGGCGGGGCGACGTCGTTGGGGCTCCACACCTCGCCGCCCGCCAGCCGGTACGACACCGGCGCGTCCTGGTAGGTGAAGGAAGGATGCATGCCCGCCTCGAAGGCGGCCGCGTACACGAAGGGCTTGAAGGTGGAGCCGGGCTGGCGGCGCGCCTGCGCAACGTGGTCGAACTGCTCCTTGGCGAAGTCGCGGCTGCCCACCCACGCGCGGATGAAACCCGAGCGCGGGTCCATCGCCACGAAGCCGGCCTGGATCGTCGGCGCGGTCTCGCCCTTGCGCACCCGCCGGTCGACGAGCGACTGCAGTTGCGCGCCCTGCCGCACCACGGCCTGCACCGCCGCCTTCTGCAGCTTGCCGTCGAGCGTCGTGCGCACGACGAGGCCGTCGGCGTAGATGTCGTAGCCGTTGCGGTCGGCCCACTCGATCAGCCACTTGCGCAGGAACTGCGCGACGTGCGGCGCCGGGCCCGGGATCTCGTCCTGCCGCTCGAAGTCGATGCCCAGCGGGCGCTTCTGCAGCGCCGCCACGCGCGTGGGGTCGAGCTTGCCCACCTGCGCCATCTGCGTGAGCACGAGGTTGCGCCGCGCGAGCGCCCGTTCGGGGTTGAGCACCGGGTTGTACGCGGCCGTGCCCTTGAGCATCGCCACCAGCGTCGCGCTTTGCAGCACGTCCAGCTTGTCGGCGCTGGTGTCGAAGTAGGTGCGCGCCGCCATCTCGATGCCGAAGGCGTTGTAGAGGAAAGGCACCGTGTTCAGGTAGACCTCGAGGATCTCGTTCTTGGAATACACGGCCTCGATCTTCAGCGCGGTGATGGCCTCCTTCACCTTGCGCGTGAGTGTCGGCGCGCGGCCGATGTCCTCGGGGAACAGGTTGCGCGCGAGCTGCTGCGTGATGGTCGAGCCGCCCTGCCGGTCACCGCGCAGCGTGCGCACGAGGGCACCCGCCGTGCGCACGACGTCGATGCCGTGGTGGCTGTAGAAGCGCCGGTCCTCGGTGGCGATGAGCGCGTCCACCACGCGCGGCGAGATGCCTTCCAGCGGCACCCAGCGCCGGTTCACGCGCCGGTATTCGGCGATGACGACGCCGTCGGACGAGAGCACGACTGCCGGCACCTCGGTGCGGAACTTGCGCAGGTCGGCGACGCTGGGCGTGAACGGGATGAGGGCCAGCACCCATGCGGCGACGAGGAGCGGCGGGATCGCGACGGTGCGCCACGGGTGGCGGCGCACCCAGCCGGCGCAGCGGCGCGCGAACGCCGTGGCTTGCGAGCCCCATGCGCGCAGGCGCGCGCTCGTGCCTTGCGGCGTCTCCTCGTCGGCCATGGCGCGACTCTAGGCTGGCCCAGCCGTGGCTGCTGTAGGACGCCTAGCCGAGTTCCTCGAGCTTCTTCTGCGCGTCGCGGCGCCCCATGCCGCGCAGCTGCGCGATGGCCTCGATCTGCTTGCGGCGCGGGCGCGTGTTGCCGCTTTCCCACTTGTAGACCGACAGTGCCGACACGCCCAGCAACTTGGCGAGCGACGCGGCCGACAGGCCGAGCCGCTTGCGCTGCGACGCCAGGCTCTTGGCGCTGTAGCGGATCTGGGGGCCGCCCTCCTCGCCGTCATCTTCGGCGGCGGCGGCCCTGGCGCCGCGCACGGGCCCGGCCTTGCCGAGGCGGCGCACCTGCTGCTCCAGCGCCTGCATGCGGCGCTTCAGTTCCGCGATCTGGCCGCGGTAGTGGGAATTCGCCTTCTTCAGCGCCTGGATTTCGGTGCGGGATTGCTTTCGCGAGACGCGGGCGATTTCTTCTTTTAGGAGCGATGCAATGTTGGGCATGGGCTTTGCGCTGTTGGCCTGCTTCCCTCTGTTGGTGCCGGGGATTGCGAAGCCGGTTGCCTCCGATGGGCCCATCTTAGCCCACGGCCAAACTAATGTCGCATCGGCTTGTATCCGGCGAACTGCGGATAGATTTCCGCAACCACGCGACCCCTCAGAGCGTCTTGTAGAAATACACCGTGTCGCAGTACCCGCCCTGCGGCAGCAGGGCATAGCCGGGAATGACGCCCACGCGCTGCCAGCCGCAGCGCTCGTACAGCCGTTCCGCATCGGCGCTCGCGGTGTCCAGCACCAGCAGGGTCTTGCGGTGTTCGGCGGCCGCCTGCTCCGCCGCGCGCATCAGCAATTCGCCGATGCCGCGTTTGCGCATCGAGCGGTGGACGAGCATCTTGGAGACATCGCCGCGGTGCGGCTGGTTCTCGGGCATGTCGAAGACGACCTGCACGGTGCCCACGATGCGCCCGCCCTCCTCGGCGGCGAGCAGCACGCGCTCGCCGCGCGCCGCCGATTGCGCGACCTTGCGCCAGAACCCGAGCGCCTTCTCGCGCGTCATCGGCTCCATGAAGCTCACCGACGCGCCGCCCTCGACGCAGTCGATGAGGACGTCGGCCAGGCCCTCGATGTCGGCTTCGGTTGCGTTCACGATCCGGTGAACCTGCATCTCACTTGCCCTCCATGCGCGAGATCGCGCGGATGGTCTCGGCCACCAGCGCCAGCCGCCGCGGGATGCGGTCGGCAAAGATGTATTCCTCGTCGGACGAGTGGTAGTTGGCGCCGGGCAGGCCGAAGCCCTCCAGCACCGGCTTGCCCGATTGCCCGGCCCACGCGGCGTCGGTGGCGCCGAAGGCGCGCGGGCCGATCTCCAGCTCGCCGCCCAATTGCCGGTTGATCGCGATCACCGTCTCCGCGATGGCGCGCGCCTGCGCGTTCATGTTGTACGGCGGGAAGGCCAGCAGCTCGCTCGCGGCGAGCGAGGTCGACGCGAACTTCTTCTCCTCCACCCTGTCGCGCACGATCTTCGTGAGCGTGGCAAAAGCTTCCGGCGTGGGCACGCGGATGTCGGCGGAAGCGAAGACGTCGCCGCCGCTACCGGCGGGCGCCGGGCCCGGCGTGACTTCCACGGTGACCTGCGCGCCCGGCAGGCCGGGCTGGCTGCCCACCTGCGCCAGGGCGGCGGCTGCCTCCTGCACGTTCGGCGCCGCGATCTCGACTTGCGCCAGGCCCTGGTCGGGAATGATGTTCGACACCTGCCCGCCCGTCAGCGCGCGCCACTGCAGCCGCACGCCCGGCATCGTCGCGGCGGCTTGCGTCACGCGCTTGACAAGGAGCGCGCCCTCGACCACGGCGTTGATCCCGAGGTGCGGCGTGACGCCGGCATGCGAAGGCCGCCCCTTGATGCGCCAGGTGATCGTCGCGGCCGCGTCCTTCAGCGCCGTCGTGTCCTCCACGCGCGCGATCGTCCAGTTCATGCGCGTCTCGGGTACCTGCGTGAACAGCTCGCGCGTGCGCAGCACCGTGTCGGAGGCTTCCTCGACCATGCGGTCGCCGCGGCGGAACACCACGCGCAGGCCGCCCGCCCCCGAGGTGCCGATGACCAGCGTCTCGCGCGGGCCGCTCGATTCGCCGCTCAGGATCACGTCGTGCCGCGACGCCTGCGAGCGGATCAGGTCGCGCGAGCCGAAGCTGCCCTGCTCCTCGTCGCTGTTGAAGACCAGCGTCACGCGCTCGTAGTCCGCGAAGCCGCGCGCCTTCAGCAGCTTCATCGCATGCAGGAACACCGCCACGCCGCCCTTGTCGTCGCCGATGCCCGGCGCGATGGCCCGGTTGCCGTCCAGCCGGAAGGGCCGTGCGGCCGCGGTTCCCGCCACGTACACGGTGTCCATGTGCGCCATCAGCATGATGCGCCGCTGCCCCGTTCCCTTGAAGGTGACCACGAGGTTGGGGCCGATGACGTTGTTCGCGGGCGTGACGCGCTGCACGTCGGCGCCCAGACCCTTGGCAAAGCGCTCGACCTGCTCGGCCACCGCCGCCACGCCCGCTTGGTTGGTGCCGCTGTCGACCGACGTGAGCTGGCGCAGCGTCTCGAGCACGGCCGGCGCCTCGCGCTGCGCCAGCGCTGCGATCTCGGGGTCCAGCGCGACGGCCTGCGCCTGCGCAAACGAAGCGAACGCCAGGCCGGCGATGGGAAGGATGCGCTTGAGCACCCCCCATCGTAGCCCGGCCATGGCCTCAGGTGCGTTTGCGGCGCGGCACGACGGTGAGGTGGACGGTGGTGCTGGCGGGCGTGGCGCCCAGCGTCATCTGCCGCGGCGGCACGTCGATCAGCTGGTCGGCCTGCCACACGCGCACGAACACCGGGCCCTCGGGCACGGCGTCGAAGCTCGCGGTTCCGTCATCGCCCGTGAGCGCGGCCCAAGGCGTGTCGCTCACGTACACGTGGCCCTTCATCGACGCATGCAGGTGGCAGCCGACCAGGACCGGCCCCGGCTTGTCGAAGGTCGCGACCGCCGTCTTCGCCGGCTTGCCATCGGCCTTGCCTTCCAGGCGCAGCTCGAAGCCGCCGCTGCCGCCGTCGTCGAAGCTCTTGATGCCCGCGGCGCTGGCGCGCACGTGGTGCTCCCACGGGTCGTTGTTGACGAAAGTGCCTTTCGCGCCCACGGCCACGAGGGCCACCGCGGGCACGAAGCGCATCTTCTCCTGGTTGATGGTCACCTGCGTGGGCAGCGCCACCTTGGGCGCCGCGGCACGCGAAGGCACCAGCGCCACGACCGCGTCGGGCACGGGCTTGCCTTCCTTGTCCATCACGACGACGTTGAGCGTGCCCGCCACGGCCGCGGCCAGCGGCGCGAGCGCGAGGGCCAGCAGGACGGCCAGCGGACGGCCCTTCATGCGCCGCTCACTGCGGCACGACATGCCAGGCCTTCAGGTAGTTGTCGCCGTACTTGTCGCCCGGCTCCTGGTCCTCGGGCCACGTGTACACGGGCTTGCCCTTGTAGGCCCACTGGCGGCGGCCGTCGTCGCGCGCGACGACGGTGTACGCGCCCTGCGCGTCGTCCGACGCAGCGGCCAGCACCGGCGGCCACTGCACCGCGCAGTCGCCGTTGCAGCTGGAGCGGCCGCTGCCCGCGACGTCCTTGTCGAAGGTGTAGACGGTGATGCCCTTCTTCGTGACGACGAGGCCGTCCTTGACCATCAGCGGCAAGCCCGCAACGACGGGGGCGGCCGCGACCTTGGCGACGGGCGCGGGTGCGGGCGAGCCGTAGTCGGACCCGCCATAGCTGCCGGACGACGCATAGGTCCCGCCGGTCGTCGCGCAGGCGCCGAGCAGGGCCGGCAGTAAGGCAGCGGTAAGCAACTTCTTCATTCGAGTTTCTCCTGTGGGGGTTTCGGGGTGCGTACGGGCGGATGAACACGGCGCGGGGCCGGTCTATTCCCGCGCACCGCCCGAATTGCGTGAAGTCCTGCACGCACGCAGCATTCAGTCGATTGCAACGCTGCGTTCAACGGCGCCGCCCCACGAAAGCCGCGCGCGCGACCACAATGAGCCCATGACCCGCATGCCCTCGCTCTTCATCTCGCACGGTTCGCCGACGTTCGCCATCGATCCCGGCAAGGCCGGCCCCCTGCTCACCCAGCTCGGCCGCGAGCTGCCGCGGCCCAAGGCCGTGCTCGTGTTCTCGCCGCACTGGACCACGCGCGGCCTGCGCGTGGCCACGACGGCCACGCCGGAGACCATCCACGACTTCGGCGGTTTCCCCGACGAGCTCTATCGCATCCAGTACCCGGCGCCCGGCGCTCCCCACGTCGCGGCGCGGGCGCTGGAGCTGCTGAACGCCGACGGCTGGAACGCGGTCGCCGACAACGAATGGGGCATGGACCACGGCGCCTGGGTGCCCGTGCGCCATCTCTTTCCGAAGGCCGACGTGCCCGTGTTCCAGGTGTCGATGCCGCACACGCTCGACGGCGAAGGTGCCGTGAAGCTGGGCCGCTCGCTCGCCCCGCTAGCGGAAGAAGGCGTGCTGATCGTCGGCTCGGGCAGCATCACGCACAACCTGCGCGAGGTGGTGTGGGGCGCCGGCGAGGAGAACGCCGGCCCCACCTATGCCACCGAGTTCGTGGACTGGGCCCGCAAGGCCGTGAAGGCTCACGACGGCGCCGCGCTCGCCAACTACGCGACGTCGGCCCCGCATGCGCGCCGCGCGCACCCGACGCCGGACCACTACCTGCCGCTGCCCTTCGCTTTCGGCGCGGCGGACCCGGACGCGCCGGTGCGCGTCATTGACGGCGGCATGACCTTCGGCGTGCTCGCGATGGACGCCTACGTCTTCGGCGAAACGGCGAAGGTGCCGGCGTGAAGGAGCCCGTCGTCGTTCGCGAAGTGCCCGGGGCACAGCAGCTGATCCTGCTGTTCCACGGCGTCGGCGCGACGGCGGACGACTTGGTGCCCATCGGCGAATTCCTCGCGCGCGCCTTCCCGAACGCCAGCGTGGCGTCGGTGCCCGCGCCCTTTCCCTCCGATTTCGGCAGCGGGCTGCAGTGGTTCTCGATCGGCGGCGTGACCGAGGCCAGCCGGCCCGCGCGCATCGAGCAGGCCATGCCGCTGTTCGTGCAGGCGGTCCATGAGCTGCAGCAACGCTTTGGCGTGAAGCCCGAGGCGACGGTGATCGTGGGCTTCTCGCAGGGCGCGATCATGGCGCTCGAATCGGCGCGGCTCGGCCACGCGCTGGCGGGCCGCATCGTGTCGCTGTCCGGGCGCTTTGCCATCGTGCCCGCCACGCCGCCCGCGAACACGCGCTTCCATTTCCTGCACGGCCAGGACGACGGCGTCGTGCCCGTCTCCCACGCCATCGAGGCTGCGCGCCAGCTGGGGGCCAGCGCGACCATCGACGTCTTCCCCGCCACCGGCCACGGCATCAGCATGCCGATCGCGCAGCGCGTCGTCGAACGGCTGCGCGCGTAGGCGAACCAGCCCATCCGTTCGCAAGCGCCGTCCCGCTGACGCGGCATTGGCTGACTCGGCGCTGCCGCGCGCGGCGGAACAATCCCATCCATGGTGGCATCCCTCTGGACGCTCGGCTTTCTCGCGGTCATCGCCTTGCTGGTGATCGTGATCTGGTCCATCCGCCGGCACCGCGATCCCAAGCTCGAGGTGCAGTGCGACGCGCCGATCGACGACCTGGTGACCTCGCTGGCCGGGATCACCCTGAGCACGCCCGTCGATGGGAATTCCGTGGAACTGATCGAGAACGGGCGCTTCTACGACGTGATCCTCGAGCGCATCGCCGCCGCGCGGCAGCACGTCCACTTCGAGACCTTCCTCTGGAAGGACGGCCAGCTGGGCCGCAAGCTGGCCGCGGCCTTCATCCACCGCGCCCGCGCCGGCGTCCACGTGCGCATCATGCTCGACGACACCGGTTCGCGGAACATGGGCAAGGACGTGCTGAAGCAGCTGCGCGACGCCGGCTGCAAGGTGCGCTTCTTCCACAAGCGGTCGCTGCGCAACCTGGGCGTGCTCAACAACCGCGACCACCGCAAGCTGATCGTGATCGACGGGCGCGAGGCCTTCGTCGGCGGCCACTGCATCGTGGACGAATGGCTGGGCGACGCGGAGGACGGCTGCCACTTCTCGGACCTGAGCGTCTGGCTGCACGGCCCCATCGTGAACAACCTGCAAGGCGTGTTCAGCGAGAACTGGACGGGCGATTCGGGCGAACTGCTCGTCGGCGAGGGTTTCTTCCCGAAGCTGGAGCGCGCCGGCGACGTGACCATGCACCCGGTGTTCGTGAAGCCCGAGAACTCGGCGCCGACCATCAAGATCCTGCACCACACGGTGATCTGCCTGGCGCGCAAGCGCATCTGGATCCAGAACCCCTATTTCATCCCCGAGCCCGAGGCGATCAAGGCGTTCGGCGCGGCCGTGAAGCGCGGCGTGGACGTGCGCGTGCTGATGCCGTCGACCAGCGGCAGCGACAACCCCATGGTGCAGCACGCGGGGCACCGCAACTTCGAGATGCTGATGGAGCACGGCGTGAAGCTCTTCGAGTACCCGCACACGCTCCTGCACCAGAAGGTGATGACGGTGGACGGCATCTGGAGCGCCATCGGTTCGACCAACTTCGACGACCGCAGCTTCGAGACCAACGACGAGATCACGCTGGCCATCCTCGACAAGGACCTCGCGGGCCAGCTCGACGGCGTGTTCGAGAAGTACGTCAAGCGCGCGGAAGAGATCGACCTGGACCGCTGGCGCCACCGCTCTTGGCGCCACAAGGCGATCGACAACATGTTCTACCTGTTCAAGAGCTTCTTCTAGGGCGCCTGGATCGTCCCGGCGACGGCCAGTTCGCCCTTCGCGTCCTTGCGCACCACCACCGCTTCGGCGGACGCCGTGGGCACGCCGGTGATGGCGTGGATGTTGATCTGGTGCGACACCACCACCAGGACGCCCGGGCCGCTCCAGCGCCTCAGCACGTCGCGGGCCTTCTTGAGCTCGCCTTCGCTTTCCACCGGCACCTGCCCGAACCACGAGTTGAACGATGGCTCGTCGCGCGCGGCGATGCCGGGAAACGCGAGCTTCGCCGTGTCGCGGGTGCGGCACCACTGCGAGGTGAGCACCGCGCCGATGCGCACGCCGCGCCGCTTCATCTCCTCGCCGAACCGTCGCGCTTCGGCCCGGCCCGCATCACTGAGGTTGCGCTGCGTGGCGCAATCGTCCAGCTTGAAGCCCGGCGGGTCGCCGACGCCCGGCGCGCTCGCGTGGCGCAACAGCACGATGTCGCCGCTGCGTAGCTCGACGTCGGCCGCGTGCGCGGTGAACGGCGCCAGCGCGAAAACAAGCACAAGTTGAAGAAAGCGGTAGGCCATCGACTACAAGAATGCCAGCAGTGCGGCGATGCAACAAGACTCGGTAAGCAGATAGCTTTGCCGGATGAAGAAAACCCTGAGGATCGCGCAAGTCGCCCCCCTGTTCGAAAGCGTCCCGCCCAAGGGCTACGGCGGCACCGAGCGGGTCGTTTCCTACCTCACCGAGGCGCTGGTCGAGCAGGGCCACCAGGTCACGCTCTTCGCCACCGGCGACTCGATCACGTCCGCCGACCTGGTGTCGGTGTGCGAACACGGCATGCGGACCGCGTCGGCGCGCACGGGCTGGATGGCGCGCCAGACCATGCTCAACGACCTGGTGTTCCAGCGGGCGAACGAGTTCGACGTGATGCACTTCCATGTCGACTGCCTCCACTACCCGATGTCGCGGGTTTGCCCGACGCCCAGCGTGACCACCTTCCACGGGCGCCTGGACGCGCCTTACCTCAAGGCCCTGCACGAGCAGTTCCGCGACCACCCGGTGGTGTCGATCTCCGACCACCAGCGGCAAGCGCTGCCGGATGCGAACTACGTCGCCACCGTGTACCACGGCCTGCCCCTGGGGCTGTACGACTTCTCGGCGCAGCCGCTCGACTACTTCGCCTTCATCGGCCGCATCTCGCCCGAGAAACGCCTGGACCGTGCGATCGAGATCGCCGTCGCCTGCAACACGCGGCTGGTCGTGGCCGCCAAGATCGACGATGCCGACCGCGAGTACTACGAACGCGAGATCGCCCACCTCATGGAGCACCCGCTCGTGAAGTACGTGGGCGAGGTGGACGACGCCGGCAAGAACGTGCTGCTGGGCGGCGCGCGCGCCCTGCTCTTTCCCATCGACTGGCCCGAGCCCTTCGGCCTGGTGGTGATCGAGTCGCTCGCCTGCGGCACGCCCGTGGTCGCCTACGGCATGGGCTCGGTGCCCGAACTCCTGGACGACGGCGTCACCGGCTTCGTCGTGGACAACCAGAAGGCCGCCATCGCCGCCGCGCAGCGCGTCGGCGAGATCGACCGTGCCGACTGCCGGCGCGTGTTCGAGCAGCGCTTTTCCTCGCCGCACATGGCGCAGGCTTATGTCGACGTGTACTCGCGCCTTGCGGGGCATCGCATGGAACGCGAGGGCGACGTCGAGGAATCGAGCCCCGCATGAGCAAGCGCGAGACGCAAGCCATGGGCCTGCAGGCCGACCGCATCCGCATCGGCAACGAGTGGTACGTGTCGGCGAAGGCGGCGCGTGCGGACGAGAGCCCGCACGTGCTCAAGGAAGGCAACAGCTTTTTGGTGAGCGACCGCTATGGCGACGTCGACGGCACCGGGCTGGGCGAGGAAGGCCTGTTCTACGAGGACACGCGGCACCTGAGCGAGATGCGCCTGACGGTCGAGGGCGTGCGCCCCATGTTCCTGGGCTCGAGCGTGCGCGAGGACAACAACGTGCTGGTCGCCGAGTTCATGAACCCCGACCGCGGCGACATCGGCAAGGGCTCCATCCACATCTTCCGCGCCAAGCTGCTGTGGCAGGACTGCGTGCGCGAGCACATCCGCATCACCAACCACGGCACCGAAGCGGCCTTCATGCGCCTGGGCCTGGCGTATTCCGCCGACTTCGCCGACCTGTTCGAGGTGCGGGGCATGGCGCGCGTGAACCGTGGCCGCACGCTGCCTGCGCGGGCGGCAGCGGACCACGTGCTATTCGCCTACGAGGGCCTCGACCAGGTGGAGCGTCGCACGCGCATCCACTTCGAGCCGGCGCCGCAGTCCCTGACCGAAGACAGCGCGGTGTTCGAGGTGCAGGTGGCGCCGGGCGAGGAATGGCACCTGTACTGTTCGGTGGAGTGCGAGCGCAGCGACGTCCCGGCGAAAACGGGGCGCATCCCCTATGTCGAGGCCTACCGCGCCAACGAACAGGTGCGGCGCGAGATCGAAGCCGAGAGCTGCGCGCTCGTCACCTCGCACCCGCAGATGGACCTGTGGCTGCGGCGCTCCTTCGCCGACGTGGTGATGCTGTGCACGAAGCTCTCCACGGGCCTGTACCCGTATGCGGGCGTGCCGTGGTACTCGACCACGTTCGGCCGCGACGGCGTGATCACCGCGCGCGAGCTGCTGTGGATCGACCCTGCGCCGGCGCGCGGCGTGCTGGCGTTTCTCGCCGAGACGCAGGCGCGCGAGAGCGACCCTTCGCGCGATGCCGAGCCCGGCAAGATCCTGCACGAGGCGCGCAACTGCGAGATGGCCACCACGCGCGAGGTGCCCTTTGCGCGCTACTACGGCAGCGTCGATTCGACGCCCCTCTTCGTCGGCCTGGCCGGCGCGTACCTGCGGCGCACCGGCGACCTCGCCTTCATCCGCTCGATCTGGCCGAACGTGCGCGCCGCGCTGGACTGGATCGACCGCATGGCCGACGCCGACGGCTTCGTCGCCTACGCGCGGCGCAGCAGCGACGGCCTGGTGCAGCAGGGCTGGAAGGACTCGCACGACTCGGTGTTCCATGCCGACGGCCGCATGGCCGACACGCCCATCGCGCTGTGCGAGGTGCAGGGCTACGTGTACGAAGCGCGGCTGCAGGCGGCCGAGATTGCCGATGCGCTGGGCGAAACCGCGATGGCCAAGACCCAGCGCGAAAAGGCGCGCAGCTTGCGCGAAGCCTTCGCCGCGCGCTTCTGGTCGGAGCACATGGGCCTGTACGCCATCGCGCTGGACGGCCACGGCGAGCGCTGCGAGGTCGCCACTTCCAACGCCGGCCACACGATGTGGAGCGGCATTGCCCTGCCCGAGCACGCGGCGCGCATGTCCGAACGCCTGCTGGAACCCGACTTCTTCAGCGGCTGGGGCATCCGCACCGTGGCCGAGGGCCAGGCGCGCTACAACCCCATGTCGTACCACAACGGGTCGATCTGGCCGCACGACAACGCGCTGATCGCCGCGGGCATGGCGCGCTACGGCCACACGCTGCAGGCCATGCGCGTCTTCAGCGGCATGTTCGATTCGAGCCTGCACTTCAACCAGCACCGCCTGCCCGAACTCTTCTGCGGGTTCCCGCGGCGCGGCAGCGCCGGGCCCACGCTGTACCCGGTGGCGTGCTCACCGCAGGCGTGGGCCGCCGCCGGCGTCTACGCCATGCTGCAGGCCTGCCTGGGGCTGGACGTGGACGCGGGCAACGGCGAGGTGGCGCTGCACGCGCCGCGCCTGCCGCACTTCGTCGAGTGGATGGAGATCCTGCGGCTGGACGTGGCGGGCGCCAAGGTGGACATGCGGCTGCAGCGCTACGGCAACCACGTGGGCATCGACGTCACGCGCAAGTCGGGCGAGTGCGACGTGCGCGTGCGGATGTGAGGCTCAACGCCGCTCGGGTTTGAGCGACGCGGTGCGTGCGTGGGCGCGGAACTCGCGCTCGGTCATCGTGTAGACGGCGACACGCGGGTACGTGCCCTTCATCTCGGCTTCGATCACGAACTGGCCTTCGGGGCCGGGGCGCTGGGCGCGCACCAACCAGCGTTGGCCGTCGCGGTCGCGAAAGCTCTGGCCTTGCAACATGGGGTGGACTGCTTTCTTCAACATTGGACGGCCATCCTCAGGTTGAGCACCGCAGCGTGTCTGTAGGACGCGAGCTTGGAGGCTGTACGTTTTCTCCTACAAATCCTTGACCGTCCGGTCGGTCGCTGGCACACTCGCGCCTTCGTTTCTTCCACCCAACCGCACAAGGAGATGACCATGAGCCAAACCAAGCCTGTCGCCCCCGTGCCGGTTGCGGCCTGAGCCCCGCGCTTCACCCGATCCCTCACCGGGTCCATTGATCGCCGCGCTCGCCGCGGCCGGCTTCCAAACCCCCAGTTCCACGCGCTTTCCTGCGCGTGGCGGAAGCATTCATCCATGGACCCCCATGTTCGAACACATCGATTTCGACAACCTGCGCGCGATCGGCCTCACCCAGGGCATCGTCAACCGCGTCGCACAACTGGCGGACACCCCGCCGAACGCGCGCCTGGCGCGCATCACTGAAACCCAGCGCGATACCTTCGCGCTGCACGACGGCCTGCACGAGGGAACGGCGCGCAGGCTGCGCCACGACACGCAACTGACCGTCGGCGACTGGGTCGTCGTGCAGGAAGACGAGCATGGCGACCTCTGGATCGCCGATGTCGTCGAGCCCGTGACGCAGATCGCGCGCCGCGCCAACGACGGCCGGCGCCAGCCGCTCGCCAGCAACGTGGACACCGCGCTGCTGGTGATGGGGCTGGACGCCGACTTCAACCCGCGCCGCATGGAGCGTTACCTCGCCATGGTGCGCGCGTGCGACGTGGTGCCGGTGGTCGTGCTCACCAAGGCCGACATCGCGCCCGATGCGCGCGAGCGCTACGCCGACGTGTGCCGCCGCCTGCCCGCGACGGTGCCGGTGCTCGCGGTCAACGCGCTGTCGGGACAGGCACGCACGGAGATCGGGCCGTGGCTGCACGCGGGCCAGACGCTGGTGCTGCTCGGCTCGTCGGGCGCGGGCAAGTCGACGCTGACCAACACGCTCACCGACGCCGGCCAGGCGACGGGCGGCGTGCGCAGCGGCGACGGGCGCGGGCGCCACACGACGACCGCGCGTTCGCTGCACCTGTGCCCGCAAGGCGCCTGCATCATCGACACGCCGGGCCTGCGCACGTGGCGGCCCGATGCCGATGCGGAGACGCTGGCCGCGACATACGAGGACGTGCAGTCGCTCGCGCTGCAGTGCCGCTTCGCAGACTGCCGCCATGAGGGCGAGCCCGGTTGCGCGGTGCGCGAGCACGTGGACGAAGACCGGCTGCAGAACTACCACAAGCTCCTGCGCGACGCGCAGCGCGTGGAGATGGGCGCGCTGGACCGCATCGCGCTGCGCAAGAAGTGGGCGGCGCTGGGCAAGGCCGGCGCGCGGCGCTCGCGCGAAAAGCGCGCCTAGACGGCGGCGACGGCTTCGACCTCGATCTTGAAGCCGTAGTGCAGCGCGCCGGTGGGCACCACGGCGCGGCTGGGCCGGCTCGCGCCCGCCCACTGCGCGTAGATCGTGTTGAACTCGGGCCAGTTCGCGACGTCGTCGACGTACACGCGCACCTGCACGAGCCGGTCGACGCCGCTGCCGGCCGCCTCGAGGACGGCTTGCACGTTAGCCAGCACCTGCCGTGCCTGGTCGGCGAAGCTCGCGCCATTGAGCTTGGTGCCGTCGCGCGCGATCGGCAGCTGCCCCGACACGAACACGAAGCCGTTGGCGACGGTGCCGTGCGAGTAGTGGCCGCCCGGCTTCGCGTTGGCGCCCGGGTTCACGGAGCGGGGCAGGTCACCAGCCATAGAAGCGCGGCCAGGTGGCGATGCGGCCGTCCGCCAGGATCGCGTGGTACTCGGGGTGCTGCGCCGCAGTGGCGCACGCATGGTTCGGCAGGATGCGCAGCCGCGTGCCCACGGGAAAACGCGCGGCGATCTCCCTGTCGACGCCACCCGCGCGCGACAGGATGCCGTGCTCCTGGTTGGCGCCGCTCAGCACGTAGCCTTCGAGGGGCGCACCGTCTTGCGTGCACACCAGCCCGTAACCGAAGTCGCACTTCTGCCTTTCGGTGCCGCGGTCGCGGCTCATCGCCATCCAGCCGGCATCGACGATGGCCCAGCCCTTGTCTTCCTGGTGGCCGATGACCGTGGTGAGCACGCTCAGCGCGATGTCGTCGAAGGCGCACACGCCCACGTTGCGCATCACCAGGTCGAAGAAGACGTAGACGCCGGCGCGCACCTCGGTCACGCCTTCCAGCTGCGTGGCCGAAAGCGCGGTCGGCGTCGAGCCCACGCTGACCACCGGGCACGGCAGGCCGGCATCGCGCAGGCGCTGCGCCGCGCGCACGGTGCCGCTGCGTTCCTGCTCCGCGACTTTCTGCAATGCTTCGGGATCGTCGAACTCGTAGCTGGAGCCGGCGTGCGCCATCACGCCCCCCAGCTTCATGCCGCCTTCGTGCAGCGCGCGGCCCACGTCGATGAGCATGTCGCTCTCCGGCGGGATGCCCGAGCGGTGGCCGTCCACGTCCACCTCGATCCACACCTCGAACACCTCGCCCTGCTCGCGCCCGAACGCAGCGATCGCCTGCGCGGCCGCCACGCTGTCCGTAATCACCTTCAGGTCGCAGCCAGCGCGGCGCAGGCGCAGCACGTGCGGCAACTTGCCCGGCGCCATGCACACCGCGTACAGGATGTCCGTGATGCCGGCTTCGAAGAACTGCTCCGCCTCCTTCAGCGTCGAGACGGTGATGCCGTGCGCACCCGCCGCCAGCTGCGCCTGGACCACCGGCAGCGACTTGCTCGTCTTCACGTGCGGGCGGAAGCGCACGCCCAGCACGTCCAGGCGGTCCTGCATGCGCGCGATGTTGCGTTGCATGCGCCGCGCATCGACCAGCGCGGCGGGTGTGTCGAGTTCGGCCAGGTTGCCCATGTCCTAACGATACATCGCGGCGCGCCCCTGCATGCCGGCCAGCACGGCCTCGCGCTGGTTCGGGCTGCCGACGAGCTTCTGCTGTTCCATTGCCTCGGCCTGCAGCACGCGCTGTGCATCCACGGGCGAGGCGGCGTTGAGCAGGCGCTTGGCGGCGCGGATCGCATCGGGGCTGGACGCGGCGATCTGAGCGGCAAGCTTCATGGCCTCGTCGAGCGGATCGGCCGCCACGCGCGTGGCCAGCCCGAGCGCCACCGCCTCGTCGCCCTTCACGACGCGCCCGGTGTAGACGAGATCGCGCACGACGTCCGCGCGCATCAGCTCCAGCATCAGCACGCAGCCCGCCATGTCGGGCACCAGGCCCCAGCGGATCTCCATCACCGACAGCTGCGTATCCGGATGCACGATGCGCACGTCGGCGCCCAGCGCGATCTGCAGGCCGCCGCCGAAAGCAACGCCGTGCACGGCGGCGATCACCGGCACCGGCACCTGGCGCCAGCCCCAGGCGACGTGCTGCCAGCGGTTGGCCAGGCCATGCGTGCGCGGCTCCAGGTTGTTGATAGAACTTGACCCCTCGCCGGCGAGGCCCGACAAGCTGGACTTGTCGAGGCCCGCGCAGAAGGCGCGGCCGTCGCCGTGCAGCACCACCGCGCGCAGCCCGCTTTCCTTCTGCAGCCGCGCGATCGTGGCGTTGATCGCCTCGAACATCGCGTCGTCCAGCGCGTTCATCTTGTCGGGCCGCGCGAGCGTGACGCGCGCGACGCCGGCGGCCGTGATGTCGACAGAAACTCGTTCCATGGGTGCCTCCGGGGAGACAGTATGCTTCGCCGTCCGCGAACCAGAAGGAAACCCCGGTGGCATCCCTGAAGTCTTTCACCCTCAACCCCGACGGCCGCCTGCTCGAACTGACCTTCGAGAAGAAGGTGCAGGTACTGCGCGCCGACGAGCTCGATTCGCTCATCGCGCAGCTGGGGCAATTGCGCTCGCGCATGGAGCCGGCCATCCCCACCAGCCAGACCAACGTCGGCAGCGCACACCCCGTGGAGCACTTCTACTTCCGCCGCATGGGCCAGGGCACCAACGCCGTGCCGATCGCGTCGGGCGGCCTCTTCCTGTTCCAGAGCCCGCGCTTCGGGTGGTTCCAGTTCCCGGCCAGCGCCGAGCTGTGCGCCGGGATGGCGAAGTGGCTGGTGACGGGCAACCCCGAAGGCGCCGGCGCCTGACTAGGCGGCGACGCGCTTGCCGAGCAGCGCCTCGGCGTCCGCTGCGACGCGTTGCACGATCGTCGCGGCAGGCAGCACCTCCTTGACGAACGCGGCGGCTTCGCCCGCGATCACGGCGGCGACGTCGAAGTCGCCGTCCGAGCGGGCGCGCGCATAGCGGTCGGCCTCGGCGCCGATGTTCTGCATCAATTCGACCTCGCGTCCCAGCCAGCGCTGCAGGTACGCGTTGCGCAGGCAACGCCCCGTGAACGGCGCGGGCCACACGTTGCGCCGCGAGATGTCGAAGACGATGCTGCGCACCGAGTCGTCGCCGCCGGCGCGGCACACGCGCTCCTTGGCGGCGGCCGCCGCGGGCGATTCATCGGTCGCGTAGAAGCGCGTGCCCATCAGCACGCCGGATGCGCCCAGCATCATGGCAGCGGCCATCGCACGGCCGTCGGCAATGCCGCCTGCCGCAACCACGGGTGTCTTGCCCGCCGCATCGACGACCTCGGGCAACAGCGTGAACAGGCCGCGCGCGGCGCCGTGCCCGCCCGCCTCCATGCCTTGCGCGACGAGGATGTCGGCGCCGGCGGCCAGTGCCTCCTTCGCCATCGCGAGCGTCTGCACCTGGCAAATGACGAGAGCGCCCGCGCGATGGATGCGCGGCACCAGTGACGCGGGGTCGCCGAACGAGAGCATGACGGCCGCGGGCCGGTGCTCGAGCACCAGGTCCAGCAACGGCTCCTGCTTCTGCAGGCTCCATGTGATGAAGCCCACGCCGAAGCGCTGGCCCGATGCGGCCAGCAGCGGCAGTTCGCGCGCCAGCCATTCGCCGTTGCCATAGCCGCCGCCCAGGATGCCGAAGCCGCCGGCGCCGCTGACCGCCGCCGTGAGCCGCGCATCGGCCACGACGTCCATCGGCGCGAGGAGGATCGGGTGCTCGATCTTGAGCAGCTTCGTCAGTGCGGTCGCCAGGGCCATGGACTTCTCCTCGTTCGCCGGATCGGCCAGCGATCATGGCGCGGCGCGGCGCCGGCGTCTACGGTGTTTCCAGGCGAGGTACGCGGCCGCGACGGCGAGGCCTGCCACGTCGGCCAGCCAGTCGATCCATTCGCCCATGCGCGTTTCGGTAAAGGTCTGCGCGATCTCGATCGCGCCGCCGTAGGCCGCCAGCGCCACCAGCACGCGGCCGTTCATCGACGGCCAGCAGGCCGAGCCCAGCAATGCCAGCACGGCGAACGCGAGGGTGTGGTTCGCCTTGTCCCAGCCGGTCGACGGCAAGGGCATCGTCGCGGGCAACAGCGCGAGGACCGCGATCACGACGAGGGCGAGCCAGAAGGCGGCCAGGAGCAGGCGCCGCGGCAGGCGCTGGAACACGTTCATTCCGCGCCGGCGGGTTCAGGCAGCGACGCGCCGCAGTTGCGGCAAAACCGCGCGTCGGCCTGGTGTCCGCCCACGCCGCACTTGTCGCAGCGCCCGGCGCGCGAGCGGAACACGCCAATGCCCCGCCGCGCCGTCATCTCCGCGGTGACGATGCCCGTGGGCACCGCCAGCGTGCCCCACCCGATCAGCATCATCACCGACGCGATGAAGCGGCCCACGTCGGTCTTGGGCGTGATGTCGCCGAAGCCCACGGTGGTGATCGTGGTGACCGCCCAGTACACCGACGTGGGGATGTTTTTGAAGCCGTGCTCGGGCCCTTCCACCACATACAGCAGCGTGCCCAGCACCAGCACCACCATCAGCACGACCGACAGGAACACCAGGATCTTGCGGCGGCTGGCGGCCAGCGCCTCGCCGAGCATCTGGTATTCCTCCACGTACTGCGTGAGCCGGAAGATGCGGAACACGCGCAGCAGCCGCAGCACGCGCACGTCGATCAGCGCGTGCGTCTCCGGGAAGAGGATGGCCAGGTAGGTGGGCAGCACCGACAGCAGGTCGACGATGCCGTAGAAGCTGCGCACGTAGCGCCACGGCTTCTCCACGCTGACCACGCGCGCGATGTATTCGACGGTGAAGAGGATGGTGAAGAACCACTCGGCGGCGTCGAACAGGCGGCGGTTGCGGCTGCTCCACTCCTGCACGCTGTCGGCCACGACGACCGCCACGCTGACCAGGATGGCGGCGACGATGAACTTGTCGAAGGCCCGGCCCGCGGGCGTCTCCGATTCGAAGATGACTTCGTAGGCGCGGCGGCGCCAGCCGGCGGGCGGGCGGCCCAGGTCGCTTTCGTCGCCGGGGGTCATGGCGCCGATGCTACGCCAGACCTAAGGGCAAGCCCTGCCCCCGCCCGCGCGGCGCGGTCCTACGATGGCATGCCAACTTTCCACCAGCCCATCAAGGAACCGCTATGCGTACGAAGCATTGGATCGGCCTCGCAGCCGCAGTGAGCGTCATCGGCGTCGCCGGATGTGCGGGCATGCAGTCGGGCCCCACCGGCATGAGTTTCTTCGTCACCAGCTCCAACCCCGGCAAGGGCGCGGACTTCGGCGGCATCGCAGGTGCAGACCGGTTCTGCCAATCGCTGGCGCAAGCGGCCGGCGCGGGCAACCGCACCTGGCGCGCTTACCTGAGCACGCAGGCCTCCACCCTCAACGGCACGGACTTCGTGAACGCGCGCGACCGCATCGGCACCGGCCCCTGGTACAACGCCAAGGGCGCGCTCATTGCGCGCAACGTGGCTGAGCTGCATTCGGACGCCAACGGCATCAACGTGCAGACGGCCCTGGACGAAAAGGGCAACGTCTCGATCAACGACCGCACCAAGCAGCCCAACCAGCACGACATCCTGACCGGCTCGCGGGCGGACGGCACGGCCTTCGTGGGCGGAGCGGGCGGCGGCGCGCCCTTCCCCGACATGACTTGCGGCAACTGGACGAAGGGCACCGACGAAGGCTCGGCGATGGTCGGGCACTTCGACAAGTCCGGCCCCCACCCCACGGTGCCATGGTCCGTTTCGTGGAACTCCAGCCACCCGACGATCGGCTGCAGCATGGCCAAGATTCGCCCCACCGGCGGTGACGGCCGCCTGTACTGCTTCGCGGCGAACTGAACGCGGCGCGGGTTCAGGCCTGCGAGATCACCTCGAACCCGCCGTAGATCATCCGCTTGCCGTCGAACGGCATGGCCTTGGAGAACTTCTCCATGCGCGAGTCGGCCATGAGCTTCTGCCACCCCTGGTCGCGCGCCGCGCGCGACGGCCAGGTGATCCAGGAGAACACGACCGTCTCGCCCTCCTCGCGCTTCACGGCCATCGTGAACGACGTGAGCTTGCCTTCGGGCACGTCGTCGCCCCAGGTGTCGGTCACCTGCAAGGCGCCGTGGTCCTTGAAGAGCGCCGCCAGGTCCTGCGCGTAACGCAGGTAGGCCGCCTTGCTGGCGGTGGGCACGGCGCACACCATGCCGTCGATGTAGTTCATGGCGATTTCCTTTCAGCCGTGTTCGTCGACCCAGTCGCGCCCCTTGGCGGCGGCGTGCTCGATCGCCTCGTCTTCGCTCGCGAAGGCGCTTGCCTCCAGCGGCACGGGCGTCCTTTCGCTCGCGTCCCCGTGCGAGATCGCGACCATCAACGTGGCGCCGAAGCCGCCCCCGGCCGAAGGCGTGGCCGAGCAGATCAGCTCGTAGGGCCCGTACTCGAATGTCTTCGTTTGCATTGGCGTCCCCTCCAACCCGCGCAGTATGGGGATGAAGGGGCGCGACGCCGCTCGGGGTTGACCCGAGCGGGCGGCGGTGGCCTCAGGCCGCGCTCTTGGGCCGTTCGGCGTAATGCTTCGCCCACTGCTGGATTTGCAGCGGCGACGTCAGCGCGCCGGCCTGGCGCGCCACCTCGTGGCCGTCCACGAACAGGACCAGCGTGGGAATGCTGCGGATGCGGTACCGCTGGGCGATGACGGGCACGGCCTCGGTGTCCACCTTGGCCAGGCGCATGTGCGGCTCCAGCCGCGCGGCGGCCTGTTCATACGCCGGCGCCATCGCGCGGCACGGGCCGCACCACGACGCCCAGAAGTCCACCAGCACGGGGATCTGGCTGCGCGAGACGTGCTTGTCGAACGCGGCGCTGTCGAGAGCCACCGCATGCCCCGTGAAGAGGCGCTGCTTGCAGCTGCCGCAGGTGGGCGACAGCCCCAGCTGGTCGGGCTGCACCCGGTTGGTGGTGTGGCAGTGCGGGCAAACGATGTGCACGGGAGCTACCCCTTGCCACCGCCCATCGAGCCCTGCAGCACCTTCACCAGGTGCTGCTTCGCCTCAGCCAGCTGCGCCTTGTCGGCGTCGTGCACCTTGCGGAAGAACGCCGCGCATTCGGGCGAGCCGGCGCCTTCGGCGTCCTTGATGTACTGGTCGTAGGCCATGAGCGCCTGGGCCTTGTTCTGGATGAGGGTGATCCAGTCGTAGGCCAGGTCGCTCAACGGGTGTTTGTCGGCTGATTTTTCCTGCATCGATTTGCTCCCTGATTTCTTGAAATAAGGGTACGGCAAATCGGCAGGGCCATGTGGCCCAGCCATTCGCAGGCGACGGAGCGGGGTTGCGCTATCGCGCGCCCAAGGCGCGCAGCACGGCTTCACGCTCCGGGCCACGCACCTTCATGGCATTGAGCACCTGCACGCGGCTGCGGCCGGTCTGGCGCATCAGCGCGTAGACCTCCTGCTCGCGTTGCGCCTGGTTCAGCATCTCGAGCTCGGACTGCTCTGTGGACTTGGCGCGGGGCATGGGAACCTTTGGAGTGGTGCCGGAGTGTGACAGGTATTGCTGGGCCGTGCGCTCGATGACGCCTCTTCACGCATGATGTGGACATGCATTCCAACGGACCTGCCCCCGCACCCCGCCTCTTCACCCCTTGGCACCTCGGCCCCCTCGAGCTCCCCAACCGCATCGTCATCGCCCCCATGTGCCAGTACTCGGCGCAGGACGGCTCGGCCACCGACTGGCATGACGTGCACCTGGGCCACCTGGCACTATCGGGCGCCGGCCTGTTGATCCTGGAAGCCACGGCCGTCAGCGCGCGCGGCCGCATCTCGCCCACCGACCTGGGCCTGTACTCCGACGACAACGAGGCGGCGCTCCAGCGCGTGATCGGCACGATCCGCAAGCATTCGCCCATCGCGCTGGCCATCCAGATCTCGCACGCGGGCCGCAAGGGGTCGAGCGAAGCGCCATGGGACGGCGGCGCGCAGATCAAGCCCGATGAACCACGCGGCTGGAAGACCGAGGCGCCCAGCGCGGTGCCGCACGCGCAAGGCGAAGACCCGCCCGAGGCGCTGGACCGCGCCGGCATGGAGCGCATCAAGGCTGACTTCGTGCAGGCCACGAAGCGCGCGGCGCGCCTGGGCTTCGACGGGTTGGAGGTGCATGGTGCGCACGGCTACCTGCTGCACCAGTTCCTGTCGCCCATCGCGAACAAGCGCACCGACGACTACGGCGGCACCCTGGAGAACCGCATGCGATTCCCGCTGGAGGTGTTCGACGCCGTGCGCGCGGCGTTCCCGGCCGGCAAGCCGGTGTGGATGCGCATTTCCGCCACCGACTGGGTGCCCGGCGGCTGGGACATCGAAGGCACGGTGGCCATGGCCAAGGTGCTCAAGGGCAAGGGCTGCGCGGCGATCCATGTAACGACGGGCGGCGTCTCCCCGCAGCAGGCGATCAAGCTCGGGCCTGGCTACCAGGTGCCGTATGCGCAGCGGGTGAAGTCCGAAGCGCAAGTGCCGACGATCGCGGTGGGCCTGATCACCGAGCCCGAGCAGGCCGAGGCGATCATCGCGAACGAAGAGGCCGATGCGGTGTCATTGGCGCGGGCGATGCTCTACGACCCGAGGTGGCCGTGGCACGCGGCGGCGAAGCTGGGCGCCAAGGTGTTCGCGCCCAAGCAGTATTGGCGCTGCCAACCGCGCGAGTACAAGGACTTGTTCGACGGGATGAGGTTCGGGCAGCGCTAGCGGCCCGTTCACCAGCTGTTGCGAAGCTGCCGCAAGCGCGTGAACACCGTCTTCGCATCCGGCCGCTCTGGCAGCTCCGGAAACTTCTCGCGCAGCCTGGCCGCGACGCTCGGGCTGGCCAGCCGCATGAACGTATTGATCCGCTTCTCGTCCGCCAGCGTGGTGACGATGGAAGTGGCCGGGTCGTGCCCCGTCACCTTCGGCAGCATCTCCTGGGCCGCGGCGTTGTCGGGCTCCCTATCGAGCGTGAAGCGCAGGTTGTTCTCGATGTAGTCGTGCCCCGGATAGACGCGCGTGTTGTCGGGCAGCTTTGCCAGCTGGTTGACGAACGTGGCGAACAGGTCGTCGACGTTGCCGCCGTTGTGCACGTTGCCGGCGCCCGCGTTGAACAGTGTGTCGCCCGAGAACAGCGCGGGCTGGTCGGTGTGCGAGCGCAGGCAGATGTGGCACATCGTGTGGCCCGGCGTGTCCAGGCATTCCAGCTCGATGTGCTTGCCCACCTTGATCACGTCGCCCGCCTTCACGCCGCGGTCCACGCCGGGGATGACGCCGGCCGCCTTGTGGTGCGCGATGACCTTAGCGCCCGTGGCGGCCACCACCGCGGCGTTGCCGCCGATGTGGTCGTGGTGTTCGTGCGTGTTGAGCACCTGCGTGATCTGCCAGCCCTTCACGCGCGCGGTGGCCAGCGTCTTTTCGCTGTCCAGCGGGTCGATGGCCAGCGCCTCGCCCGTCTCGGGGCACGCCACCAGGTAGTTGTAGTTGCGCAGCGAATTGCCCGTCCAGATGCGTTCGACGATCATGATCTAGAACTCCACCACCGAGCGGATCGACTCGCCGGCCTTCATCAGCTCGAAGCCCTTGTTGATGTCTTCGAGCTTGAGCTTGTGCGTGATGAGCGGGTCGATTTTCAACTTGCCCTCCATGTACCAGTCGACGATCTTCGGCACGTCGGTGCGGCCGCGCGCGCCGCCGAACGCCGACCCCTTCCACTGCCGGCCCGTGACCAGCTGGAAGGGACGCGTGGCGATCTCGGCGCCGGCCGGGGCCACGCCGATGATGATGCTCTGGCCCCAGCCCTTGTGGCAGCACTCCAGCGCCTGCCGCATGGTGGTGGTGTTGCCGATGCACTCGAAGCTGTAGTCCGCGCCGCCGTCGGTCAGCTGCACGATGGCGTCGACGATGTTGGCGTGGTCCTTGGGGTTGAGGAAGTGCGTCATGCCGAACTGGCGCGCCATCGCCTCGCGGCGCGGGTTGACGTCCACGCCGATGATCTTGTCGGCGCCCACCATCGCGGCGCCCTGGATCACGTTGAGCCCGATGCCGCCCAGGCCGAACACCACCACGTTGGCGCCCGCCTCCACCTTGGCCGTGAAGATCACCGCGCCCACGCCCGTGGTGACGCCGCAGCCGATGTAGCAGACCTTGTCGAAAGGCGCGTCGCTGCGGATCTTCGCCATCGCGATCTCGGGCGCGACGATGTAGTTGCTGAACGTGGACGTGCCCATGTAGTGCAGCACCGGCTTGCCGCCGAGCGAAAAGCGCGCTGTGCCGTCCGGCATCAGGCCCTTGCCCTGCGTGCCGCGAATCAGCTGGCACAGGTTGGTCTTGCGCGACAGGCAGAACTTGCACTGCCGGCACTCGGGCGTGTAGAGCGGGATGACGTGGTCGCCGGGCTTGAGCGAGGTGACGCCTGGGCCGACGTCGACCACAATGCCCGCGCCTTCGTGGCCGAGCACGGCAGGGAACAGGCCTTCGGGGTCGGCGCCGGAGAGCGTGAACCAGTCGGTGTGGCAGATGCCGGTGGCCTTGATCTCGACGAGGACCTCACCGGCGCGGGGGCCGTCGAGGTCTAGGGTTTCGATGGTGAGGGGTTGGCCGGACTGCCAGGCTACTGCGGCTCGGGTTTTCATTTGCGTTCTTCCAAACTCGCGAAAGAATACAGTAGCACCTTAGAGCATCGGCTTTCCTCCCGGGAGCAACCTGCTCGCGCTGCAGTCGCGCGCCTGAGATCCCTAACCGACAAGCCAGCACAGACGTGCATCTTCGCCAGCGTCTGGTGGCTGGCGAGTGCAACAGCAAAGGCCCGGTACGCGAGGCGTAGGGTTCAAGCACGAAGGCCGCGCCGCCCAGCATGGTGCTCGGCCAGTTCCGACGCAGCACCCCTTCACTGGGGCCTTTACAAACTAACAAGAATCGGGAAACTACATCGTTTTCGCGACCCGAGCAGACATGGAACCAAAAGATCAAGACGACAAGGTGGATAGCGATTCGCATGCTGCGGATGCCATTCGCATTACAAGCATCTCCATCGGAAAGCTCTTCGGGTCGTACGACTATGAGCTTAAACTCGCGGCGCCGCACATCGGTGAGCAAGTCAGAATCCTCTACGGAGAGAATGGCCTGGGTAAGACGAATATCTTGGCTATCCTTTTTCACCTGCTGTCACCCCACGAGCGTCGAAACCATCGCAACTCGCTCGCCAAGATCAAATTCCAATCAGTTCTCGTCTCGCTGTCCAATGGAATACAAGTCTCTGCGCGACGGCCAGAAGGCAAACTGGATGGCGGATTTCGCTGTGAAGTCACTACTAAGCGAGGCTTGAGGCTTCTTGGCGGATGGAATTTTGTCCTTGAAGGTGAGACCCCAAAGCCCGAAATCGCCGAATTCCTTCATAACGCGTCTCCCGAAACGCTTCGACTCCTAGAAGACGCGACTCCATCCAAGAGTTCAAAAGCGCGATCAAAGGCTCTAACTGCCACCAGAAAATCAGAGTTGGTGGCGCAGCAGGTCGCCTTGAACGAATTGGTACTCCGATATTTCAAGAGCGAAACCAATCCATTGATGGGAGAGCAGCCGTTTTTGCAAGCTCTCGCAGCAAGTGTCCCCCCTGTCTACTTCTTAAGCGCGGATCGAATTTTTTCATCTGACAAGATCGAACGCGACGAAGGTACAGCTGACACCGACCTGCGTCCTGGTCGTATGTCCACGGAACTCTTGCTTACCAAAGGGCGGGAGCGAACTCTTTCTCGAGCTATTAAGGCTGCCTCCGATGCACTTTCAACGCGTGCCGTCACCGCCACAAGATTCGGTTCATCGACTATGCATAGCATTTATGCGGGGCTGATCGAGCGGCTCGCCTCGCGCCACGCGACTCGCGAAACTCTGGCAACCCCAGTCGACCAGCTGGTTTCAACTCTCGAGGGGCTTCAAGGGCAATACGATCGTTTTTCCACCTACGGCCTATCTTCTTCACTCAATGCCGTTTCGATCATCAAGAACTTGCGAGCGGTGAAATCTGCGGAGCGCGAGGTGGCGAGCGATATCTTGCAACCGTACGTCGACAGCCTTACGGAGCAAGCCAAGAGCTTAGAGGATGCATACGGGCCGATTCATAGACTCGTGTCCACTATTAACCAGTTCTTGTATGACAAACAAGTGGGTTTCACGCTCGGACGGGGCTTGTATGTAGCAAACGGCCGCGGAGAGGTTCTTGCGCCGAAAGATTTGTCTTCAGGCGAACAGCAACTTCTTCTGCTCTTTTGCCATATCACGATTGCGCACAACACAGGCGGAATCTTTATCGTCGACGAGCCGGAGCTTTCCTTGAACATCAAGTGGCAGCGGAGGCTCGTGCGCTCGCTATTAGAGCTCGACACGCATAGAAACCTGCAGTTCATTCTTGCGTCGCACTCTATGGAGGTCATCACAGCATTTCGAGATGAGGTCGTTGTACTGGAAGAAGCAAAAAATGGCTAAGGGGTTACCGAAGAGACTAATCGAAGAATTGATTACCCGATGGAAGCTGGAGCAACTGCGCCAAGTGTTGCTCGAGGGCGATTTGGATCATCGTTTCCTGCGTCTTATTAGTCGAGAATCACACTGTCCGAACTCGCTGAAGGAACTGGATCACATCCCCATAGATGCCGTCCATGTGTCCGATGAGACTCTATCCGCTTTCGGTCTCACACAAGGCAATAAACAACGAGTAGTAGCTGTTGGACGGTATGTCCAAAGGGAGGGCGTTTCCGAAGGGTTTCGGTGCATCGTGGACGCTGACCTCGATAGATTGCGAGGGATCAATCTCTCCTCGGAATCTGTTGTCTACACCGATTACGCATGCATGGAGTCATATATGTGGCACCAGACGGCGCTTCGGCAGACGCTCCATTACTTTCGCTGCGAGGAGAGTGTCAAATCTGATGCCGACGTCCAGTCTTTGTACGACTCGATCTCTGCCGTTTGCAAAATGCTCGCGGGTATTCGGCTCATACACGCCGAAAATCCGCAGTGGAACTTGGAATTGCATCGCTCGAACGCGAGCTTGTCAATTTCCCAGTTAACTGTAAACATTGACTTGGCCGCTTACTTAACGCAGTGCAAGCCACGAAAGCAGGATCGAGCTGAGATAGACAAGAAATTGTCGGATGCATTGAGGATGATGGACGCGCACCGTGCAGTTTCCGTACTAAATGGTCACGACCTGATCTGGCTCGTTGCGTTCGCGATTAAGGAGTTGACCGCGGGGCCGAAGCGCGTGGTGGAAGAAGAGCAGGTGCTCCAATCTATGTTGGTGCACGCAGTTGCAAAGCCGGAACTGATGCATCAGCCCCTTTTTGAGAATCTGGTGTCATGGGCCACGTAGCGACCTTTATTAAATGCTTTTCCCTATGCGTTGTACCCCCTCAACCATCCGATCTACCCCTACCGTCGCAAACGACAACCTAAGCGTCGCTCGATCCGGCTCCCTCGCATAAAACGGCGCCCCCGGCACAAACGCCACCCCCTTCTCAATCGCCCTCTTCGCCAACTCCCCCGCATCCTTCACCTTCCCGCCCGCCCCCGTCAGCTGCGCCCAGAAGAACAACCCCCCATTCGGCCGCGTGAACTCGATCGCATCGCCCAGCTCCTTCTCCAGCGCATCCCCCATCGCCTGCGCCCGCTCCGCATAAACCTTCCGCACACGCGCCAGCGTGTCCGGCATCCGTCCCGCCTTCAGGTACTGCGCCGCCGTCGCCTGCGCGAACGTGCTCGTGTGCGCGTCGCTGAACTGCTTGCACATCGTCGCCTTGGCCAGCAGCTCGGGCGGCGCGATCATCCAGCCCACGCGCAGGCCGGGGCTCAGCACCTTGCTCATGCTCCCGCAGTGCGCGATCCACTCGCGGCTGCCGGGCACGTCGCTGCTCAGGGCCAGCAGGCTCGGGGGCGGCGGCTCGCCGAAGTAGAGGTCGCCGTACGGGTCGTCCTCGACCACCAGCGTCTTGTACCTGGCCGCGAGCTCCAGCACCTTCAGGCGGCGCTCCTTGCTCAGCGTGGCGCCGCTCGGGTTGCCGAAGGTGGGGATCAGGTACACGAACTTCGGCTTGTGCTGCTTGATCAGGGCCTCGAGCTTGTCCACCTGCACGCCGTTGGCGTCGATGGGCGCGGTGACCAGGTCGGCGCCATAGAGGCGGAAGCACTGGATGGTGGCCAGGAAGGTGGGCGCTTCGACGATCACCTTGTCGCCCGGGTCGATGAGCGTCTTGCCCAGGAGGTCCAGCGCCTGCTGGCTGCCGGTGGTAACGATCAGGTCGTTGGGCTGCAGGTCCTTCACGCCCTTGGTGTGCATGAAGGCGGCCAGCTGCATGCGCAGCGGCTCGTAGCCTTCGGTGGCGCCGTACTGCAGCGCGCCGCCGGGTTCTTCCTTCAGGGCCAGGTTGGCCGCTTCCTGGATGCCGGCCACGTCGAACATGGCGCTGTCGGGGAAGCCGCCGGCAAAGCTGATGATGCCGGGTTTGCCGAGCAGCTTGAACAGCTCCCGGATGGCGGAGGTTTCGACGTTGTTGAGGCGGGCTGCGAAAGGGATTTGGCTCATGCGCACATTGTGCGACATGAGCCAAAGGAAAGACGCTGGGTCCCGGCCTGCCGGGACGACAGGGGGTCAGTGCGCCGGGGCGATTTCGCCGCGCCAGGCGCCGGTTTCGGCGCCGCGGCGTTCCAGCAGCTGCTTGAAGCGCTTCAAGTTGCCCTTAGCCGTCAGCTTCACGCCACCCAGCAAGCCGCCGGCCTTTTCGGTGGCGTCCTCGGGCGAGTACCAGAGGCGCAGGCACACGCGCGTCTTGTTCTCGCCGATCTTGTCGAAGGTCACGGTGCCGCCGTTCTTCACGCCGCCGGTGCTGCGCCATTCGATCAGCTGGTCGGGGATCTGCTGCGTGATCTCCGAATCCCACTCCTTCATCTTGCCGGCCACCTTGGCCTTCCAGTGCAGGTGCGCGTCGTCCAGCTGCTTCACCGATTCGACGGTGGGCATGAAGCGCGGGAACTCCTCGAACTGCGTCCACTGGTTGTAGGCGGTGCTCACCGGCACGTTGATGTCGATGGTCTCTTCGGTCTGCTGGATGCCGCCCTCGGTGGTTCCGCGGTCACGCTTCAGCGCCCACAGCAGCAGGCCGGCCAGGCCCACGGTGACGGCGGCGCCGGTGTACATCTGCTCGGGCGACACGCGCGCGAGGTCGCGGGTGTGGGCCAGCGCGATGTCGTTGTCGATGGTGCGGTAGACGCGCACGCCCTGGTCTCGCATCAGGTAGGCGGCAGCGCCGGCAAGCGCCGCGGCGCCCGCGATCCAGCCGATGTTGGTGGCGGTTCTTCTGTATTGCATAGGTGTGCTCCGTAAAAATGCTTAGCCTTTCCATTCTTGACGGTTGGGCAGGCGGGGCTGTCGCCGGGTGTTGGGGATGTGGGTAGGCGATGGGCGACTCAGCGGTTTTGAAGACACTGGGTCCCGGCCTGCGCCGGGACGACGAAGCTTCTGACAACGCTTGCGCTGGCAGCGATCTAAAAGAAGTGCATGAAGCTGCCCCTCCACCCCAAGCACGTGTTCAAGCTCTTCATCCAGGCCGTCAAAGCCTGGTCGGATGACTACGCGCCCAGCATGGGCGCGGCCATCGCGTACTACACGGTGTTTTCGCTGGCGCCTCTGCTGGTGATCGTGATCGCCATCGCCGGCGCCGTGTTCGGGCAGGAGGCCGTGTCGGGCGCCATCGTGGGCCAGCTCAGCGGCCTGATCGGCGAGCAAGGCGCGGTGGTCATCCAGAAGCTGGTGGAGGCCTCGGCCCTGTCGGACAAGAGCGGCATCGCCAGCGTGATCAGCGGCTTCGTGCTGGTGATCGGCGCCACGACGGTGTTCGCCGAGCTGCAGAACGCGCTGGACCGCATCTGGCACGTGCCGCCGGCGCAGAAGCCCAAGGGCATCTGGGCGCTGCTGCGCGCACGCATCATGTCGTTCGGGCTGATCATCGGCTTGGTGTTCCTGCTGATGGTGTCGTTGGCCGTCAGTGCGGCGGTGGCGGCGCTGGGCTCGTTCACCTACACGCTGCTGCCGGGGCAGGAGGTGCTGCTGCTGGTCATCAACGAAGCGGTGGCCGTGGGCATCTTCACCGCGATGTTCGCAATGATCTACAAGCTGATGCCCAGCACGCCCATCGCCTGGCGCGACGTGTGGGTGGGCTCGTTCACCACGGCGGTGATGTTCGAGGTGGGCAAGTTCCTGATCGGCCTGTACCTCGGCAAGAGCAGCATGACCGAGACGTTCGCGGCCGCCGGCTCGCTGGTGATCCTGCTGGCATGGGTCTACTACGCGGCGCAGATCTTCCTGCTGGGGGCGGAGTTCACCAAGCTGCACGCGCAGCACAACGGGTCCACCGAGGCCAGCCGGGCGATGGACCGCACCAAGGCCACGGCGGCCATCGGCATCCCCACCGAAGGGCCCGCGGGCAGCAACCAGTTGCCGCAGGGCGCGGTGGCGAAGATTGCGGAGACGCAGCGCAGCATCGAGCGCAACGAGCCGCCGCGCGACCCGGCGATGGAAGCACCGGTGTTCCGCGCGACGGAGGTGGGCCTGAAGGCGGCCTTGGCAGGCCTCTACACGGAGATCGCCGCGCTGGTGGTGGTGACCATCGCCGGCAGCGTCATCCACCGCAAGCGCCAGAAGCTGCAGGACGGGATGCGGCTGGCGATGAAGGACACGCGCCGCCAGTCGAAGCGGCGCCTGGCGCTGTAGCGATTACTTGGGCCGGTCGCGGTCCGTGTGCGTCATCGGCGCAGCATACGCGCGCTCTTCGCGGTCTTCCTTCATCTGCTTGCTCACCTGCCCCGCGCGGTCGGCCAGCAGGCTTTCCTCGCGCAGGTGGCGGGCATTCACCAGGTCCTTCATCGTCGGCGCTTCGCGCTCGTACATGCGCACGCCCGGGTGCACGGGCTGGCCGCCGCTGGAGTCGCGGTCGTCCACGTCGATGGCGCCGCACTCGTGCAGCGTGACGGCGGCCGCTTCGGCCTCGGTGTCGGTGCGCGCATCGACCACCACCACTGAGTGGCCGCGGCCGACGTGCTCGCCATAGGTGCCGCTGGCGGCTGCGCCCTTGTCCTGGCCGAACAGGCTGATGAAGAAGTGGCCCAGCGCCTCGAGCGCGCCGCGGTCGACCGCGACCTCGCGCTCGGCCGACTGCATGGTGTGGTCGGCCAGCTCCTGCACGGCTGGGTCCTCGCCGGTCACGCGCGCGGCTTCGGCGCCTTCGTGCATGTGCACGTCGCCGGCGCCGAAACCCTGCTGCTTGAGCCGCTCGCACGCCTTGCGCGCGTCGTCACGGTCGTCGAAAACGCTGATCAATGTCTGCATGGCAACCCCTGGAAAGTCTTCAGCCCATTTTTCGCGGCGGGCGCCGCCGGCCTGTAGTCGGGCCCCGGCAGCACGGGTCAGCCCGGGACTACCCCTGCTCTTGACCAGAGTATTGCTCTGGAGTGATACTCTAGCCATGGAAGTTGCCGCCCCCACCCGCGACAAGCTGCTCGATGCAGCCGCGCAGCTGTTCTACGAGCAGGGCTACTCGGCCACCTCGATGGACCAGGTGCGCCAGGCCGCGGGCGTGAGCAACGGCAGCCTGTACCACCACTTCCCCACCAAGGCGCAGCTGGCCGACGCGCTGTACGTGCAGACGCTGCACGACTTCCACGGCGCGCTGCTGGCGCCGATCGCCCGCGACGTGACGGCTGAGGCAGGCGTCAAGGCGCTGGTGCGCGCGCACGTCAACTGGGTGCTGAAGAACCCCGCGCGCGCCGCGCTGCTGCACAAGCTCAAGCGCGAGGGCGAGGTCACCGACAAGTCGGCCGACATCAGCGCCGCCAACACCGAGGCCTACGCCACGCTGCGCGCCTGGGTCGACCGCAAGACCGAGGCCGGCGAGATGCGCGCCGTGCCCTTCTACCTCTGGATGTCGCTCGTCTTCGCGCCGGCCATGGGCCTGAACGCCCGCTGGACGAAGGAGCCCAACGTCAACGTGCCGCCGAAAGTGCGCGCCGCGCTGGAACACGCGGCGTGGATGGCGGTGGCGCCCTGAACACACAGGAGCAAAGCATGAAGATCCTCAACGTCCACCAGCGGCTGCTCAATGCCGCCCCCGAGCGCGTGAGCGCCGTGCTCGCCACGCTGGGCCAGCCCGGCGACCTGGCCTGGCCGGGCCGGCACTGGTCGCGCATGAAACTGGACCGCCCGCTCTCCGTCGGCGCTGTCGGCGGCCACGGCCCCATCCGCTACTTCGTCGAGGCGTGCGAGCCGCAGTTCGTCGCCTTCCGCCTCACCATGCCCGGCGTCGACGGCTGGCACGGCTTCGAGATCCTGGACGCGACCGCCAGCTATTGCGTGCTGGAGCACCGCATCGAGGCCGACGTCAAGGGCGCCTTCTTGCTCAAGTGGATCTTCGCCATCCGCGCGCTGCACGACGCGTGCGTGGAGGACGTGTTCGCGCAGATACAGGTGGCGCTGGGCGAGACGCCGCGCTACGTGCCGTGGTCGCCCTACGTGCGCTTCCTGATGTGGCTGTTCTCGCGCGGCGGCAAGTCGCGCGCCACGAGGAGGCCGCATGCAGCCTGACCTGCTCCACTGGGGCCGGCAGGTGCTGAAGCAGCAGGCCTTCAGCGAACTGCTGGGCACGGAGCTCGACGTGTTCGAGGCCGGACAGGCGCAGCTGTCGCTGGTGCTGGCCCCCAAGCTGCTGCAGCAAAACGGCTTCGTGCACGGCGGCGTGCTGGCGTACCTGGCCGACAACGCCCTCACCTACGCGGGCGGGTCGGTGCTGGGGCCGGTGGTGCTCACGTCCGAGTTCAAGATCAACTACCTGCGGCCGGCCAGGGACTGCGACAAGCTCGTCGCCGTGGCCACCGTGGTGGGCAACGGCAAGTCGCAGGCCGTGTGCCGCTGCGACGTGTTCATGGAGACGCGCGGCGAGCGCAAGTTGTGCGCCGCGGCGCAAGGCACCATTCGCAAAGCGGACTGAAACCGCTACAGTCGCGCGATGATCGAAAAAGAACTCGACATCGCCACCGCCGATGGGCACATGAACACCTTCATCTGCTACCCCGACGAGAAGGCGCCCTTCCCCGTCTGCTTCTTCTACATGGACGCGCCCGGCTACCGCGAGGAACTGCGTGACATGGCGCGGCGCATCGCGTCGGTGGGCTACTACGTGGTGCTGCCCAACCTGTACTACCGCCGCACGCGCGACTACTGGCTGCGCGAGCGCACCGAGCCGGCGATGGCCGTGATGTTCGAGCACATGCGCGCCACCACCACCGACCTGATCATGCGCGATACGGCCGCCATGCTGAAGTTCGTCGATGCGCAGCCCGAAGCCAACGCCAAGAAGATCGGCGCGGTGGGCTACTGCATGAGCGGGCCCTTCGTGATGGGCGCGGCGGCCACCTTCCCCGACCGCATCGACTGCATCCTGTCGATCCACGGCGCGAACATGGTCACGGACAAGCCGGATTCGCCGCACCTCTTCGCCCCTAAGATCAAGTGCGAGAGCTACTTCGCGTGCGCCGAGACGGACAAGTGGGCGCCGCCCACCGACATCGCGGCGCTGGAGAAGGCGCTGAAAGAGGCCAAGGTGCCCTACCGCATCGAGTGGTACCCCAACAGCGAACACGGCTTCGTCTTCCCGCAGCGCGCCGTGTTCCACAAGCCCAGCGCTGAGCGGCACTGGGAGAGGCTCTTCGAGATCTTCGGCCGCGTCCTACAGCACTGACGCAGCGCTCGTCCCAAGATTCGGCTCATCGAGTTGAATCACCGGAGACGAACCATGTCCGACGACAAGAGCAAGGCCAGCGGCCAGGACCGCGAGCGCATCAACGTCAACCAGGACTACGAGCTGCGCGACTGGGCCAAGAGCCTGAACACCACGCCCGAGCGCGTGAAGGAAGCCGTGGCGGCGGTGGGTGACCGCGCCGAGAAGGTGCGCGAGTACCTGCGCGGCAAGTAACTAGTCGCTGACCGCCGGCTCCGTCCACTGCGCATCCGTCTTGCGACGGAAGATCGAGAACGTGCCCGTCGCCTTCGAGACGAGCTGCTCGCCGTTGTGGATGGTCGCCTCCAGGCTGGCGATGCTCTTGCCCTTGTTCAGCACCACGGCCTCGCACACCAGCGGGCCGTCGAAGACCGGCTTGAAGTAGCCGATCTTGATCTCGATCGTCGCGCAGATCTCGCCGGGCTCCAGCGAGTTGTAAAGCGCGGCGCCCATCGCCGTGTCCGCGAGCGTGAACAGCACGCCGCCGTGCGCTACGCCCGTGCCGTTGCGGTGCTTGTCCTCGATGGTGATCGAGGCGCGTGAGCGGCCCGGCGTGGCCTCCTCGATCGCCAAGCCGACGTGCTTGGTGAAGCGGATCTTCTTCTTGGCGTCGGCCATCGTTCAGAAGCCTGCGGCCAGGCCGTCGCGGCGCGCATCGGACGCGGCCACGTAGCCTTCCTTGCCCGGGTCGCCGGCGCGCCAGATGAACTGGCCCGCGCCGAAGTCCTGGTAGTTGTCGTTGATGACTTCCATGCGGTGGCCGCGCGAGCGCAGCTCGGCGATCACCTCGGGGTTCATCTGGTGCTCCACGTTCAGCTCCAGCCCCGCGTTGAAGCGCCAGCGCGGCGCATCGCAGGCCGACTGCGGGTCCTGCGCGTAGTCGAGCATGCGCACCAGCGTCTGCATGTGGCCCTGCGGCTGCATGTTGCCGCCCATCACGCCGAAAGACATCACCGGCTGGCCATCCTTGGTGAGGAACGCCGGGATGATCGTGTGGAAGGGCCGCTTGCCCGGCGCCACCTGGTTGGCGCCGGGGCGCAGGCTGAAGCCGTGGCCGCGGTTCTGCAGGCTGACGCCGAAGGTGGGCTCCACGCAGCCCGAGCCGAAGCCCATGTAGTTGGACTGGATGAAGCTGACCATCATGCCGCTCTCGTCGGCGGCGGTGAGGTAGATGGTGCCGCCCTTCACGGGGTTGCCCGGCGCGAACTCCTGCGCGCGCTCCATGTCGATCTTCTTCGCTCGGCCGGCCAGGTACGCGTCGTCGAGCATCTGGTCCGTCGACACTTCCATCGCGCGGCGCTCGGCGACGTAGCGGTACACGTCGGCGAAGGCGAGCTTCATCGCTTCGATTTGCACGTGCGTCGAGTCGGCGCCGTCCAGCGGCATCTTCGACAGGTCGAACTTCTCCAGGATGCCCAGCGCGATCAGCGCGGCGATGCCCTGCCCGTTGGGCGGGATCTCGTGCAGCGTGTAGCCGCGGTAGTCGCGCGTGATCGTCTCGACCCACTCGGGCTTGAACGCCGCGAGGTCCTTGGCGGTCAGAGCGCCGCCGTTGTCCTTGGAGAACTTCTCCAGCGCCTGCGCGATCTCGCCGCTATAGAAAGCTTGGCCCTTGGTTTCGGCGATGAGGCGCAACGCGCGCGCGGCGGCCCGGAACTGGAACAGCTCGCCGACATTGGGCGGGCGGCCGTGCGGCAGGAAAGCCTGCGCCCAGCCCGGCTGCCCCTTCAGCTCCGGCGTGGCCAGCACCCATTTCTGCTGGATGATCACCGGCACCAGGTAGCCGCGCTCGGCGATGTCGATGGCGGGCTCCAGCAGGTCGGCGAAGGGGAGCTTGCCGAACTTCTCAGACATCGCCATCCAGCTCGCAACCGCACCGGGCACCGTCGCAGAATCGATGCCGCGCTTGGGCGGCGCGCTGGCGTCACCGTACTTGCGCGAGAAGTACTCGGGGTTCCACGCCGCCGGCGCGGGGCCGGATGAATTCAGGCCGTGCAGTTTCTTGCCATCCCACAGGATCGCGAAGGCGTCGCTGCCCAGGCCGTTGCTGCACGGCTCGCAGACCGTCATCACGGCCGCGGCGGCGATGGCGGCATCCACCGCGTTGCCGCCCTTCCACAGCATGCGCAGCCCCGCCTGCGCGGCGAGCGGGTGCGAAGTGGAGACGACGTTGCGCGCGAACACCGGCATGCGCGTCGTGGTGTAGGGGTTGTTGAAGTTGAAATGCATGGCTTACTGCTCGGCGGTGAGCTTTCGCTCGGTGATGATCTTCTTCCACTTGGCGCGGTCGGCGTCGGTCATGCTCGCGAAGGCTTGCGGCGTGCCGCCGGCCGGCTCGATGCCCAGCCGCGCCAGGCGGTCCTTCACGTCGGCGTCCTGGAGGGCCTGGTTGACGCCGGCATTGATCTTCGCCACCAGGTCAGCGGGCAGGTTCTTCGGGCCATACAGGCCGAACCAGGTGACCGATTCGAAACCCGGAATGGTCTCCGCGACCACGGGCAGGTCGGGCATCAACGGGGAGCGTTTCAGGGTGGTCAGCGCGAGCGCCTTCACCCGCCCTTCCTTTACGTGCGGCAGCGCGCTGGGCAGCGAGTCGAACAGCAGGTCGACCTTGCCGCTGATCAGGTCGGGCATGGCCAGCGCCGTGCCGCGGTACGGGATGTGCACGAGGAACAGGCCCGCCTGCGCCTTGAAGTATTCCGCGGTCAACTGGACGATGGTGCCGTTGCCGCTGCTCGCGTAATTGAGCTTGCCGGGGTTCTTGCGCGCGTAGGCGATCCATTCCTTCACGTCCTTCGCCGGCGCGGCATTGGGCACGACCATGATGCTCGGGGCGTTGCCCACGTGCGAGATCGGCGTGAAGTCATGCACCGCGTCGTACGGCAGGTGCCCGCCAAAGCTCGGCCCGATGGAATGCGTGCTGGTCGTCGAGAGCAGCAGCGTGTAGCCGTCGGGCACGGCCTTGGCCGCGATGTCGCTGCCGATCGTGCCGCCCGCGCCCGGCTTGTTGTCCACGACGATTGTGGTGCCCAGTTTCTCGCCGAGCTTTTGCGACACGGCGCGCGCGAAGATGTCGGTCGCTCCACCGGCTGGGAAAGGCACCACCAGGCGGATCGGCTTGTTGGGATAGCCGCCGGTTTGCGCGAGCAGCGGTGCGGCAGCCGTAGCGCCCAGGGCGCCGAGCAAGGTACGTCTTTTCATGTCAACGGCCATTATCCGTAGACTTCGCGTGGATGAGAAAACAGGACATCGAGCCCTTCTTCGCCACGCTGCGGGCGGCGAACCCGCTGCCGACGACGGAACTCGAGTTCACGACACCTTTCGAGTTACTCACGGCCGTGCTGCTGTCGGCCCAGGCCACCGACGCGGGCGTCAACAAGGCGACGCGCCGGCTTTTCCCCGTCGCGAACACGCCGCAAGCGATCCTGGCGCTCGGCCTGCCGCGGCTGGAGGACTTCATCAAGACCATCGGCCTGTACCGCAACAAGGCGAAGAACCTGATGGAGACGTGCCGCATCCTGGTCGAGCAGCACGGCGGCCAGGTGCCGAACACGCGCGAGGAACTGCAGGCGCTGCCCGGTGTCGGCCGCAAGACGGCGAACGTGGTGCTCAACGTGGCCTTCGGCGAGGAGACGATGGCGGTGGACACGCATATCTTCCGCGTCTCGAATCGCACGGGCCTCGCGCCGGGCAAGGACCCGCTCGAAGTCGAGCAGAAGCTCTTGAAGGTGGTGCCGAAGGAGTACCTGAAGGACGCGCACCACTGGCTGATCCTGCACGGCCGCTACGTGTGCGTGGCGCGCACGCCCCGCTGCTGGGAGTGCGCGGTCATCAAGTACTGCCCCTACAAACCGAAGACGCCGCCGCCGAAGGCGTGAAGGGTCATCAGGACCATCACCACGATGGCTGCGGCAGCCTTGACCTTCGCGGGTTGGCGCGCGAAGGCTTCCTTGTTGAAGGTCGCGTCGTCGACCAGCTGCGACGCAGCGCGGGGCTACAGGCCGCGCCGGCCTCGCACCGCCCATGCGCGCGCCGGCAAGGCGATCGAACCGTCCGCCGCGGGCCGCAGCCTGTCGCGCAGCAGCTCGCGGATGCGGCCCTGGTCCTTCTCGTCCAGGGAGGCCAGATAGGTCGGCGCCGAGCCCTGCCGCCCGAGGAACGGCAGCCAGTAATCGTCGAAGTCGCGGAACACCATCGTGAAGTCGAGCGGGCGCGACGCGACGTCCTCCAGTCCCGTTTCCACGAAGAGGCTTTCGAGCGCGTCCGGCCGGCAGATGGGGAAGCGCTCGGCCTGGTCCATGGCGGTGTCCCCGCCGCGCAGCTCGATCGCGGCATCCCAGAAGCTGCGCACCATCTTCATGCCGCCCGAGTAGTCCCACACGTAGGCCGCGACGACCGCGCCGGGGCGCGCCACGCGCGCCATCTCCGCGGCCATGCGCTGCGCCGACGGCACGAAGTTCAACACCAGCCCCGATACGACGGCATCGAACGACGCGTCGGGCCAGGGCAGTTGCTGCGCATCGGCTTCGACGAAGCTCGCGCGCGGATCGGCGATGCGCCGCGTCGCGTCCTCGACGTAAGCCGCCGAGCGGTCAGCGCCGGCCACGCGCCCGGGTGCGCATTGATCCAGGATCGCTTGCACCAGCGCGCCCGTGCCGCAACCGACGTCCGCCCACTCGCGCTGCGCGGGCACTGCCAGCCACTCGAGGAAAAGCCGCGCCAATGGACGGCTCCAGCGCCCCATCCAGCGCTCGTAGGCATCACCCGACCCCCAGGACTCGCGCTCGACGCTCATGCCGTTGCCTCCTTCGCGCCAGTGTGCGGCGCCGGCCCGCGCAACGCAAGGCGGCGATCAAAGGCCCTTCCAGCCCCCGCCCAGCGCGTTGATCAGCGCGACAGCAGCGACGTCGCGGTCGGCAATCGCCTGCGACAGCGCGCGGCGCGCATTCGCCGCCGTGACCTGCGCGTTCACCACCTCGGTGAAGCTCACCTGCCCCGCCAGGTAGCGGTTGAGCACCTGCTGCTCGACCAGGTCGGCGGCGCGCGAGGCTTCCTCGCGCAGCACCAGCTGCTGCTGCAGGATGCGCGATGCGACCAGCTGGTCCTCGACGTTCTGGAAGGCCGCCAGCACCGTCTGCCGGTACGCAGCGGAGGCTTCGCGCAGGCCGGCGCGCGCCTGCTCCACGCGCGCGCTGGTCGCGCCGGCGTCGAAGAGCGTCTGCGCCAGCGACGCGCCGATGGACCACACCAGCGCCGAAGGATTGAAGAGGTCCGCGATGCGCGCCGCACTCGATCCGCCGCTGCCGCTCAGGCGCAGGCTGGGGAAGTAGCCCGATAGCGCGATGCCGATCTGGTCGTTGGCCTGCGCCACGCGCCGCTCGGCCGCCGCGATGTCGGGCCGGCGCTGCAGCAAGGTCGACGGCACGTCGAAGGGAATTTCGGGGACGACGGCCACCCACGTGGGGCGCGGCACCAGCGTGAAGTTGCCCGGCGCGCGGCCGACCAGCACGGCGATGGCGTGCTCGAGGTTCGCGCGTTGGCGCTCCAGCGACAGCATGTCGGCGCGCGCGTTGGCCAGCTGCGTCTGCGCCTGCAGCAGGTCGGTGCGCGCGACGATGCCGGCGTTGTAGCGGTTCTGCGCGATGGTGAAGGAGCGCTCGTAGCCCTTGATCGTGCCGGCCTGCAGCGTGATCGCCGCATCGAGCTGGCGCAGGTTGAAGTAGTCGGTGGCCAGCTCCGTCTGCGCGGAGAGCTTGGCCGATTGCAGGTCCGCTGCGCTGGCCTGCTCGCTCGCGCGCGCGGCGTCCACCGTGCGGCGCAGGCGCCCCCACAGGTCGGGCTCCCACGACGCGCCGACGGACACCGAGAAGTTGTTGCGCTCGGGCGTGTCGCCGCGGCCGCCGCTGCGCGTGGCGCCGCCGGTGAGGTTGACGCTGGGAAAGAGCGACGCGCGCTGCTCCGCGACGATGGCGCGCGCCTGGTCGTAACGCGCCACGGCCTGCGCGACGTTCTGGTTGTTCACCTCGACCTGCGCCGCGAGCGTGTTGAGGTCGGCGTCCTGGAACAGCTCCCACCACGGGCCGCGCTCCAGCATGTCGGCGGGCACGGCCTTCACCCACGCGCCCTGGCCCTCCTTGAAGGCAACGGGCGTCTCGACGTCGGGGCGCACGTACGCGGGGCCGACAGCGCAGCCCGCAAGGGCAAGGGCGATGGCAAGGGCGAGGGTCGTTCTTTTCATGTGGATTGCGGCTCGGCGCCGCGCGCCAGGGCCCGCTCCTGCGGGCTGCGCCTGCGCAGCTTGTCGAGGTAGAGGTAGACGACGGGCGTCGTCAGCAGCGTGATCACCTGGCTCGCGATCAGGCCGCCGATGATGGCCACGCCCAGCGGCCGTCGCAGCTCGGCGCCTTCGCCGAAGCCGATGGCCAGCGGCAGCGCGCCCAGGGCCGCGGCCAGCGTCGTCATCAGGATGGGGCGGAAACGCAGCAGCGATGCCTCGCGCACGGCGGCCAGCGGCGACAGGCCGCGTGAGCGCTCGGCCTCCAGCGCGAAGTCGATGATCAGGATGGCGTTCTTCTTGACGATGCCGATCAGCAGGAACAGCCCGATCAGCGCGATGATCGACAGCTCCATCTTGAACATCAGCAGCGCCAGCACGGCGCCCACGCCCGCCGACGGCAGCGTCGACAGCACGGTGATCGGGTGCACCAGGCTTTCGTACAGCACGCCCAGCAGGATGTAGATGACGACGATGGCCGCCAGGATCAGCAGCGGCTGCTGGCCCTGCGATTCCTGCGCCGCGCGCGCCGTGCCCTGGAAGCTGCCGCGCACGTTGATCGGCAGCCCCACCTCGGCCTCGGCCTGGCGCACGGCCGCCTGCGCGTCGGAGAAGGTGTGGCCCTCGGCCAGGTTGTACGAGATGGTGGTGGCCAGTTCCGCGTCCTGGTGGTTCACCGCGCTTTGCGTGGGCCGCTCGGCGAAGCGCGCAATGGCCGACAGCGGCACCATCGTGCCGACGTCGGTGCTCACCGGCTGGCCGGTGGCCTGGTCGCGCAGCGCCGGGTTGATCACCGCGGTGGACTTGGCCGCCGTCGTCGTGGTCCCGGTGTTCACCGGTGTCGTGATGTCGCCCGGCGTGCCGCGCGCGGGCACGTAGATGTCCTTCAGCGCATTCGGCGACAGCATGTAGCGCTGCGCCACGCCCAGCACCACGCGGTACTGGTTCAACTCGTCGTAGATCGTGGCCACCTGGCGCTGGCCGAAGGCGTCGTACAGCGCGTTGTCGACGTCGCGCATGGTGATGCCCATGCGCGCGGCGGTGTCCTTGTCCACGTCCACGTACACCTCCACGCCGTTTTCCTGCTGGTCGGTGTCCACGTCGGTCAGCGCGTCCTGCTGCTTCATCTGCTCGGCCAGGCGCGCGGCCCAGCGCCGCAGGTCGGCCACGTTGTCGCTCTTCAGCGTGTACTGGTAGGTGCTGTTCGATTGCCGCCCGCCCATGCGGACGTCCTGCACGGGGTTGAGGAACAGGCTCACGCCCGTCACCTGCGCCAGCTTGGGCCGCAGGCGCGCGATGACCTGCGTGCCCTTCACGTCGCGGTCGCGGGCCGGCTTCAGGCTGACCGAGAGGAAGCCGCCGCCCGCGCGCGAGCCGCCGGTGAAGCCCACCACCGTGTCCACCGCAGGGTCGGCCTTGATGATGTCCACCAGCGTGCGCAGCTTCTCCTGCATGGCCTGGAACGAGATGCTCTGGTCGGCGCGCAGGCCGCCATTGAGCTGGCCGGTGTCCTGCTGCGGGAAGAAGCCCTTGGGGATCTGCACGAACAGGTAGACGTTCAGGCCGATCACCAGCACCAGTACGAACAGCACGAGCCAGCGCGCGGCCAGCGCCCAGTCCAGGCTGTGCTCGTACATCTTCTGCGTCCACGCGAAGCCGCGCTCGAAGAAGCGCGAGACGCGGCCCGGCTGCTTCACGTGCGCCTTGGGGTCGAGCAGCCACGCGCACATCATCGGCGTGGTGGTCAGCGAGATCACGAGCGAAATCATCACCGCCGCCGACAGCGTGACGGCGAATTCGCGGAACAGGCGCCCCACCTGCCCGCCCATGAACAGCAGCGGGATGAACACGGCCACCAGCGACAGGCTGATCGACAGCACGGTGAAGCCGACCTCGCGCGCGCCCAGCAACGCGGCCTTGAATCGGTCCATGCCCGCCTCGATGTGGCGCGCGGTGTTCTCCAGCACGACGATGGCGTCGTCCACCACGAAGCCCGTGGCCACGGTCAGGGCCATCAGCGACAGGTTGTTCAGCGAGAAGCCCAGGAACCACATCACGCCGAAGGTGCCCAGCAGCGAGACGATGGTGGCGATGGCGGGGATGAAGGTGGCGCGCGCGCTGCGCAGGAAGGCGCTGACCACCAGCACCACCAGCGCGATGGCGATCACCAGCGTGATCTCCACCTCGTGCAGCGACGCTCGGATGGACTTGGTGCGGTCGCTCGCCACCTGCAGCTTGATGTCGTGCGGCAGCTGGTCCTGCAGCTCCGGGAGCAGCTCCTGCACCTTGTCGACCGTCTCGATGGCGTTGGCGCCGGGCTGCAGCGTCACCAGAACGATCACGGCCGGCTGGCCGTTGAACAGGCCCAGCGTGTTGATGTTCTCCTGCCCGTCGCTCACCGTGGCCACGTCCGTGAGGCGGATGCCGGCGCCGTTGCGCCAGGCCACGACGATGTCGCGGTAGTCCTTGGCCGTGGGCCGGCCCGCGGCGTCACTCGCGCGCGTGCTGCTGTAGATCTGCAGCTGGCGGCCCGCGCCCTCGATCGTTCCCTTCGGGCGATTGGCGCTGCTGGACTGCAGCGCCGCGCGCACATCCTCCGCCGACACGCCGTACTTGTTCATGGCGAAGGGGATCATCTCCACCCGCACCGCGGGCAGCGAGCCGCCGCCCAGCTCCACGTCGCCCACGCCCGGCACCTGCGAAACCTTCTGCTGCACGACGTTCGACACCGAGTCGTAGATCTGGCCCGGCGTCTTGGTCGGCGACGTGAGCGCGAGGATGACCACCGGCGCCGCCGAGGGGTTGGCCTTGCGGTAGGTCGGGTTGCTGCGCAGGTTGGACGGCAAGTCGCCGCGCGACGCGTTGATCGCCGCCTGCACCTCGCGCGCCGCCGAATCGATCTGCCGGTTCAGGTCGAACTGCAGCGTGATGCGCGTGGAGCCGACGCCGCTGGAGGACGTGACCTCGTTGACGCCCGCGATCGTGCCCAGCCGCCGCTCCAGCGGCGTGGCGACGCTGGTGGCCATCGTCTCCGGCGACGCGCCCGGCAGGCTGGCGGAAACGGACACCACGGGGTAGTCCACCTGCGGCAGCGGCGCCACCGGCAGCACGAAGAACGCGCCTATGCCCGCCAGCGCCAGCCCGATCGTCAGCAGCACCGTGGCAATGGGCCGCTCGATGAAAGGCCGCGAGAGGTTCATCTACTCGGCGCTCCGCAGCTCGGCTTCGGTGCGCTTGCGCCCCCAGCGCCGCGCCGCCTTGTCGAAGCCGAGGTAGATCACCGGCGTGGTGAACAGCGTGAGCATCTGGCTCACGATCAGGCCGCCGAAGATCGCCAGGCCCAGCGGCCGGCGCAGCTCGGCGCCCTCGCCCCAGCCGAACATCAGCGGCAGCGCGGCGCCCAGCGCGGCCAGCGTCGTCATCAGGATGGGCCGGAAGCGCAGCAGCGCGGCCTGGTGGATGGCCTCGCGCGGGCTCTTGCCCTCGGTGCGCTCGGCGTCGATGGCGAAGTCGATCATCATGATCGCGTTCTTCTTGACGATGCCGATCAAGAGGATGATGCCGATGATGCCGATCACGCCCAGGTCGTTGCCCGTGAGGATCAGCGCCAGCAGCGCGCCCACGCCGGCCGACGGCAGCGTCGAGAGGATCGTCAGCGGGTGGATGTAGCTTTCGTACAGCACGCCCAGCACGATGTAGACGCAGATCACCGCGGCCAGGATCAGCCACAGCTCGTTGGCCAGCGAGGCCTCGTACGCGCCCGACGCGCCGACGAAGGTCATGGTCACCGCCGCCGGCAGGTTGATGTCCTTGGCGGCGTCGCGGATCGCCTTGACGGAAGTGCCCAGCGCGACGCCCGGCGCCGTGTCGAAGTTGACGGTGGTCGCCGGGTACTGGCCCACGTGCGTGATTTGCAGCGGCGCGGGCCTTTCGACGATGCGCGCGATGGAGCCGAGCGAGGTCGAGTCGCCCGAGCCCGTCTTCAGCTGCACCATGCCGATGGACGCCGGCGACGCCGCGCTGTCGGGCGTGGATTCGAGGATCACGCGGTACTGGTTGGTCTGCGTGAAGATGGTGGAGACGATGCGCTGGCCGAAGGCGCTGTACAGCGCGTCGTCGATGGCCGATGCCGACACGTTCAGGCGCGCGGCCGTATCGCGGTCGATCTCGACGTACACGGCCGAGCCGCTGGCGTTCGCGTCGGTCTCCACGTTGCGCACCTTGTCCACCGTGCGCAGGCGCTCGACCAGGCGCGTGGCCCAGTCGGTCACCACCAGGCGGTCGGCCCCCTCCATCGAGATGCGGTACTGCGTGGGGCCGGTCTCGGCGTCGATGGTCAGGTCCTGCGTGGGCTGCAGGAAGATGGCGACGCCGGCGATGCGCGAGGCCTTCTCGCGCAGGGCCTCGATGATCTTTTCCTGGTTGCGGTGGCTCTTCTTCAGGTTGATCAGCATGCGGCCGGTGTGCAGCATTGTGTTGTTGGCCGCGTCCACGCCGACGAAGCTTTGCAGCGTCTCGACGTCGGGGTCTTCCATGATCGCCCGCGCCACGTCCTGCTGCAGCCGCGCCATCTCGGTGTACGAGATGGATTCGCCGGCCTGCACGCGCGCCTGCAGCTGGCCGGTGTCCTGCGTCGGGAACAGGCCCTTGGGGATGAAGACGTACAGCAGCACCGTGAGCACGAGCGTGGCGAACGCCACCCACAGCGTGAGCCGCTCGCGCTCGATCACCCAGGTGAGCCAGCGGTCGTAGTGCTCGATGACCTTGTCGATCTTCTGCTGGATCCTGCCGCCGATGCCCGTCTCGCCACCCGGGTGCGCCTTGAGCCAGCGGCCCGACATCATGGGCACCAGCGTCAGCGAGACGACGGCGGAGATCAGGATGGTGATGGCGAGCGTGACGGCGAACTCGCGGAACAGGCGCCCCACCACGTCGCCCATGAACAGCAGCGGGATCAGCACCGCGATGAGCGACACCGTCAGCGAGATGATGGTGAAGCCGATCTCTGTGGCGCCCTTGTACGCGGCGTCCAGCGGCGGCTCGCCGGCCTCGATGTGGCGCGAGATGTTCTCGATCATCACGATGGCGTCGTCGACGACGAAGCCGGTGGCGATGGTCAGCGCCATCAGCGACAGGTTGTTCAGCGAATAGCCCAGCAGGTACATCGCCCCGCAGGTGCCGATGAGCGAGATCGGCACCGCCAGGCTCGCGATCACGGTGGCGCGCGTGCTGTGCAGGAAGGCGAAGATCACGAGCACCACCAGCACCACGGCCAGCACCAGCTCGATCTGCACGTGGTGTACCGAGGCGCGGATGCCCGTGGTGCGGTCCGACAGCACGTCGACGTGGATCGACGCCGGCAGGCTGCCGGTGAGTTCGGGCAGGCGCTGCTTGATGGCGTCGACCGTCTGGATCACGTTGGCGCCGGGCTGGCGCTGCACGTTCAGGATCACCGCGGGCTTCAGTTCCCCGCCGACCATGGCCCACGCGCCGAGCTTGACGTTCTCGGCGCTCTCCACCGCCTTGGCGATGTCCTTCAGCCGCACCGGCGCGCCGTTCTTGAAGGCGACGACGAGGTTCTGGTAGTCGGCCGCGGTGACCAACTGGTCGTTGGCATTGATCGTGTAGGCGCGCGTCGGGCCGTCGAGGCTGCCCTTGGCGCCGTTGGCGTTGGAGCCGGTGATGGCCGTGCGCACGTCGGAGAGCGTGAGGCCGTACGAGGCCAGCGCGCGCGTGTCGACCTGGATGCGCACGGCCGGCCTCTGCCCGCCCGACAGCGTGACCAGGCCCACGCCGCTCACCTGGCTGATCTTCAGCGCGATGCGCGTGTTGGCGATGTTCTGCACGTCGGTGAGCGGCATCGAGTCCGACGTGATCGCCAGCGACAGCACCGGCGCGTCGGCCGGGTTGACCTTGGCGTACACCGGTGGCGCCGGCAGATCTGCCGGAAGAAGCGACGCGCCCGCATTGATCGCGGCCTGCACCTGCTGCTCGGCGATGTCGAGCGCCAGGCCCAGCGTGAACTGCAGCGTGACGATGGACACGCCCGCGGCGCTGGTCGAGCTCATGCGCGACAGGCCCGCCATCTGGCCGAACTGGCGCTCCAGCGGCGCGGAAACGGTCTGCGCCATCACCTCGGGGCTGGCGCCGGGGTACAGCGTCTGTACCTGGATGGTCGGGTAGTCCACCTGCGGCAGCGCGGCGAGCGGCAGCATGCGGAAGCCGACCAGGCCGGCCAGCACGATGGCCAGCATCAGCAGCGAGGTCGCGACCGGCCGCTGGATGAAGGGACGCGACGGGCTCATGGCGCTCGCGTCACTGCGCGGCCCCGCCTTCGCGCCGGCGCTGCTGCATCGCGCGCCAGCGCTCGATGGCCTGCGGGTCGCCGCGGTCGAGCGCGTCGAGGAAGCGCTTGCGGCGCTCGAGCTGCTCGGCATCGCCCTGCGCGGAGTCGAGCATGCGCTGGCGCTGCTCGGGCGTGGGCTTGTCGGACGGGCCGGCGCCGGCGGTTGCTGTCGCCGCGGGCGGCGCGGCCGCGGCGCCCGTGTCGCCGGACGCCGCGCCACGCCGTGCCATGCGCGGCTGGCCTTGCTGCTGTTGCGGGGCCTGCGCGGGCGAGCCTTCGGGCAACGCGGGGGCCGACCCGGCACCGGCCGGCGCGCTCGCACCTTGCCTGCGCCGGCCACCACCGCCGCCGCCCGCGCCCGGCGCGTCGCCCGGCAGCACCACGCGCGAGCCTTCGCGCAGGCGGTCGGCGCCTTCGGTGATCACGCGCTCGCCCAGCTGCAGGCCGCTGGTGACCTGCACCTTGTCCACCGTCTGCTGGCCGGTCTTCACCGTGCGCATGGACACCGTGCGGTCCTGGTTCAGGACGAACACGAAGTCGTTGTTGTTGGCGCCGTGGCGCACCGCCGCGACAGGCACCACCACCGCGTCCTTGATCGTGCGCACGTTGACCTGCACGTTGACGAACTGGCTGGGGAACAGCACGCCGCGCGCGTTGTTGAAGCGGGCCTTGGCGCGCACGGTGCCGGTCTGCACGTCCACCTGGTTGTCCAGTGACGCGAAGGTGCCCGTGTCGAGCACGGCCTGGCGCGTGCGGTCGAACGCCTTCGCCTCCATGAACGCGCCCATGTTCTGCTGCATCCACGCCGCCTGGTCCTGCGGGATCGCGAACTCCACGTCGATGGGCGACAGCTGCGTGATGAGCGCGACGCCATTGGCATCCGACGAGCTGACGACGTTGCCGACGTCCACCACGCGCAGGCCCACGCGCCCCGCCACGGGCGCGACGATGCGCGTGTAGCCCAGGTTCAGGCGCGCGGTGCCTTCGTTGGCGCGGTCGACGACCAGCGTCGCCTCCAGCTGCTTGACCAGCGCCTCCTGCGTGTCGACTTCCTGCCGCGCGATGGAATCCTGCTTGAGCAGTGTGCGGAAGCGCTCCAGCGTGACCTTGGCCGCCTGCAGCTGCGCCTCGTCCTTCATGCGCGCGCCGGTGGCCTGCTGCAGGGCCATCTCGAACTGGCGCGGGTCGATCTGCGCGAGCAGGTCGCCCTTCTTGACCATTTGCCCTTCCTTGAAGTTCACCTGCTGCAGCACGCCCGACACTTGCGGGCGCACCTTGACCGTGGCCAGCGGCACGACGGTGCCCAGCGCATCGATGGTGACGGGAAGGTCCGCGCGTTCGGCAGCGGCGACGCCCACGGTGGTGGGCGGGCCGCCGCGGCCGCCGCCTCCGCCGCCGAAACCGCCGCCGCCCCCACCACCCGCACGTGCACCGGATGCGCCGGATGCGGCGCCCGAGGCGCCGCCGGATGAATGGGTGAGGTCCCAGGCCAGCCAGCCGAGGCCGGCGACGACGAGCACGGCGATGACGCTGCCGATGATGCGGGCGCGCGCGCTCACGCGCGGCAGTGCGGGTTCCTGTTGTTGGTCTTCTTGCGGCGTGGGATCCATGCTCTTCCTTGTTCCGGCCCGGAACAGCACGCCGGTGCCGTACTTTGCAACGCAGCATGATGCCTCAGCATCGGCGCTCCACGCGTAGTGGCGTAGGCCCATTCCTTCGAATGGGCGGGAACTTTACTGGCGGTTTACGGGCTGTTCACCGGATGTGCATCGCATTGAACATCCGGGTGATGGTCCGGACCGGGACGGGTGGTGCCAGCCCGACGAAAACTACTCGAGTGCAGCCGAGAAGTCCCCCATCTTCGGCCGCACGCCCGGCAGCTGCGACAGCCCCCAGCGCTTCGAGATGAACTGCAGGATCGACGTGGTGTCGTACGCCGTGTGGTCGACGAAGCCCTTGCGGACCGAAGGCCCGATGAGCAGCGTCGGGATGCGCGAGCCGGGGCCGAAACGGTCGCCCCAGCCGGGGCCGGTGGGTGGCGCCACGTGGTCCCAGTAGCCGCCGTTCTCGTCGTAGGTCACGACGACCAGCATGTCCTTCCACTGCGGGCTGGCCCTGAGCTTGTGCAGCAGCGCGTCGATGTGGATGTCGCCGGTGACGATGTCGGTGTACGACGGGTGCTGCGTGTCGCGGCCGGCGGGCTTGTAGAAGCTCACCGCCGGCAGCGTGCCGCCTTCGATCGCCTTCACGAAGTCGTCGCCGTCGAGCAGGTGCTTGGCGCGGTCGGCCGTGCCCGGCGCGAAACGCGCGTAGTAGTTGAACGGCTGGTGGTGCGGCTGGAAATTGGGCGAGTTGTTGTCGCGGGTGTAGATGATCGAGCGCTTCGCACTGGGAGGCTGCTGCCCGTCGGCCAGCGCCTGGTTGTACGCGCCGGCGTACCAGGCCCACGACACGCCCTTCTGCGACAGCAGGTCGCCGATCGTCGCCGCGGTCTGCGGTGGCACCGGCTGGCCGGAGCCTTGCGTGCCGGCGGGGTCGGCCATCTCCTTCGGGCCGTTGGCCGCTGGCGGGATGCCGCTGGGCTGGTACGCGGGCTGCGAGGTGTTGAGCGACCAGCCATCGGGGCTCACCTGCCCGCCACCGGAGCTGAACACGCGCACCGCGCCTTCGTTGGCCGAGGGCGAATCGGGGCGCTTTTCGAGCTTGCCCCTGGCATCGAGGCGCACGCGCATGGAGTCCGGCGCGTTGTCGTGCTTCGGTGCGCAGGCGCAAACGAGGTACTGGTGGTTGAGGTACGAGCCGCCGAACGCGCCCATGAAGAAGTTGTCGGCCAAGGTGTAGCCCTTGGCCCATTGCCACAGCTTGAACGAGCTGCCGTCGTAGTAGCCCATGGTCCAGCCGCCCACGTTGGACATGGCCGCGAACATGTTGTTCTTGCCGCCGTTGATCTGCTCGATGTTGTGCCAGAACACGTGGATCGGGCTGGGCACGATGGTGGTGGGCGGGCGGTTGACCGGCGGCGCGTCGATGCGGAACGGCTTGTTCGGCATGCGCGGGAAGGCCGGGTTCGGCTTGCCGTCGGAGCCGAACACGATCAACTCCTTGAGCGGCTGGCCGTCGTGGTCGAGCTGCGTGTACTGCTCGGGCGTCGCGTTGGCCACGCCGTTGGCGCCCGGGAACATGCCGTACATGTTGTCGAAGCTGTGGTTCTCGGCGTAGATCACCACCAGGTTCTTCACCTTGCCCAGCTTGTCGGACGAAGGCGGCGTGGCGCAGCCCGCCAGGACGAGGGCCGCGAAGACGAGTGTGAGTTTCTTCATGCGCGCGACACTAGCACGCGCATGCGCTCCCGTTGATCAGTGGTGACGAGGATCGAACGTGCCGGAGGCGACGTAGATGCCGCCCAGCACCGTGTGCTGAACACGGAAGTTTTCGAGGCGCGGCGCGAGCCGGCTCCAGGGGTGGCCCAGGCCCTCCAGCGAGGTCGTCGAATACAGCGCAGCCATCATCACGAAGCCATTGGTGGGCCAGGCCCACGGCGGCGCCCACTGCAGGCCCGCGGCGACCACACGGGCGCCGGGCTTCAGGTGCGCGAACACGTTGGCCACCGCCGCCTCCTCGCGCAGGATGTCGTGCGTGAAGTGGAACAGCGCCGCGTCGGCCAGGCCGTCGATGCGCGCCGTCGCGACGGGGGCCGTCACCAGGTCCACATTCGTCCAGCGGTGCTGCGCGACCTTTTCCTTGGCCTGCGCCATCATCTCGGGGCATTGCTCGACGCCGGTGATGCGGCCGATCTTGCCGACACGGCTGTGCAGGCGGTCGAAGCTCAGGCCGGTGCCGCAGCCCACGTCGATGACACGGTCGCCCGGGTGCAGCTGCAGCAGCGCGATCGCCTCGGCCCGGATGGGCTCGAAGAGCATGAGCTCGGTGTCGTAATAGCGGGCGCGCCCCTTGTACTGTTTGAGGGCGGCTTGCCGGTCGGGCCGGCGGCCCGGCTCGATTCTCGGGCGCATGGTGTTCTTACTGGGTGATGACGACGAGCACGCTGCAGGGGGAATGCTCGATCAGCGCGCCGGAGATCGAGCCGCGCCACCAGCGCGCGGCCCAGCTGTCCAGGTGCTTGTGGCCGACGATGATCAGGTTGGCGTCCACCTTGCGGGCGTACTTGGTGATCTCGTCGATGGCTTCGCCCACCACCACCTCGCCCTTGGCGCTGGTGCCGATCTCGGCCAGGCGCCGCACGCCGTCGTCCAGCACGGCCTGGTGCTTTTTCTTCTCGCGCTCCTCGAGTTCGATGTCATAGACACCGCCTTCGAGGCCCACGAAGCTCATCGCCGAGGGCATCACGGCTATCAAGAAGAGCTCGGACTGCCCCCACTGGCAGATTTCCTTGCAGTCGAGCAATGCCCTCTGCCCGGCGTCGGAGCCGTCGTAGGCGAGCAGGATGCGCTTGTACATGGCGTTCTCCGGGCTTGGATGGCGGGAGGATAGACCCGCCCGGCCCGTTTGTCACAACCGTTCGTATCAGTGCTTGCCCGAGACTTGAGCCGAATCAAACGTGGCCATGTCGCAAAGCAACATGCAGGCCGACACGACCAGCGGCCAGGCCAGCGCGGCGCCCGATCCCTCGCCCAGGCGCAGGTCCAGCTCCAGCAGCGGGCGCGCGCCGAGGGCGCCCAGCATGAGTGCATGGCCCGGCTCGGCCGAGCGGTGCGAGAAGATGCATCGTTGTACGACATGTGGCGCCACCGCATGGGCGACGAGCAGCGCGGCGCCGGTGATGAAACCGTCCATGACGACGATACGGCGCTCGCTCGCGGCCTGCAGGATCGCGCCCGCCATCGTGGCGATCTCCAGCCCGCCGAAAGCCGCCAGCGCGTCCAGCGGCGCGCGCGCATCGGCATGGCGGTCGAGCACGCGCTGCAGCACGTCCTTCTTGCGCTGCAGGCCCGCGTCGTCCAGCCCGGTGCCACGGCCCACGCACTCGCCCAGCGGTGCGCCGGTGAGGCGCGCGAGCAGCAGCGCCGCGGGGGACGAGTTGGCGATCCCCATCTCGCCCACCAGCAGTGCGTTGCCCGGCAAGCCTTGCACCAGTTCCATGCCGTGGCGCATCGCTGCCTCGCATTGGCCGCGCGACATCGCCGGGCCCGTTGCCGGATCCGCCGCGCCCTTGGCGACCTTGAGCGGCCGCAGCTGCGGATGCGGCTCGAAGTCGCACGCCACGCCGCAATCGACGACCGTCATCGCCAGCCCGTGCTGGCGCGCGAGCACGCTCACCGCCGCGCCGCCGGCCAGGAAGTTGCGCACCATCTGGCCCGTCACCTCCTGCGGGAAGGCCGAGACGCCGTGCGCGGCGATGCCGTGGTCGGCGGCGAAGACGACCAGCTGCGGCTGCACCAGCTTCGGCTTGTCGGTGCCGAGCACGCGGCCGGCCTGCAGCGCCAGCTGCTCGATGCGGCCGAGCGAGCCCTGCGGCTTGGTCTTGTGGTCGATCGCACGCTGCAGCGCGGCGTCGAGCGCGGCGTCGCGCAGGTCAGGGATGGGCGGGAGTTTCATCGGGCAAGGCGACGGGGCGGCCGTCGATTTCGCGCACGCGCACGCGCCCGCCGAACACGCGTTCGACCGCGCGGTGCGTGGCGGTGTCGGCGCAGGCGCCGTGGTGGACGATGCGGCCGGCATCCATCACCACCATCTCGTCGGCGTGCAAGGCCATGGTGATCTCGTGCAGCACGGCCACCGCGGTGCCGCCACGCTGCACGTGCTCGCGCACGATGCGCAGCCAGTCGGCCTGGTGCGGCGGGTCCAAATTGGCCAGCGGCTCGTCCATCATCAGCACCGGCGCGCGCACGGCCAACGCGCGCGCCAGCAGCACGCGCTGGCGCTCGCCGCCGGACAGTTGCCCGAGCGGGCGCTCGCGCCAGTCCCAGCACTGCGTCTGCTCCATGGCCGCCTGCGCGGCGGCATGGTCCTGCGCCGTCGCGGGCCCCAGCCATTCCTGGTGCGGCAGGCGGCCGAGCATGACGACGTCGCGCGCCAGCAAGTCCTCGGCGCCGCCTTCGTTCTGCCCCAGCCACGCGATGCGGCGGGCGCGCTCGCGCATCGGCAGCGCGCGGGCGTCGCGGCCGAGCAGCTCGATCGCGCCGCGCGAGGGCGTGAGCTGCGCCAGCGCCTTGAGCAGCGTGGTCTTGCCGGCGCCGTTGGGCCCGACGATGGACGTCCACTTGCCGCCCGGCAGCACGACGTCGACGCCGTGCAGCACCTCGACGCCGCCGAGGCTGGCGTGCAGGGCTTGCGCGCGGATCGCCGCGTTCACACCGGTCTCCGGTGCATCAGCCAGATCAGGTAGCCGCCGCCCAGCACCGCCGTCAGCACGCCGACCGGGATCTCCTGCGGCGCCAGCAGCCAGCGCGCCAGCACGTCGGCGGCCAGCAGCAGCACGCCGCCGGCCAGCGCCGACAGCGGCAGCAGCCAGCGGTGCGTGGGCTTGGCCAGCGCGCGCATCAAATGCGGCGCGACGAGGCCGATGAAGGCAATGAGCCCCACCTGCGCGACGGCGGCGCCGGTGGCCAGCGCCATCGCCACGACGAGCACGACGCGCACCGGCGTGAGCGCAACGCCCAGGCTGGCGGCGGTCACCTCGCCCAAGGCCAACGCATCGAGCGCGCGGCTGAAGCCCAGCGCCGCGACGGTCGCGACCACCAGCACCACCGCCAACAGCCCGGTGCTGCCCCAACCGAGGAAGCCCGTGGTGCCGAGCAGGAAAGCCTGCATCGCCCGCATGATTTCCGGGTCCCAGAACATCACGAGCGCCGACAGCGCGCCGAACACCATGCCGACGACCACGCCCGAGAGCAACAGGCGCAAGGTGTGCTGCACGCCTTGCGCGAGCACCAGCGTGACGAGCACCGCGGCCATCGCACCGACGAAACCCGCGAGCGTCAGGCCCCAATGCGCGAGCCAGTCGGGCGCCGCCAGCGGCGAGATGCCGATGGCCACGAGGCACAGTGCGACGCCGAACGCGGCGCCCGTCGCGCTGCCCAGGAGGTAGGGATCGGCCAGCGGGTTGCGGAACAGGCCTTGCGCCACCGCGCCGGCGAGCCCGAGCAGCGCACCCGCCAGCCACGCGCCGAGCGTGCGCGGCAGGCGGATCTCCCACAGGATCGCGAAACGCGGCCCGTCGGTGCGGAAGAAGAGCGGCTCCCAGCCCTGGCTGCCGACCGCGGTGCCGCAGACGACGAGCGCCGCGCTCAGCGCCAGCAGCGCGAGGAACAGCGAGACGGGGTTGGCGGGCTTCATCGCGAGAGGCACCCCGCGAGGATGCGCGCGGCGTCGGCCAGCCGCGGGCCGGGGCGCGCGACGACGTCGCCCTGTGCGCTGTCCAGCGTGCACACGCGGCCTTCGCGGATGGCGCTGATGCGTTCCCAGCCGGGGCGGCGGCGCATCTCGGCGGCTTCGCGCGCGCCGATCATGATCACCTGCGGGTCGGCGCGCACCACGAACTCGGGGTTGAGCTTGGGCACGCTGCCCAGGCTGGCCGGCACGATGTTGGCGGCGCCCAGGCGCTTGAGCAGCTCGCCGATGTGCGAGATCTCGCCTGCTGCGTAAGGGCCGCTGTCGACTTCGAAATACACGCGCACGCCCTTGCGCGACGCGGGCACCGCGTGGGCTGCCTGCGCGATGCCGTCGTTCATGCGCATCCACTCGCGCTTGGCCGCTTCGGCTTCGCCCAGCAGCGCGCCGACCTTCTCGAACGCCACGCGCACGTCGTCCAGCGTCTTGGGCTCCATCGCCACCACCTGGATGCCCAGCGCCTGCAGCCGGGCGGCGGCGCGGCTCGACGAGGTGAGCAGCACCAGGTCGGGCTTGAGCGCGACGATGCGCTCGATGTTGGCGTCCTCCAGCCCGCCGACGTGCGGCAGGCGCTTGACGGAGTCGGGCCAGTTGGAGAAATCGTCGACCGCGACGAGCGCGCTGCAATGGCCCAGCACGCACACGGTTTCGGTCAGGGACGGCAGCAGCGAGACGATGCGCCTGGGTTGCGCGTGGGCGTGCAAGGCACACAGGGCCAGCAAGGCGAAGAGCCAGCGCGTCATGCCGTGCCCTTCAAGGTGATCGCGAGCCCCGCCGACATCAGCGTCACGCGCTCGCTCGCGGCGGCCGCTGCCTGGTTCAGCGAACCGAGTGCGTCGACGAACTGGCGCGAGTCGCGGCCCATGGGCACGACGCCCTGGCCGATCTCGTTGCTGATCAGGATGATGGGGCCGGCACAGCGCGCCAGCGCGCGCGGGATCTCGTCGCCGTCCACCGGCTGCGCGTCGCCGGCGTGCGGCATCAGCCGCGCGGTCAGCCACAGCGTCAGGCAATCCACCACGATGAGCGTGTCGGCGCGGCTGTTCGCGCCGATCGCCTGCGCGAGCTCGTGCGGCTCCTCCACCGTCTCCATGCGCGGCACGCGCCGGGCCCGGTCCAGCCGGTGGCGCGCGATGCGCTCGCGCATCTCCTCGTCCCAGGCTTGCGCGGTGGCGATGTAGATCGCGCGGTGCGACGGCGATTGCACGAGCCACGCGGCGGCGAGCTCCTCCGCGCGGCGCGTCTTGCCGCTCTTCTGGCCGCCCAGGATCAACTCGCTGCGTGCGACGTTCTTTTCAACCATGTTTTCAGCCATGGTGCTTGGCCCAGTCCATGACGATGCGGTGCAGCTGCTCGACGCCGTCGGTGAGCGCCGCGGGGCCGGGCTGCAGGATGTCGGCCGACTTGATTTCGTGCAGTTGCTGCGTCTTCACCGCGTTCACCTCGGTCCAGCCGGGACGCGCGGCGACCTTCTCGGGCCGGAACTTCTTGCCGCACCACGAGCCGATCACGATGTCGGGATTGCGGCGCAGGATCTCGTCGTCGTTGGCGAGGATGCGGTCCTTGCCCAGTGACTGCAGCGACAGCTCCGGGAAGATGTCGTCGCCCCCGGCGATGCCCGCCAGCTCCGACACCCAGCGAATCGCGCTGATGCGCGGCTCGTCCCATTCCTCGAAGTACACGCGCGGCCGGCGCTTCAACGCCGCGGCCTCGCGCGCGATCTCGTCGAGCCGCGCGCGCATCTTCGCCAGCAGCGCCAGCCCGTCATCCGCGCGCCCCACCATCGCCGCCACCTGGTACAGCATCGAGAAGATGTCGTCCACGCTGCGCTGGTTGAAGATCGTCACCTGCACGCCCTGCTTCACCAGCTCCGCCGCGATGCCGGCCTGCAGGTCGGAGAAGCCGAACACGCAATCGGGCTGCAGTTCCAGGATCTTGTCGGTCTTGGCGGAGAGGAAGGCGCTGACCTTCGGTTTTTCCTGGCGGGCGCGGCGCGGGCGCACCGTGTAGCCGGAGATGCCGACGATGCGCGCCTCCTCGCCGAGCAGGTACAGCCACTCCGTCGCCTCCTCGGTGAGGCAGACGATGCGCCGGGGCGCGTACGGGGTGGCTGCGTTGCCCATGCTCAGAACTTCACGCGCACGGCCGCCGTGAAGGCGCGGCCGGGTTCCGGGTAGATCGCCGAGGGCTGGCTGCCGGCGCACGCATAGGCCTGCGTGTAGAACTTGCGGTCGGCCAGGTTGGTCACGCCCAGCGAGAACTCGGCGTGCTTCCAGGCGTAGGCGTAGCGCGCATCCACCGTGGTGTACGCCGGCATCGTGCAGGCATTGTCGAAGTCCGGATGCTGCGAGCCGACCCACACCACCCCGCCACCCACGCGGTGGTGCGGCGCCGGCGCCCAGTCGGCGCGCACGGCCAGCGTGCGTTGCGGCACCAGGGGCACGTCCTTGCCTGCATAGGGGCCGGAGCGGAACGTGGCATCGCGCACGTTGGCGTTGACGCGCACGCCCAGGCCGGCGGTGACGCGGTGGGTCGCATCGACTTCCAGGCCCTGGCGGCGCGTCGGGTCGAAGTTGACGTTCGCGCCGAAGAAGCCGAACGGGCCGGCGGCAGCCGGGTCGAAGCCGAGTTCGTTGGAGATGTCGTTGCGGTACAGCCGCGCTTCGACCTTCCCCGCCGCGTGCTGCCAGCGCGCGCCCAGTTCGAAGTCGCGCGAGGTCTGCGGCGCGAGGAGCGCGCCCGGGGCCGTGAAGCTGAACTCGTCCACGTTCGCGAAACGGAAGCTGCGGCCGAAGCGCGCATACGCCGTCACCGCGCCGAAGGGCTGGCTCGCGCCGAGCTCCCACGCGTTCTCGCGCGCGTCGACAGCGCCGCCCATCGTGTTGCTCTTTTCCGCGCGCTCCGTGCGCCAGCCCGCGCCGATGCGCGTGCCGCCCGCGAGCGTGACGTCGTCCTTGATGAACCAGGCGCGCGAATCCTGTTTCGCGGTGGAGCCGAACGCGCCCAGCACGTCACGGGTCCACCGCAGGTTGTCGGTGCCGACGACCAGCAGGTTCTTCGCGCCGCCGAAGTCGTGGCTGCCGCGCGCGCGCAGCGACCAGGTGTCGGCCGAGATGTCGTAGTCGTAGGAGCCGAAGGCCGACACGCTGCGCAGCTTCTTGTCGCGTGTGCCGCCTTCCAGCACCACCTGCCAGCTGGCGAATTGCAGTTCCGCCGCCCCGCTGGTGCGTGCGTTCCGGAAGTTGGCGTGATCGCCCGGCGTGTTCGTCTGCCGGGGGTCCTGCGCGTACTGGTCGGAGCTGAGCGCGCCGGGCAGCCCGGTGTCCAGCCTGTCCTCGCTGTGCTGCGCGTTGACGCGCAGCCACTCGTTGGCCCACGAGCCCGAGAGCGACCCCGCCTCGGTGCGCGAGCGGAAATTGTCGCGGTGGCCGTTGCTGTCGCGCTTTTGCAGCGCGGCGTCCACCGTGAAGCCGCCCGCGCCGAAGTTGCCGTTGGTGCGGAAGTCGCGCAGCCCGTACGAGCCGGCGCCCGCGTACGCGGAGCCGCCGTTCGCGCGCGTCTTGCCGGCGCCGGCCTTCGTCGTGATCACGATGACGCCGCCCGTGGCGCCCTCGCCGTACAGCACCGACCCGCTGCCGCGCAGCACCTCGATGCGCTCGACCGATTCGATCGGGATGCCCGCCAGGCGCGTGCCGCCGAGGTCGGCCTCCGACAGGCGGATGCCGTCGACGATGACCACCTGGTTGTTGTCCGCGGTGGAGCCGAAGCCGCGCAGGTCGACGGCGTATTCGCCGCCGCCCCACAGGTCGACGCGGCCGACGACGCCCAGCACGCGCATCAGCGCCTCGTTGACGGTGGAAGCGCCCGAGCGCTCGATCTCCTCGCCGGAGATGACGCTGACACCGAACGGCAGCGACTGCGAGTTGTCCGGGAAGCGCGTGGCGGTGATGGTGGTGGGAGCAAGCGTTGCGGCGGTCTGCGCGAACGCGATCAGCGGCAATGCGGCGGCCAGTGCGGCGGCGCGTGATGCCTTCGGTTTCTTCATGGCTTTTCTCTGACGATGGATACCCGGGCCGGCTTCCCCGCCGGCAAGTGGGCGTCACGGCGCCACGCTTGCGCGCGGCGCCACCGTGTTGGCCGGTATCCGGGCTGGCGGCGTCGCTTCCATCGCCTTCCCAGGTGCGCGGTTACGCGCAAACACCCAGTGGCTTCGTGTGATGGAACGGGAAATCGCGCGCAAACGCGAAATCCGACCGCTGACCGTTGCGGGGGCAGCGCAGGTTGGCTCGGTGCCGTAACACGTCGCTTCCTGCTTCCCGTTGAACTGCGGCATGCGAACCACACCGCGAGCACCAACCCCTCGATTTTAGAGCCGAAACTGTCACAAATCCCTACAATGCGCCGGTATGAGTGCCGCGCAGATGGAGCAGCTTGCGGAGAGGGTCGAGCGCCTCCTGGTTCGCTACGAGGAGCTTCAGCGCACCAACGCGCTGCTGGCCGAACAGGTCGATGTCCTCACGCATGAACGCGACTCGCTGAAGTCGCGCCTGGCCGCTGCCCGCGCGCGCGTCGACGCGCTGCTGGAGCGCCTGCCCGAAATCAAGAGCGCTGCGTGAAACAGGTCGAAGTGCAGATCATGGGCCAGAGCTACCTGCTCGCGTGCCCCGAAGGCGGCGAGCAGCGCCTGCTCGAAGCCGTGGAAAAAGTCGACACCGCCATGTGCCGCATCCGCGATGCGGGCAAGGTGAAGGCGCGCGACCGCATCGCGGTGCTGGCGGCCCTGAACCTCGCGTTCGACGTGGCCGACAAGGTGCCCGCGATCGCCGCCACGGCCCTCGTGCATGCGCCTGTCAACGGCGACGCGGCCGACCCCCGCCTGGGCGCGCTCATGCAGCGCCTGGACCGCGCGCTGGGCGACGACGGCCGCCTCATTTGAGCTGACACAGTTGGGCTTCGCGCGGCCCTGTCAAGCCGCGGCGCGCAACTCTTTCGAAGCATGCGGATTTGCGGCGCAAAGCTCGCCACCGCGCCGCGCATCGTCCTAGAATCATCCCGTCTGCAGTGAGTTTCGGGCTTTATATTTCCTTGAACCAATGCTCTTTGAGCGCGGGCTTGGAACATCCCCTGGCGGGCGTGAACGTCTCGCGTCAGATGATCCCAACGCCAGGTTGACCTCGCCCACCTGAACCCCGGTTCAGGATGCGGCCCGGAGCCGCGGCAGACACCTCTACCCGAAGGCCGGACCCGTTCCGGCCTTCTTTCGTTTCAGGCTTCGTAGTTGCGCCACTGCTTCATCGCGTTGCGCATCGTGAGCAGCTGGCGTTCGAACTTCGGGCAGGCGGCGCAGGCGGCCAGGTGCAAGCGCAGCGCCACGCGCTCCAGGACCGGCAGGTCGCGGTCCTCCCGGGCCACCAGCAAGGCGGCCACTTCCCTGCAGGTGCGGCGAAGGATCATGGCGAGGCGGCTTTCCGGCCGAACCAGTTGAGCTCCAGGCACTCCCGCAAGCGCAGGCGCGCCCGGTGCAACTGGACGTAGAGGTTGGTCGGCGTGAGCTGGAGTTCCTTACAGATTTCGTCGCTGGACAGCTCCAGCCACTCGCGCATCAGGAACACGCGGCCCATCGCCGCCGGCAATTTGTCCGTGCATGCCTCCAGCACCAGGAAGAACTGGCGCGAGTTCAGCTCCTGCTCGGGGTTGCCCCAGTCGGCGGGCTGCTGCACGTAGTGGCCGTCGGCCTTGAACATCAGCGCGTCGAGTTCCGCGCCGCCGTCGCCGTCGTCGTCCACCAGCTGCACCTCGCGCTGGCGCTGGCGCAGGATGTCGATGACCTTGTGCTTCAGGATGCCCACGAGCCAGGTCTTGAGCTGGCTGCGGTTGCCGAACGACTGGGGCTTGGACAGCGCGGCCAGCAGCGTCTCGGACACCGCGTCTTCCGCCCACGCATCGTTGCGCAACTGCAGCCGCGCGAACCGCAGCAGGTAGGCGCGGTGTTCGGCCAGCTGGTGCTCGATCGCGGCGGTGCTCATCCGCCGGAATCATCGCACAGGCGTAAGAAAGGGCCGGCCGCCCCGACTCACCGCCGGCACCGGCAACACCGCTGCCTCCAACCACCCACGACAGGAGAAAACGTTCGATGAAAGCCAAGCACCTCGCATCCCTCGCCATTGCCGCCGCCGCCCTGTGCGGTACCGGCACCGCCCTCGCCGCCGGCGAAACCGGCGACTTCTACATGTTCAGCGAGATCATGGGCATGAAGATGATGGACAAGAACAAGGACGGCATGGTCTCCAAGAAGGAATACATGGACATGATGTCCAAGGCCTGGGACATGAACGCAAGGAAGATGGGCGTCAAGGGCGACAAGATGACCACCGACCAGTTCAAGGACCTCATGACGTACATGCAGGGCAAGTAAGGCACTGCGTTGCGCCGGCGCCCGCCGTCGGCGCACAATGCCGCGACGGCCCCCGAAGGAGCTTTGCCATGAGCGAAACCGAAGCGCGTTTCTCGGTCCTGCGCAAGTCGGCCGACGGCGAGGTCGTCGCGGCCCTCCAGAAGTACGTCCGGGAGGCGAGCGACGTCGAGCTCAATCGCATCAACGTCATCGACTTCGCCGCCCGCCACCAGCTGGCCGAAGGCGCGGTGCTCGATGCCTTCCTGCACGCGTCCCAGATCGGGCTGTTCGACATGTCGTGGAACGTGCTGTGCCCCGGCTGCGGCGGCGTGCTCGGCGCGAACGCCTCGCTGCGCAGCATCCACAAGGGCCAGTATTCGTGCGCGATCTGCGCCGCCGGCTACGAGCCCACGCTCGACGAGATGGTGGAAGTTTCCTTCACGGTCAACCCGCGGGTGCGCCAGATCGCGGCGCACACGCCCGAGCAGCTGCCGATGTGGGACTACGTGCGCCAGATGTTCTGGAGCTCCGGCATCGAGTTCCCGCAAGGGGTGAACCACGCCGAGTACATGAAGCGCTTCGTCATCGACTGGGCCGAGCTCGGGCCCGGCGAGAAGGCGACGATGTCGCTGCAGGTGGCCGAAGGCTTCCTGATCGTGTTCGAGCCCGTCACGCACGCGGCGCACTTCCTGGACGTGAAGGGCGAGCCGACCACCGACCGCCAGGAGTTCGGCGTGGTGTTCAACAACGTGTTCTCGCCCACGGGCACCGCCGAACTGCGGCCCGGGCCGCTACGGCTGACGCTGGAAAACCGCACGAAGAGCCGCGCCCTGCCGGCGCTGTACGTCGCGGGCGACGAGCTGCACCACCTGCTGGGCCACCGCAAGCGTTTCCTCACGGCGCGCACGCTGCTCACCAACCAGACCTTCCGCAACCTGTTCCGCACCGACATGCTGGAGGTGGACCAGCGGCTGAAGATCACGAGCCTGACCTTCGTCTTCACCGACCTGAAGGCGTCGACCGAGCTGTACGAGCGGGTGGGCGACCTCGCTGCCTACGACATGGTGCAGGACCATTTCGCGGTGCTGAACGACGTCGTCGCCCGCGAGTCCGGGGCGGTCGTGAAGACCATCGGCGATGCGGTGATGGCGAGCTTCCCCACGCCCGACCGGGGCATGTCGGCCGTGCTCGCCATGCGCGACGCGATGAAGCAATTGAACCGGCGCCGCGAGTGCGACGACCTGATCCTGAAGATCGGCATCCACGAAGGGCCGTGCCTGGCGGTGCAGCTGAACGACCGGCTCGACTACTTCGGCCAGACGGTGAACATCGCCGCGCGCGTGCAGGGGCTGGCGACGGCGTCGTCCATCTACGCCACCGAGCCGGTGGTGCGCGACGCGAAGACGGCCTCCGTGCTGAAGGACGCGGGCGCGCAACCCATCGCGCAGCAGCACGCGCTGCGCGGCATCAGCGAGACGCTGACGGTGTACGAAATCCCGTAACGGCCTCTGCGACAATCGCCGGGCTGTATGCCCGTCGAACCCCTCCTCCTCGCGGAACTCGCCGCCCTCGGCATCGCCACCGGCTTCCTCGCCGGGCTCCTGGGCATCGGCGGCGCGATGATCATGGTGCCCTTCGTCACCATCGTGCTCACGCACCGGGGCTACCCGGCCGACTACACCGTGAAGATGGCGGTGGCCACGTCGCTCGCCACGATCTGCTTCACCTCGCTGTCGTCGATGCGCGCGCACCACCAGCGCGGCGCGGTGCTCTGGAAGGTCGTGGCCGTGCTCGCGCCCGGCATCATCGTCGGCGGCCTGGTCGGCGCGCAGATCAGCGCGGCGCTGCCGGGCAAGTCGCTCGGCGTGCTGTTCGCGATCTTCGTGGCCTTCTCGGCGACGCAGATGCTCATCGACCGCAAGCCCAAGCCCACGCGCACGCTGCCCGGCCCCCTGGGCATGTTCGGCGCGGGCACGCTGATCGGCGTCGTCTCGTCCATCGTCGGCGCCGGCGGCGCGTTCATCTCCGTGCCGTTCATGACCTGGTGCAACGTCAAGATCCACGACGCCGTGGGCACCGCGTCGGCGCTGGGCTTCCCCATCGCGCTCGCGGGCACCGCCGGGTATGCGTGGGCCGGCCGCGACCTGCCCGGCATGCCGCCCGGCTCCATCGGCTACATCTACCTGCCGGCGCTGCTGGCGATCTCCGCCGCCAGCGTCCTGCTCGCCCCGGTGGGCGCGCGCGTGGCGCACCGCATGGACATCCGGCCCCTGCGCCGCCTGTTCGCCGTGGTGCTGTACATCCTGGCGGCCTACTTCATCCTGCGCTGACGACACCATGAAAATCGCGATCATCGGGCAAGCGGATTTCGGCAAGGCCGCCTTCGAGGCGTTCACCGCGCGCGGCGACGAGGTAGCCGCCGTGTTCTGCGCGCTCGAGAAACCCGGCGCGAAGCCGGACGCGTTGCGGGCCGCCGCCGAAAAGGCCGGCGTGCGCGTTCACCAGTTCAAGAGCCTGCGCTCGCCCGAGGCGCACGACGCGATGCGCGCCGCAGGCTCCGAGCTGATCGTGATGGCCTACGTCACGCAGTTCGCGCCGCAAAGCCTGGTGACCATCCCGCGTTTCGGCGCGATCCAGTACCACCCGTCGCTGCTGCCGCGCCACCGCGGGCCGTCGGCGATCGGCTGGGCGATCGCGCACGGCGAGAAGCACACGGGCCTGACGATCTTCCGCCCCACCGACGGCCTCGACGAGGGCCCGGTGATCCTGCAGAAGACCTGCGACATCGGCCCCGACGACACGCTCGCCGACGTGTATTTCAAGAGGCTCTTTCCGCTGGGCGTGACGGCGCTGCTGGAGGCGGCCGACCTGGTGGTGAGCGGGCAGGCGGTGGAGCACGTGCAGGACGAGGCGTACGCCGGCTACGAAGGCTGGATGCACGAGGAGGAAGCCCAGGTGCACTGGGCGATGCACGTGGACGTCATCTACAACCTGGTGCGGGCGTGCAACCCTTCCCCCGGCGCATGGACCTGGATCGGCGGCGCGAAGGTGCGCATCTACGACGCGCGGCGCACGCTGGTGAAGACGCACGGCGAGGTGCAGGGCGCACCCGGCACCATCGCTTCCATCGACGGGCGCGGCATCACCGTGAACGCGCACGGCGGGCGCATCGAGATCCTCGTGGTCAGGCCCGAGGGCGGCGCGAAGGTGCCGGCCGCCGAGTTCGCGAAGCAGCAGCAGCTGGCGCCCGGGCAGAAGATCGGGACGGCGCCGGGGGCCTGAGCGCCTGCTCGATCTGCGCGGCGCCCTCGCCCTGCAGGAAGCGAAGGAAGGCCTGCGCCACCGGCGGCAGCCGCTTGGTGCGCCGGTGCACCACGTACCAGTTGAGCATCAGCGGGAACCCCTGCACGTCCAGCACCACGAGGCTGCCCGACTGCAGTTCGCGGCTGACGGTGTGCGCCGACAGGAAGCTGATGCCCATGCCGGCGATCACCGCCTGCTTGATCGTCTCGGTGCTCTTGATCTCCATGGCGATGTTCAATGACCCCACCGCGTCGCCGAAACCTTCGAGCATGGAGTTCCACGTGTCCGAGCCCTTTTCGCGGACGATGAAGGGCTCCTTCGTGATGCGCGCGACCCGGATGCCCCGGCGCCCGGCCAGCGGGTGCGACGGCGGCGCGACGATCACGTAGGGGTGCGGTGCGAACGCGAGCGCCACGGTGTCGGATTCCGCGGGCGGCGGCGGGCGGACCATCACCGCGAGGTCGGTGAGGTTCTCCGCCAGCCGGCCCAGGAGCTCCTCGCGGTTGCACACGCCGAAATTCAGCGTGACGCCCGCGTGCCGCTGCGCGAACGCGACCAGCAGCGCCGGGAAGAAGTAGTCGCCGGCGCTGATCACGCTGACGTTGAGCTTGCCGCCGGCCACGCCCTTGAAGGCCGAGAGCGCCTCCTCGGCTTCGTGGAACTTCTGGATGATCTCGCGGCTGGACAGGAGCATCTGCGCGCCCGCCGGTGTGAGGTGCACTTTCTTGCCGAGCTGCTCGAACAGCGCCAGCCCGGCGTGCTCCTGCAGCTTGCGAACCTGCGTCGACACCGCCGGCTGCGTCAGGTGCAGCTCTTCCGCGGCGCGCGAAAAGCTCAGGTGCCGGGCCACCGCCTCGAACACCTTGAGCTGCCGCAGGGTCGCGTTGCGCATGGCACAAACTATAAGTGACGAGGAATGGAATCGATCAAAAACATTGACTTTCATGAATCGTCCGCCGCACCTACATTGGCTGCAGGCAGTTCGGATCAAGGAGACATCCATGCAAGCTCGACAGCAAGTGCAAGGCAGCGAGCGGTACCTGCTCGCCTTCGAGGAACTCGGGCTCGACTTCCACTGGGACGGCCGTGAGCCGGTGCGCGCGTACATCGAACGCGAACACCCGCAGCTGCTGCGCGTGTACGACGCGGAGTTCCTCGTCAGTGCGATCGAAAGCATCAGCGCGCGCGGCACTGCCTGAACGTATGCTGAACAGGGGTCTCGGGACAAACCCTGAATTTCCGCAATCTTGACTTTCGTCAAGAGCATCCGTGCGTTGTTGGGAGGAGCATCCGCTCGCATAACGCAGGAGACAAAGCGATGAGTACCCGAGACAGGTTCGTCCGCATCGCGGGCGCACTCGCCGTGGCATCCATGGCATTCGCTTCTTCCGCCGCGCTCGCCGCGTGGGAGCCCACCAAGCCCGTCGAATTCGTCGTCCCCGCCGGCACCGGCGGCGGCGCCGACCAGATGGCCCGCCTCATCCAGGGCGTGGTGGCCAAGCACAACCTCATGAAGCAGCCGCTGGTGGTGGTGAACAAGTCGGGCGGCGCGGGCGCCGAGGGCTTCCTCGACATCAAGGGAGCCAAGGGCGACCCGCACAAGATCGTCGTCACCCTGTCCAACCTCTTCACGACGCCGCTCGCCACGGGCGTGCCGTTCAACTGGCGCGACATGACGCCGGTGTCGATGATGGCGCTGGACAACTTCGTGCTGTGGGTCAACGCCGAAACGCCGTACAAGACCCCGAAGGACTACCTCGCCGCCGTGAAGGCCGCGGGCCCGAGCAAGATGAAGATGGGCGGCACCGGCTCCAAGCAGGAGGACCAGATCCTCACCGTCGGCATCGAGAAGATTTCCGGCACCAAGTTCATCTACGTGCCCTTCAAGGGCGGCGGCGAAGTGGCGGTGCAGCTGGTCGGCAAGCACGTCGATTCCACCGTGAACAACCCGATCGAGGCCGTCGCGCAATGGCGCGCCAAGCAGCTGCGCCCGCTGTGCGTGTTCGACGAGAAGCGCATGCCCTACCCCGCCAAGATCACCGACACGCAGTCGTGGCAGGACATCCCGACCTGCAAGGAATCGGGCCTGGACACCAGCTACACCATGCTGCGCGGCATCTTCATGCCCCCGGGCGTGACCGACGACCAGAAGAAGTTCTACGTGGAGCTGCTCAAGAAGGTGCGCGCCACGCCGGAATGGAAGGACTACATGGAAAAGGGCGCGTTCAACCAGACCTACATGGACGGCGACGCGTACTTCCAGTGGCTGGGCAAGGCCGAGCAGATGCACCGCGAACTGATGAAGACCGCCGGCTTCCTGTCCAACTGAGATGGAAGAAGCCACCACCGGCGGCGAAGGCCGCGGCCTGACCACGCACACGGTCGAACTCGTCGTCGCGGTGCTGGTGTTCGCGCTGGGGCTGACGGTCCTCATCGGCAGCTGGAAGCTCGGCTCCAAGTGGACGAGCGACGGCCCCGGGCCGGGCTACTTCCCCTTCTACATCAGCCTGATCATGTGCATCTCGGGCGCCGGCATCTTCGTGCAGGCGCTGCGCAAGCACCCCGAAGGCACCTTCGCCGACCGGCAGCAGCTCAAGCAGGTGCTGATCGTGCTGCTGCCGGCCGCGCTCTACGTGCTGGCGGTGCAGATCGTGGGCGTGTACATCGCCTCGGCCGTGTACATCGCCCTCTTCATGACGCTCCTGGGCAAGTACTCGCCGGTGAAGAGCGGCATCGCCGCCGTGGTGATCATGGCGATCTTCTTCCTGCTGTTCGAAGTGTGGTTCAAGGTACCCCTCTACAAGGGCGCATTCAACCTGCTCGGTTTCACGGGGTACTAGCTTGGACGAACTCAGCGCACTGTTCCACGGCTTCTCGGTCGTGCTCACGCCCCTGAACATCGGGCTGATGCTCGTGGGCATCGTCCTCGGCGTGCTGATCGGCGTGCTGCCCGGCCTGGGCGGCGCCAACGGCGTGGCCATCCTGCTGCCGCTCACGTTCAGCATGTCGCCCACGTCGGCGATCATCATGCTGTCGTGCATCTACTGGGGCGCGCTCTTCGGCGGCGCCATCACGTCGATCCTGTTCAACATCCCGGGCGAGCCGTGGTCGGTGGCCACCACCTTCGACGGCTACCCGATGGCGCAGCAGGGGCAGGCAGGCCGTGCCTTGACGGCGGCGTTCACGTCATCGTTCGTCGGCGCCTTCATCGCCGTGGTGATGATCACCTTCCTGGCGCCGCTGGTCGCGAAGTTCGCGCTGAAGTTCGGGCCGCCGGAATTCTTCGCGGTCTACCTGCTCACCTTCTGCAGCTTCGTGGGGATGGGCAAGGGATCGCCGTTCAAGATCCTCGCGTCGATGTGCATCGGCTTCGCGCTCGCCGCCGTCGGCATGGACACGGTGACCGGCCAGCTGCGCCTGACCTTCGGCATTCCCGACCTGATGCGCGGCTTCGACTTCCTGATCGCCGTGATCGGCCTGTTCGGCATCGGCGAGATCCTGCTGTCCATGGAGGAAGGCCTGGCCTTCTCGGGCAAGAGCGCCAAGCTCGACCCCAAGGTGGTGTTCCAGACCTGGAAGGAGCTGCCCCGCTACTGGGTCACTTCGCTGCGCAGCGCCGCGGTCGGCATCTGGATGGGCATCACGCCCGGCGGCGCCACGCCGGCCTCGTTCATGTCGTATGGCCTGGCCAAGAAGATGTCGCGCGACGGCGCGAAGTTCGGCACCGGCCAGATCGAAGGCGTGGTCGCGCCGGAAACCGCCGCGCACGCGGCCGGCACGAGCGCGCTGCTGCCGATGCTGGCGCTGGGCATCCCCGGCTCGCCCACCGCCGCGGTGCTGCTCGGTGGCCTCTTGATCTGGGGCCTGCAGCCCGGCCCGCTGCTCTTCGTCGAACAGAAGGATTTCGTATGGGGCCTGATCGCCTCCATGTACCTGGGCAACATCGCGGGCCTGCTGGTCGTGCTGACCACCGTCCCGCTCTTCGCCGCCATCCTGCGCGTGCCCTTCTCGATCATCGCGCCGGTGATCATCGTGATCTGCGTGATCGGCGCCTACACGGTGCACAACGCGATGCTGGACGTGTGGTTCATGATGGCCTTCGGCGTCATCGGCTACGTCTTCAAGAAGCTCGACTACCCGCTCGCGCCGCTGGTGCTGGCCCTGGTGCTGGGCGACAAGGCCGAGGACTCGTTCCGCCAGGCCATGCTGGTGTCGCAGGGCGACCTGGGGATCATGTTCGCCAACCCGCTGGTCGGCACGATCACCACGCTGGCGCTGCTGCTGCTGCTGTGGCCGCTGCTGGCCAGGGGCTGGGCGCGCATCCGCAAGCCCAAGCGCGTCGAGTTCGCGCAGGAACAACCGGTCGACTGAAAGCCACGCCATGCCCGTCATCGCACTCACGCAGGAGATGGGGTCGCTCGCGAAGGACGTCGCGCTGCGCCTGGGCGAGCTCGGCAAGCTGCAGGTCACGCGGCACGAGGTCGAGGAAAACGTGGCCAACCGCATGCAGCTGCCCACCAGCCTCATCCGCCGGCTGCGCGGCGGCAAGGCCGGCCTGCGCGAGCGGCTGGGGACCGACCCGCAGCGCATGGGCGTCTACACCGCCGAGGAAGTCTTCTCGCAGGCGCGCCGCGGGAACGTGGTGATCCGCGGCTGGGGCGCCACGCTCTTGCTGCGGCCGGTGCCGCACGTGGTGAGCGTGCGCATCACGCGCCCGTTCGAGCAGCGCGTGGAGTGGCTCATGGACAACCTGGGCACGGACGACCGGCGCCTGGCGGAAGCGGAGGTGCGCCGCAGCGATTCCGCGCACGCCACGCGCATGAACGCGCAGTTCGGCGTGACCTGGGGCGACCCGCTGCTGTACGACGTGGTGATCAACATGGACCGCGTCGGCGTCGACAGCGCCGCCACGCAGATCCTCGCGCTGGCCGCGCGCCCGGAATTCCAGGAGACCGACGCCTCGCGCGCCGTGCTCGAAGGGCTGAGCCTGTCAGCGCGCATCCGCGCGGCGCTGATGGCCACCGAAAGCACGTCCGAGACCAACGTGGACATCGCCGCGGTGGACGGCAAGGTGACGTTGAACGGCCTGGTCGTGAACGACGCCGAACGCACCGAAACCGAGCGCATCGCCAAGACGGTGGCCGGCGTCGGGAACGTGGACAACCAGCTGCGCGTGATGACGGTGTCGCGCCGCTTCACGCATTCGAAGACTTAGATCTTGCCGCGTTGCTTGAGCCGCGAAAGCGTCTCCGCGGAAAGATTGAGGTACGACGCCAATTCCTTTTTAGGGATGCGGTCGAAGAGGTCCGGATGCTTTCGCATGAAGCGCCTGAATCGCCCCGGTGCATCGTGAAGGTGCAAGGTGATGGTGTGCGCCATGATTTCGCTCATGTGGTGCATCACCTCGTATTCGAAACTCTGCTTGAGGCCCGGGTGGCGCTCGATGAAGGCCACCCAGTCGCGCAAAGGAAGCTTCGCCACGCGCGCCTTCGTCACGCACACGATGCTGTAGGGCGCCGGCGTGCCCAGCCGCCATGCCGCGTAGCTCGTCTCCATCTCGCCTTCGTGCGCGAAGCGCAGGATCATCTCCTTGGCTTCCTGGTTGCTCACCACGCGCTTGAGGATGCCGTCGAGGATGAAGTACTGCTCCATCTCGTGCACGCCCTGCTGCAGCAGCCCCTCGCCCTTCTGGCAGTCGACGACGACCAGGTGCGGCTCCAGCTCGGCCATTTGCGCCACCGTCATGCCCTTGAGCACCACGTTGTGCGCGAGCTGCACGCGGATGACGTTTTTTTCCGGATGGTTCTCGATGGCTGCCACAGGCGGCAAATTTCCAAAAATTGACTGCGGTCAAGAAGGATTCGCGAAGGCGATTCCTATGATAGCCGCGACCCTTTGAAGAGTATTGGCAAGCCATGAACACCGAAACGCAAGCCGCCGAAACGACCGATGGTTTCCACCTGATCATCGATGCGCTGAAGCTCAATGGCATCGACACGATCTATGCCCTGCCCGGCATCCCGATCACCGATTTCCTGCGCATCGCGCAGGCCGAGGGCATGAAGGTCATCTCCTTCCGCCACGAGCAGCACGCGGGCAACGCAGCCGCGGCGCACGGCTTCCTCACGGGCAAGCCGGGCATCTGCTTCACCGTGTCGGCGCCCGGTTTCCTCAACGGCCTGACGGCGCTGGCGAACGCCACGACCAACTGCTTCCCGATGATCCTGGTGTCCGGTTCCTCCGAGCGCGAGATCGTCGACCTGCAGCAAGGCGACTACGAGGAGATGGACCAGCTCGCCATCGCCAAGCCGCTGTGCAAGGCGGCCTTCCGCGTGCTGCATGCCGAGGACATCGGCGTGGGCATCGCACGCTCGATCCGCTCGGCACTGTCGGGCCGGCCGGGCGGCGTGTACCTCGACCTGCCCGCGAAGCTCTTCGCGCAAAGCATCGCCAAGGATGCGGGCAGGAAGTCGCTGATCGAAGTGGTCGATCCGGCGCCCAGGCAGATTCCGGGCGACGACGCGGTGAAGCGCGCCGTCGACCTGCTCAAGTCGGCCAAGAAGCCGCTGGTGATCCTCGGCAAGGGCGCGGCCTATGCGCGCGCCGACGCCGAGATCAAGAAGTTCATCGAAACGACCGGCGTGCCTTACCTGCCGATGTCGATGGCCAAGGGCCTGCTGCCCGACACGCACCCGCAGTGCGCATCGGCCGCGCGCTCGTACGTGCTGGCCGAAGCCGACGTGGTGATGCTCGTGGGCGCGCGCCTGAACTGGCTGCTCTCGCACGGCAAGGGCAAGACCTGGGGCGCGGGGTCGTCGAAGGAGCCGACGAAGGCCAGGATCATCCAGGTCGACATCTCGCCGACGGAGCCCGACAGCAACGTGCCGACGGCCGCGCCCGTGATCGGCGACATCGGCTCGTGCATCGCGGCGATGAACAAGGCGATCGGTTCGGGCTTCGGCAAGCCGCCGGGCGACTGGACGGGCGCCATCGCCGAGCGCAAGGACAAGAACCTCACCAAGATGGCCGAGACCCTGGCTAAGGACACGAACCCGATGACCTTCCAGACGGCGCTGTCGGTCATCAAGGACACCATCAAGGCCCGCCCCGACGCGATCCTGGTGAACGAAGGCGCGAACACGCTGGACTTCTGCCGCTCCATCGTCGACATGTACGAGCCGCGCAAGCGCATCGACGTGGGCACCTGGGGCATCATGGGCATCGGCATGGGCTACTCGGTGGCCGCCGCGGTCGCCACGGGCAAGCCGGTGATCGCCGTGTGCGGCGACAGCGCGTTCGGCTTCTCGGGCATGGAGGTCGAGACGGTCTGCCGCTACGACCTGCCGGTCTGCGTGGTCGTCTTCAACAACAACGGCATCTACAAGGGCACCGACACCAACCCGCGCGGCACGGAAGTGGCGCCCACGGTGTTCGTCAAGGACGCGAAGTACGAACTGATGATGCAGGCCTTCGGCGGCGTGGGCGTGCGCGCAGCATCGCGTACAGAACTGAAAACCGCGATCGACGAAGCCGTGTCGTCCGGCAAGCCGACGCTCATCAACGCGATCATCGACGAGACGGCGGGCACCGAGAGCGGGCGCATCACCAGCCTGAACCCCGCGGCCGCGAAGAAGAAATAACTTTTGAAGGAAACCAAGATGGGCAAAGCTCTCGACGGGGTCAAGATCCTCGACTTCACGCACGTGCAATCGGGCCCGACCTGCACGCAGCTGCTGGCGTGGTTCGGCGCCGACGTGATCAAGGTGGAAAAGGCGGGCGAAGGCGACGCCACCCGCGGCCAGTTGCGCGACATCGACGGCGTGGACAGCCTCTACTTCACGATGCTGAACCACAACAAGCGCTCGATCACCATCAACACCAAGGACCCCAAGGGCAAGGAAGTGCTCGAGCGCCTGGTGAAGGAATGCGACGTGCTGGTCGAGAACTTCGCGCCCGGCGCGCTCGACCGCATGGGCTTCGGCTGGGAGCGCATCCAGCAGCTGAACCCGCGCATGATCATGGCCTCCGTCAAGGGCTTCGGCCCCGGCCCCTACGAGGACTGCAAGGTGTACGAGAACGTCGCGCAGTGCGCGGGCGGCTCCGCCTCCACCACCGGCTTCGACGACGGCCCGCCGCTCGTCACCGGCGCGCAGATCGGCGACTCGGGCACCGGCCTGCACCTGGCGCTGGGCATCGTCGCGGCGCTGTACCAGCGCAACACCAGCGGCAAGGGCCAGCGCGTGCTGGCCGCCATGCAGGACGCCGTGCTGAACCTGTGCCGCGTGAAGCTGCGCGACCAGCAGCGGCTGGAGCGCCGCAAGGTGCTCGAGGAGTACCCGCAGTTCCCCGAGACGGAGTTCGGCGAAGCGGTGCCGCGCGCCGGCAATTCGTCGGGCGGCGGGCAGCCGGGCTGGATCCTCAAGTGCAAGGGCTGGCAGAACGACCCCAACGCCTACATCTACTTCATCACGCAGGCGCCGGTGTGGGAGGCGATCTGCAAGGTGATCGGTGAGGAGCACTGGATCACCGACCCGAGCTACGCGACGCCTAAAGCGCGCCTGCCGCACCTGAAGACGATCTTCGCGCGCATCGAGGAATGGACCAAGACCAAGACCAAGTTCGAGGCCATGGACATCCTGAACAAGTACGACATCCCCTGCGGGCCCATCCTGTCGATGAAGGAGATCGCCGAGGAGCCGTCGCTGCGCGCCACCGGCACGGTGGTCGAAGTGGACCACCCCAAGCGCGGCAAGTACCTGACGGTGGGCAACCCGATCAAGCTGTCGGACAGCCCCACCGAAGTCACGCGCTCGCCCCTGCTGGGCGAGCACACCGAGGAAGTGCTGAAGCAGCTCGGCTACACCGAGTCGCAGATCGCGGGCCTCCGCGAAGCCAAAGTCATCTGAACGAAGGAAAGCGCCATGGACAAGAGCAAAGTTCGCGAAATCCTCGACAAGGTCAAGGCCGACAAGCGCGACGCGCTGACCGCGCCCGAGGGCAAGCTGGTCTGCGACGCCTACGGCATCAAGGTGCCCGGCGAAGGGACGGCTTCGAGCGCCGCCGAGGCGTCGAAGATGGCGCAGGGCATGGGCTTCCCGGTGGTGATGAAGATCGTGTCGCCCGACATCCTGCACAAGACCGAGGCCGGCGGCGTGATCGTCGGCGTGAAGTCGGCGGACGAAGCCGCATCGGCCTACGAGCAGATCATCGCCAACGCGAAGAAGTACAAGTCCGACGCCAAGATCGTCGGCGTGCAGGTGCAGCAGATGATCAAGGGGGGCCAGGAAGTGATCGTCGGCGCGATGACCGACGACAGCTTCGGCAAGCTCGTGGCCTTCGGCATGGGCGGCGTGCTGGTCGAGGTGCTGAAGGACGTGACCTTCCGCCTCGCCCCCGCATCGAAGGACGACGCCGCATCGATGCTCGACTCGATCCAGGCTGCCGAGATGCTCAAGGGCGTGCGCGGCAGCAAGCCGGTGAACCGCGAGGCGCTGCAGGACGTGATCGTGCGCGTGTCGCAGCTGGTCTCCGATTTCCCCGAGATCGCCGAGATGGACCTGAACCCCATCTTCGCCAGCGAGACGGGCGCGATCGCCGCCGACGTGCGCATCGTCGTCAACTTCGCGCCGAAGGCGCCGCGCTACCGCCCCGACGAGAAGGCCGTCGTCACGTCGATGAACCGCATCATGAAGCCGAAGGCGGTGGCGGTGGTCGGTGCCTCGAACGAGGCCGGCAAGATCGGCAATTCGGTGATGAAGAACCTGATCAACGGCGGCTACAAGGGCAAGATCTACCCGATCAACCCGAAGGACGCCGAGGTGATGGGCATCAAGGCCTTCAAGAGCGTGAAGGACGTGCCTGACGAGATCGACACGGCCGTCTTCGCCGTGCCGGCCAAGCTGGTCGCGGGCGCGCTGAAGGAATGCGGCGAGAAGAAGATCGCCGGCGCCATCCTCATCCCCTCGGGCTTCGGCGAGACGGGCAACATCGAAGGCCAGGAAGAGCTGCAGAAGATCGGGCGCGAGTACAACATCCGCCTGATGGGGCCGAACATCTACGGCTTCTACTACACGCCGGCGAACCTGTGCGCCACGTTCTGCACGGCCTACGACTACAAGGGCTCCACCGCCCTGTCGTCGCAGTCGGGCGGCATCGGCATGGCCATCATCGGCTACTCGCGCTCGGCGAAGATGGGCGTGTCGGCGATCGTCGGCCTGGGCAACAAGTCCGACATCGACGAGGACGACCTGCTGCTCTTCTTCGAGCAGGACGACAACACCAAGGTGATCGCGCAGCACGCGGAGGACCTGAAGGACGGCCGCGCGTTCGCCGAAGTGGCCAAGCGCGTGTCGAAGAAGAAGCCCGTCATCATGCTCAAGGCCGGCCGCACCGCCATGGGCGCGGCGGCTGCCGCTTCGCACACCGGCGCCGTGGCCGGCACCGACCGCATCTACGACGACGTGCTGCGCCAGTCCGGCGTGATCCGCGCCAAGAGCCTGCGCCAGATGCTGGACTTCGCGCGCGGCGTGCCTATCCTGCCGACGCCCAAGGGCGAGAACGTGGTGATCATCACCGGCGCCGGCGGTTCGGGCGTGCTGCTGTCCGACGCGTGCGTGGACAACGGGCTGAAGCTGCTCAAGCCGATGCCCGCCGACCTGGACGCCGCCTTCCGCAAGTTCATCCCGCCGTTCGGCGCCGCCGGCAACCCGGTGGACATCACCGGCGGCGAGCCGCCCATCACCTACATGAACACGGTGCGCCTGGGCCTGGAAGACGAGCGCATCCACGCGCTGATCCTGGGGTACTGGCACACCATCGTGACGCCGCCCATGGTGTTCGCGAGGAACATGGTGCAGGTGGTCAACGAGATGAAGGAAAAGGGCAAGGTCAAGCCCGTGGTGGCTTCGCTCGCGGGCGACGTCGAGGTGGAGGAAGCCGCGCAGTACCTGTACGAGAATGGCATCCCCGCCTACGCGTACTCCACGGAGATCCCGGTGGAGATCCTCGGCGCCAAGTACCAGTGGGCCCGGGCCGCGGGCCTGATGCCCAAGTAAGAAGGACGAAGTGCAAGCGCGAGTCATCCCCATTGCCGCCAGCGGCGAAGACCAGCGCGAGCGCAAGCGCCGCGGCCCCAAGGGCCGCCGCGCCGACGCGTCCGTGCTGGCCGAGGTGCGCGAGCTGCTGGGCGATGCGCCGCGCCGCCGCGACCTGCTGATCGAGCACCTGCACAAATTGCAGGACCGCTACGGCCATCTCTCCGCCGCGCACCTCGCGGCACTCGCCGAAGACATGCGCATGGCGCAGAGCGAGGTGTTCGAGGTCGCTTCGTTCTACCACCACTTCGACATCGTCAAGGAAGGCCAGGCCGCGCCCGCGCAGCTGACGGTGCGCGTGTGCGACGGCCTGTCGTGCGAGATGGCCGGCGCGCAGAAGCTGCTGGCCAAGCTCCCTGCCCTGCTCGGCGCCGACGTGCGCGTGATCCCGGCGCCTTGCATCGGCCGCTGCGAACAGGCGCCCGCCGCCGTCGTCGGCCAGCATCCCGTGCCCTGCGCCACCACCGAGAAGGTGGCCGAGTGCGTGAAGTCCGGCGCGACCCGGCACGAGCCCGAAGGCTACGTCGGCCTGTCGCAGTACCGCGCCGCCGGCGGCTACAGGACCCTGGAGGAGTGCCTCGCGGGCAAGCGCAAGGTCGACGACGTGATCGCCACGCTCGAATCGTCGGGCCTACGCGGCCTGGGCGGCGCGGGGTTTCCCGCCGGGCGCAAGTGGAAGATCGTGCGCGCCGAACCGGCGCCGCGCCTGATGGCGGTGAACATCGACGAAGGTGAGCCCGGCACGTTCAAGGACCGCGTGTTCCTGGAGCGCGACCCGCACCGCTTCCTCGAAGGCATGCTGATCGCCGCGTGGGCCGTGGGCATCGACGCCATCTACATCTACCTGCGCGACGAATACCACGGCTGCCGCGCGCTGCTGCAGCAGGAGCTCGACCGCCTGCAGGCCGCCCCGCCGTCCGCCGGCTTGCCGAAGATCGAGCTGCGCCGCGGCGCCGGCGCCTACATCTGCGGCGAAGAGTCCGCGATGATCGAATCGATCGAAGGCAAGCGCGGCATGCCGCGGCTGCGCCCGCCCTACGTCGCGCAGGTGGGCCTGTTCGGCCGCCCCACGCTCGAACACAACTTCGAGACGCTGTACTGGGTGCGCGACCTGCTCGAGCGCGGCGCCCAGTGGTTCTCGTCGCAGGGCGCGAACGGCCGCAAGGGCTTGCGTTCGTTCTCCGTGTCGGGCCGTGTGAAGAACCCCGGCGTGAAGGTCGCACCGGCCGGCGTCACGATCCAGGAGCTCATCGACGAACACTGCGGCGGCATGCTGGACGGCCACCGGTTCTATGGCTACCTGCCGGGCGGCGCTTCGGGCGGCATCCTGCCGGCATCGATGAACGACATCCCGCTGGACTTCGACACGCTGCAGCCCTACGGCTGCTTCATCGGCTCGGCGGCCATCGTCGTGCTGTCCGACAAGGACACGGCCAGTGCCGCCGCGCGCAACCTGATGCGCTTCTTCCGCGAGGAGTCGTGCGGCCAGTGCACGCCGTGCCGCGCCGGCACCGCCAAGGCACTCGCCATCATCGAGAAGCCGAAGTGGGACCTGCCGCTGCTCGCCGAGCTGTCGCAGGTGATGCGCGACGCCTCCATCTGCGGCCTGGGCCAGGCCGCGCCGAATCCGGTCGACTGCGTGGTGAAGTACTTCCCGCAGGAACTGGGAGAACAACGATGAACGCCGTGACGCGCGCCGAACTCGCGCAGGTGGAAGCGCCCACCGTCACCTTCAAGCTCGATGGCCGCGAGGTCACCGCGCCCGCCAATCGCACGATCATCGAGATCGCCGACGAGATGGGCGTGCCCATCCCCCGGCTTTGCTACAAGCCGGGCCTGGACAAGGTGGGCAACTGCCGCTCGTGCATGGTCGAGGTCAAGGGCGAGCGGACGCTCGCCGCCAGCTGCTGCCGCCACCCGGCCAACGGGATGGAGGTGACGACCAACAGCGAGCGCGCCGTGGCGTCGCAAAAGCTCGTGCTGGAGCTGCTGCTCACCGACATGCCCGAGCGCGAGTACACGCGCCACAACGAGCTGGACGAGTGGGCCGCGAAGCTGAATGTCGGCAAGCCGCGCTTCGCGCAGCGCGGGCAAGTGGCCGCGGACGTGTCGCACCCCGCCATCGCCGTGAACCTGGACGCGTGCATCCAGTGCACGCGCTGCCTGCGCGCCTGCCGCGACGAGCAGGTGAACGACGTGATCGGCCTGGCGTACCGCGGCGAGCACGAGAAGATCGTCTTCGACATGGACGACCCCATGGGCGTGTCCACCTGCGTGGCGTGCGGCGAATGCGTGCAGGCCTGCCCCACCGGCGCCCTCATGCCCGCGCGCGACGTGGCGCTGGCGGTGCCGGACAAGCAGGTCGAATCGGTGTGCCCGTACTGCGGCGTGGGCTGCCAGCTCACCTACAACGTCAAGGACAACAAGATCCTCTACGTCGAGGGCCGCGACGGCCCGGCGAACCACGGCCGCCTGTGCGTGAAGGGCCGCTATGGCTTCGACTACGCGCACCACCCGCAGCGCCTGACGAAGCCGCTGGTGCGCAAGGCCGGTGTGGCCAAGGACCCGCGTGCGCAGCTGGACCCGGCGCGGATGATGGACTTCTTCCGCGAAGCGACGTGGGAAGAAGCACTCGAACTCGCCGGCGGCAAGCTGCGCGACCTGCGCGATGCGCACGGCCCGAAGTCGCTGGCCGGCTTCGGCTCGGCCAAGGGCAGCAACGAAGAGGCCTACCTGTTCCAGAAGCTGGTGCGCACGGGCTTCGGCAGCAACAACGTCGACCACTGCACGCGCCTTTGCCATGCGTCGTCCGTCGTCGCGCTGCTCGAAGGCATAGGCTCCGGCGCGGTGTCCAACCCGGTGATGGACGTCGCCAAGGCCGAGGTCGTGGTGCTGATCGGCGCCAACCCGACGGTGAACCACCCGGTGGCGGCCACGTGGATGAAGAACGCCGTCAACAACGGCACGAAACTGGTCCTGCTGGACCCGCGCAAGTCCGACCTGGCGCGGCACGCGCACCGCTACCTGCAGTTCAAGCCCGACACCGACGTCGCGATGCTCAACGCGATGATGCACGTGATCGTGCACGAAGGGCTGGTGGACGAGGCGTTCATCGCCAGCCGCACCATCGGCTACGAGGACTTGAAGAAGAACGTCGAGGGCTACAGCCCCGAGGCGATGGCGCCGATCTGCGGCATCGACGCCGAGACGCTGCGCTACGTCGCGCGCCTGTACGCGACGTCCAAGGCCTCGATGATCCTGTGGGGCATGGGCGTGTCGCAGCACGTGCACGGCACCGACAACGCGCGCTGCCTGATCGCGCTGGCGCTGATGACGGGCCAGATCGGCCGCCCCGGCACCGGCCTGCACCCGCTGCGCGGGCAGAACAACGTGCAGGGCGCGTCCGACGCGGGCCTCATCCCGATGATGCTGCCCGATTACCAGCGCGTCGATACGCCCGGCGTGCCGGAGCGGTTCGAGAAAGCCTGGGGCATGAAGCCCGGTTCGCTGGACAAGAAGCCCGGCCTGACGGTGGTCGAGGTGATGCACGCCATCAAGGCCGGCACCGTCAAGGGCATGTACATCATGGGCGAGAACCCCGCAATGTCGGACCCGGACGCGAACCACGCGCGCGAGTCGCTCGCCGCGCTGGACCACCTGGTCGTGCAGGACATCTTCTTCACGGAAACCGCGTACCTCGCCGACGTGATCCTGCCCGCGAGCGCCTTCCCCGAGAAGACCGGCACCTTCACCAACACCGACCGCATGGTGCAGCTGGGCCGGCAGGCGATCGAACCGCCGGGCGATGCGCGACAGGACCTGTGGATCATCCAGCAGCTGGCCAAACGCCTCGGCCTGCCGTGGGACTACAAGCACGTCAGCGAAGTGTTCGACGAGATGCGCGGCACCATGCCCAGCATCGGCGGCATCACGTGGGACCGCCTCGAGCGCGAGCACTCGGTCACCTACCCTTGTCGCGCCGAAGGCGACCCCGGCGAGCCGGTGGTGTTCGTGGAGAACTTTCCGCGCCCGGATGGCCGCGGCCGCTTCGTGCCGGCGGACATCATCCCGGCGGACGAGAAGCCCGACGCCGAATACCCGGTCGTGCTGATCACGGGACGCCAGCTCGAGCACTGGCACACGGGCAGCATGACGCGGCGCGCCAGCATGCTCGATGCGATCGAGCCGGATCCCGTCGCACTGATCCACCCGCTGGACTTCGAAGGCTTCGGCATCCGGCCGGGCGACGTGGTGACGATCGAATCGCGGCGCGGCAAGGTGAGCCTGTATGCGCGCGCGGACGACAGCTCGCCGCGCGGCGCGGTGTTCACGCCGTTCTGCTACTACGAAGCGGCGGCGAACAAGCTCACGAACCCGGCACTGGACCCGTTCGCGAAGATCCCGGAGTTCAAGTACTGCGCCGTGCGCGTGACGCCGGGCGGGCCGGTGCCGGAGCAATCGAGCTTCGGCGGCGGGCAGGCGCTGGCGGCCGAAATGTCATCGCGGGCTTGACCCCGCCGGCCGGCGCGTTTCAGGAAGCGGCTTGCTGCGCTGCCGGGACCGCGTCCGGGCCGGTTACCACGGGCAGCGACGCGACGAACCTCGTGCCCTCGCCGGCATCCGAGGCGACATCCAGCGTGCCCCCGTGGGCCGTCACGATCTCCCGGCAGATGTACAACCCCAGGCCCAGGCCTTCGGGCCGGCGGTGCTCCTCGCCCGAAGTGCCGCGAGCCAGCGCCTCGAAGATCCTGCGCCGGTCCTCGGGCGGGATGACCCGCCCGCGGTTGCGCACCTCGGCGGTCACGGTATCGCCCGTGCGCACCAGGCGAAGCTGGATGGGTTCACCCCGCGCGCCGTATTGCACCGCATTGGCGAGCAGGTTCGAGAAGAGCTGGCCCATGCGGCCTCCGTCCCATTGCGCGACGAAAGGCCCTTCGCCGATCGCCAGTACGAGGTCGGCATCGGGATGGCGGATCCGCGTCTCGATCACGATGTCGGCTGCGACATCGGCGAGGTCCAGCCGGGTGCGCTGGATCGGCATCGCCCGGCCGGCCTGGCCGCGCGTCACGTCCACGACCTGTTCGGTCAACACGCTGATCCGCTGGACGCTTTGCCGGATGGGGCGGGCCGCCGCGGCATCCAGCTTGCCGGAGCGCACCAGGTACTCGGTTGCCATCAGGATGGTCCCCAGCGGGTTGCGGATGTCGTGCCCCAGGATGCCGATGAAGAGGTCGCCGGCACGCTTGGTCTGGCGCGTGTAGCGCGACACCGACTCGGCGATCGCCTGGTCGATGGCCTCGTTGAACCGGGTGATCTGTTCGATGTCCTCGAGCTCCGCGCGTTGCGTCCTGTGCGACCACAGCCGCAGCACGCTCGCCCGGAGCGCGCGGTACTCCGTGATCATGGCGCCCACGGCGAACCCCGCGCCGATCCGGGTCTCCGCATGCGCTTCGGCCGCGGTGTCGCGGGCGCCCGTGATCGCCACCACTTCCCCGCGCGATTTCGCCTCCTGCGCGGAAGGCGACTGCGGCCGGTCCATGTCGGCGGCGATCGCTTCGAGGATCTGCGCCGCGTGGTCCCGCAGCCCCTTCATGTCGAGCTCACCGCCCTCATGCTCGACGGTGGACGCGAATTCATCCCACGCACTCAGGATCTCCTCGGCGTTGTCGCGGAGGAAGGAGGGGAACGTCTTGCGGGGAACGGTGTGGAGTGAAAGTGCCATGGCGCGCCTGGTCGGTGCGCTGACAATTGGACTTCGCCCTTGGGGCCGCCGGTTAGAGGCACGAGAGGAACCGGCAAGTTCTGCGGCCCAGTCTACCAGCACCCCACTGTCGAGCATCACGCCGCTGCGCGCACGAGCCGCTCCAGCGTGGCCAGCACCACGCCGGGCTCCGACAGCTGCGGGAAATGCCCGCTGCGCCTGGCCACCACGTGCTCGCTGTGCGGCGACAGGCGCGCCAGATCGCGCTGGTGCGCCAGCCGCGCCTGCAGCGCCTCGCCTTCCATGATCCACTTCGGCGGCGGCGCGCCGCCGGTGATGACGGCCAGCGGCACGGGCGGGAACGGGCCGGCGCCCTCCACTTCCTTCACCACGTGGCCCACCGCTTCGACCTCCGCATGCAGGTTGTCGCGGAACACCCACTCGGGCAAGGCCATCACCCGGCGCAGCGCGCGCGTCAGCTGCGCCTCGTCCATCTGCAGCACGTCGTGGTCGCCGGGGTGCGTGGCTTCCAGCAGCAGCACGCCCGCGACCTCTGCCGGGTGCAGGCGCGCGAACAGGTTGGCATAGAGCCCGCCCAGCGAATGCCCGACCAGTACGAAGGGCGGCGCCAGCCCCGCGTACGACAGCAGTTCGCGCACCGACGCGATGACGACCGCGCCGCTTTGCAGGCCGGGCGGATCGTCGCTGCCTTCCATGCCGAAGCGGTTCCACGCCAGTACCGCGCCCAGGGATTCGATATCGGGGTACAGCGCGCGCCAGCCATCGAGCGCGACGCCGGCGCCGTTGAAGAGGACGATGGCCGGCTCGCCTTCGCCCGAGATCACGTATTCGAGTGCACCGCAGCGGGTCTGCAGGCGCTGGACCGGCGGGAGATCGCCCAGCCGGAAGGGCTTGTCACGCGCCCCCACGGTCCTCCATGACGGTTCCGGTGCCGCCGCACCGGGGACATCGGTTGCCCGCGACGGCGCCGCTGCCGCCGCAATCGGGGCAGATGCCTTCCCCGTCTGCCGGGGTGCGCGCGGAACCGATGTCGTTGGATGCGCCGGGGTCTTCCTCGCCGGCGACCGATGTCTGCAGGTCGACGGGTGGCGTCGAGCTCATCTGGGCCTCCTTGGGATGCCCTTCCTTATCGCGCGGATGGGCAGCGGTGGCGATCAGCCGCCGGCTACAGGCGCTGTCAGCGCCCGCGCCAGCCGGGCTGTCGCTTCTGCGTGAACGCGGCCACGCCTTCGCGGAAATCCTCGCTGCCGTAGGCGCGGCGGATGAGGTCGTCGGCCTCGGGCAGGCCTTGCACCAGCAGGCGCCGCAGGGCTTCCTTGCTGACCGCCTGGGTCACGGGCGCGAGCGATGCGAGCTGTTGGGCGCGCTTGGCGAGGTCCTCGTCGATGTGCTGCGCGTCCACCACCTGAGCCAGGTAACCACAGCCGCGGGCTTCGTGCGCCTCGATGAGCTCGGCCGACAGCAGCATGCGCTGCACGCGCGGTCGGCCGAACGCCGCGATGAGCCGCGCGATGTTCGCGATCGACAGGCAGTTGCCGAGCGTGCGGGCGATGGGCACGCCGAACTTCGCCGTGGGCGTGGCGATGCGGATGTCGCACGCCGTGGCCAGCGCCAGGCCGCCGCCGACGCACCAGCCGTCGATCACGGCCAGCGTCGGCATGGGCAGCGCCTCCATCTTCGCGATGCCGCTTTCGATGTTCTTCTCGTACGCGACGCCGTCGTCCCCGCCCTGGAAGGCGAGGAACTGTTCGATGTCGGTTCCGGCCACGAAGGCCTCGCCACCCGCGCCACGAAAGACCGTGCAGCGCACCGACGGGTCGGCCGCGAGCTGGTCGCAGATGCGCGCCAGGTCGGCGTACATGTCCCAGGTCATCGCGTTTCGCGCCTGCGGGCGGTCGAAGGTGACGTGCGCGACCGCGCCGTCCATGCTCAGCGTGACCGCGCCCTTGTCGCTCATGCGGCGAACGCGCCCTGCGCTTCCAGCGCGGCGCGCTCCTTCTCGCCGATGCCGAACTCGGCCAGCACCTCGGCCGTGTGCTCGCCCAGCAGCGGCGGATGGCGGCGCACCTGCTGCGGCGTCTCCGACAGCTTCACCGCGAAGCCGATGTTCGGCACCGTGCCTTCGATCGGGTGGTCGATCGGCATCTTCATGTTGCGGGCCTTCGCATGCTCGCTGTCGAAGGCTTCGGGGTAGGACAGGATCGGGCCCGCGGGGATGCCGGCCTCCAGCAAGGTGTCGACCCAGTAGTCCTTGCCCTGCGTGCGGAAGGTCTTCTCTAGCTCGTGTTCGAGCGCCGCGCGATTGTTCAGGCGCAGCGAGATCGTCGAGAAACGCTCGTCGGCCAGCAGCTCCTCGCGGCCCATCAGCTTGCAGAGCTTCTCCCACAGCTTCTGGTTGTTGGCGCCCATCACGAAGTAGCCGTCCGAGCAGGCCATCGCCTGGTAGGGCGCGGTCATCTTGTTGCTCGTGCCCAGCGGCTGCGGCGGCTTGCCGGTGCCCCAGTAGTCGCAGATGTCCCAGACCGAGAAAGCCAGTGCGGTGTCGAACAGCGACGCGTCGACGTACTGCCCCTGCCCCGTGTTCTTCACGCCGATGTAGGCGGCGAGCGTCGCGTAGATCGCGAACAGCGCGCAGCCGATGTCGGCCACGGGCACGCCGCATTTCACGGGCGGCGAATCGGGATAGCCCGTCACGCTCATCACGCCCGACATTGCCTGCGCCATCAGGTCGAAGCCCGGGCGGTCGGCCCAGGGCCCGTTCTGGCCGAAGCCCGAGATGCTCGTGTAGACCAGTCGCGGGTTGACCTTGCGCAGCTCCTCGTAGCCCAGCCCCAGCCGCTTCATCGCGCCGGGCCGGTAGTTCTCGATGAGGATGTCGGCGTCCTTCGCCAGCCGCTTGATCAACTCGCGCCCGGCATCGGTCTTCAGGTTGACCGCGATGCTGCGCTTGTTGCGGTTCATGTTGAGGAAGCCCATGGAGTCGGGCCCCTTCATCTTGAACCCCATGGAGCCGCGCGTCTGGTCGCCGCCGCCGGGCGGCTCGATCTTGATCACGTCGGCGCCCAGGTCGCCGAGCAGCATGCACGCATACGGCCCGGCCATCACCTGGGAGATGTCGAGGACGCGCACGCCCTCCAACGGCAACTTCTTGGTCACGCTTCGCCCTTGACCCCGCCGTCCTTGATGATCTTGGCCCACTTGACCTGCTCGGCGGCCATGAACTCGCCGAACTTCTCCATGGAGCCGCCGCCGTCCTGCGCGCCCGAGGCTTCGAGTTTCTCGATGACGTCGGGCATCTGCATGACCTTGTTGACGTCCTCGTTCATGCGCTTGGCCAGCGCAACCGGCATCTTGGCGGGACCCGCGAGGCCGTACCACGTGGTGGCTTCGAAGCCGGGGAAGCCCGACTCGGCCATCGTCGGCACGTTGGGGTAGGCCTTGACGCGCTGCAGGCGCGTCTGCGCGATCGCGATCGCCTTGCCGCTCTTCACGTGCGGCGTCGCGGCCGTCATCGTGTCGAAGCTGTACTGGATCTGCCCGCCGATCAGGTCGGTGAGCATCGGGCCCGAACCCTTGTACGGCACGTGGATGGCCTTCACCTTCGCGGCCAGCATGAACATCTCCAGCGCCAGGTGCTGCGCGCTGCCCGTGCCGGCGGAGCCGAAGCTCACCTTGCCGGGGTTGGCGCGGCACAGCTCGACGATGTCCTTCACCGTCTTGGCCGGCTGCTGCTCGTTGCAGATCAGCAGGTTGGGCGTGACACCCACCAGCACGATGGGCTGGAAGTCCTTCGCCGGGTCGTAGTTCACCTTCTGCAGCGCGGGCGTGATGGCCTGGCTGTTGATGTGCGCCATCAGCAGCGTGTTGCCGTCCGGCGCCGCCTTGGCGACGTAGTCGGCGGCGATGGTGCCCGAGGCGCCCGCCTTGTTCTCGACGATGACCGTGGTCTTCCACATGTCCTGCAGCTTCAGGCCGATGGTGCGCGCGAGGATGTCCGTGCCGCCGCCGGGCGAGAAGCCGACGATGATGCGGATGGGGCCCGCGGGCAGCTGCTGTGCGCGCAGCATCGGCGCGGCCAGCGTCGCGGCGGTGGCGATGGTGAAAGTACGGCGTTTCATGGTTTGTCTCCTGGGTCCTACCTGGTGATGCTTAAGCGGCCTTCTTCATCACCGCGGGCGCGGGATGCGAGGCAAAGAAATCCATGGCGGCCTGCACGCCCGAGCCCGCGAGCTTCACGCCCGAGAGCTTCAGGCCCATCTCGCAGCCCGACAGGGCGGCCATGAGCGTGAGGTCGTTGCAGTCGCCGAGGTGGCCGATGCGGAACATGCGGCCCTTGACCTTGCCCAGGCCCATGCCGAGGGACAGGTCGAAGCGTTCGTAGATCAGGCGGCGCACGGCGTCGGCGTCGACACCTTCGGGCAGCATCACGCCCGTGAGCACCGGCGAGTACACGGAAGGATCGGTGCACTGGATTTCCAGGCCCCAGGCCTTCACGGCAGCGCGCACGCCCTCGCCCCAGCGCTTGTGGCGCGCGAACACCGCGGGCAGGCCGCCGTGCTGCGGGTCCAGGACCATGTCGCACGCCTCGGCCAGGCCGTAGAGCAGGTTCGTGTTGGGCGTGTACGGGAAGTAACCCGTCTTGTTCATCTCGATCATCTCGTCCCACGCCCAGAAGGACTTGGGAAGCTTCGCGGCCTTGCTCGCCTCGATGGCCTTGGGCGAGACGGCGTTGAAGCTGATGCCCGGCGGCAGCATCAGGCCCTTCTGCGAGCCGCTGATGGACACGTCCGCGCCCCACTCGTCGTGGCGGTAGTCGGCGCAGGCCAGGCCCGAGATGGTGTCCACGAGCAGCAGCGCGGGATGCTTCGCCGCGTCGATCGCGCGGCGCACGGCGGGGATGTCGCTGGTGACGCCGGTGGACGTCTCGTTGTGCACGACGCACACCGCCTTGATCTCGTGCTTCGTGTCCTTCTTGAGGCGCTCTTCGATCATCTGCGCCTGCACGCCCTTGCGCCAGCCTTCGATGCCGGGCAGGCCCAGGACTTCGGTCTTCAGCTGCAGGCGGTTGGCGAGCTTGATCCACAGCGCGGCGAAGTGGCCGGTCTCGTACATCAGCACGTGGTCGCCGGGACTGAGCGTGTTCGCAAGCGCGGCCTCCCATGCGCCCGTGCCCGATGCCGGGTAGATCACGACGGGCTGCTTCGTCTGGAAGACCTTCTGCATGCCGCGCAGCACGCGCAGGCCCAGCTCGCCGAACTCGGGACCGCGGTGGTCGATCGTCGGCAGGCTCATCGCGCGCAGGATGCGGTCGGGCACCGGCGAGGGCCCGGGGATGGCGAGGAAGTGGCGGCCGGTGGGGTGGTAGTCGAGGGTGACCATGGGCATCTCAGGTTTTGGCCGATTTTTGCATACAAAATTCGCTTGTCAATGGCGTCCTACTCTGCCGCAAGGGTTTGACCTGAGCCAATTTTGAATACAAAATCGCGCCATGACGGCCGAAATCATCGCGATCCCGCGCGCCAACCTGCATGAGCAGGTGGCCCAGAAGCTGCGCCAGATGCTGGTGGAAGGCCGCATCCCGCCGGGGGCCAAGCTGAACGAACGCGAGCTGTGCGAGGTGCTGGACGTTTCGCGCACGCCGCTGCGCGAGGCGATCAAGATGCTGGCCGCCGAAGGCCTGGTCGAGCTGCTGCCCAACCGCGGCGCCATCGCCGTGTCGCTGGGCGAAGACGACATCCGCCACACCTTCGAGGTCATGGCCGGGCTCGAGGGCCTGTCCGGCGAACTGGCCGCGCAGCGCATCACCGACCAGGAGCTCGCCGAGATCCGCGCCCTGCACTTCGAGATGATGGCCGCGTGGACGCGGCGCGACCTGTCCAACTACTACCGCTTGAACGCGCTGATCCACCGGGCGATCAATGCCGCGGCGAAGAACCCGGTGCTGTCGGCCACCTACGACCGCGTCAACGCGCGCTTGCATGCGCTGCGCTTCCGCTCCAACCAGGACGAGGAGAAGTGGAAGACCGCGGTGAAGGAACACGAGCAAATGGTCGAGGCGCTGGCCGCGCGCGATGCGAAGGCGATGCGGGCCGTGCTGTCGGCCCACCTGCAGAACAAGCTGGAGGTGGTGCTCGAGCAGATGCGCGCAGCCAAGCCCGCCAAGAAGAAAGGCACGCGATGAACGCGCGCGTCCCGGTCAACACCGCCTCCTTCACGCCCGCGGGTACGTACGAAGCCGTTGCCCGCGCGGGCAACGAGATCGCCGGCCGCCTGGCGCAGCGGCTGAAGCAGGAGACGCAGGGCGAGGCGCTCTTCTCCCCCGGCGACCGCGGCCGCTACGCCACCGACGCGTCGATCTACCAGGTCGTGCCCGTCGGCGTGCTGGTGCCGAAGACGCACGAAGACGTGCGCGCGGCCATCGACATCTGCCGTGACCTGAAGGTGCCCGTCGTCGCGCGCGGCGGCGGCACCAGCCAGTGCGGGCAGACCGTGGGCGCGGGCCTCGTCATCGACCACTCGAAGTACCTGCGCAAGATCGTCAATTTCGATGCCGCCGCGCGCACGGCCGAGGTCGAGCCCGGCATGGTTCTGGACCACCTGAACCTCGCGCTGAAGAAGCTGGGGCTGTGGTATCCGGTCGACGTGTCCACCAGCGCGCAGGCCACCCTCGGCGGCATGGCGGGCAACAACTCGTGCGGCAGCCGCAGCATCGCCTACGGCAACATGGTGCACAACGTGCTGGGCATCGATGCCTTCACGCCCGACGGCCAGCTGCACCGCTTCGAGCAGTACGAGGCCTGCACGGGCTTCGCGCGCGACGTCGGCGACACGGTCAAGGCGCTGGCCGCCGCGCTGGCGCCCGAGATCGACGCGCGCTGGCCCAAGGTGCTGCGCCGCGTCGCCGGCTACAACCTCGACATCTTCCGCAACCAGAACGAGAAGCCTTACACGAGCGACGGCTCGGTGAACCTGGCGCACCTGCTCGTGGGCAGCGAGGGAACCCTCGCCCTGACGAAGTCGATCAAGCTGCAGCTCACGGAACTGCCCAAGGCCAAGGTGCTGGGTGTCGTGAACTTCCCGACCTTCTACAAGGCGATGGACTCGGCGCAGCACATCGTGAAGCTCGGGGACGACGGGACGCTCACCGCCGTCGAGCTCGTCGACCGCACGATGATCGAGCTGTCGCTGGCCAACCCGGCTTTCGCGCCGGTGATCCGCACGGCGGTGATCGGCCAGCCCGACGCCGTGCTGCTCGTGGAATTCTCCGGCGCCGACAAGGCGGAACTGGTGCGCAAGCTGGACCAGCTGGTGGAGCTGATGGGCGACCTGGGCTTGCCCAAGTCCGTGGTGCGCATGGAAGACGACACGCCCCAGAAGGCTCTGTGGGAAGTGCGCAAGGCGGGCCTGAACATCATGATGAGCCTCAAGGGCGACGGCAAGCCCGTGAGCTTCATCGAGGATTGCGCGGTGCCGCTGGAGCACCTGGCCGAATACACGGACGAGCTCACGCAGGTGTTCCGCAAGCACGGCACGCGCGGCACCTGGTACGCGCACGCCTCGGTGGGCACGCTGCACGTGCGGCCCATCCTCGACATGCGCACCGACGGCGCCCCGCGCATGCGGCAGATCGCCGAGGAAGCGTCGGCGCTGGTGCGCAAGTACAAGGGCGCGTACAGCGGCGAGCACGGCGACGGCCTGTGCCGCGGCGAATGGATCCAGTGGCAGTTCGGGCCGAAGATCGACGAGGCCTTCCGCCAGATCAAGCAGAAGTTCGATCCCGAGCGCCTCTTCGCGCCGAACCGCATCGTCGACCCGCCACGCATGGACGACACGCGGCTGATGCGCTTTCCGCCCAGCTACCGCGTGGTGCCGCTGCAGCCCGTGCTGGACTGGAGCGCGTGGGACGTGCAGAACGACCCTGCGACCGAGCGCGTCACCGCACCGGGCACCGGCAACGACCCCGCGCGCGGCTACGCGAAGGCCGTGGAGATGTGCAACAACAACGGGCACTGCCGCAAGTTCGACGCCGGCACCATGTGCCCCAGCTACCGCGTCACGCGCGACGAGATCCACTCGACGCGCGGGCGAGCCAACACGTTGCGCCTCGCCCTCTCGGGCCAGCTCGCGCCCGCCGCAGTCGCCGACGAGGCGGTGAAGGAAGCGCTGGACCTGTGCGTCAGCTGCAAGGGCTGCAAGCGCGACTGCCCCACCGGCGTGGACATGGCGCGCATGAAGGTCGAGTTCCTGCACCACTACAAGGCCAGGCACGGCCACACGCTCAAGGACAAGCTGGTCGCGCGCCTGCCGGACTACGCGCGCACCGCCAGCCGCTTCGCCGGCCTGTTGAACCTGCGCAACCGCAGCACGCTGCTGGCGAAGCTGGGCGAGAAGATCCTGGGCTTCTCGGCGCAGCGGTCGCTGCCGCAGTGGCAGGGCGAGCATTTCTTCAACGACATCCCGGTCACCGTCACGCGCATGGAGCTGATGCGCGCGGCGAGGCCCGTCGTGCTCTTCGTCGACACGTTCACGGGCTACTTCGAGTCGCTCAACGCCCGCTGCGCCGTGAAGGTGCTGCAGGCCGCCGGCTACACGGTGCACGTCGCGACCAAGCAGGTGGAGGACGGCAAGCACCTGTGCTGCGGCCGCACCTACCTGGCCAGCGGCATGGTCGACGAGGCCAAGGCGAAGGCCGGCGAGGTGATGGCGGCCCTGCTGCCGTTCGCCGAGCGCGGCATCCCGGTGGTCGGCCTGGAGCCCTCGTGCCTGCTCACGCTGCGCGACGAGATGCTGGCCATGGGCTTCGGCGAAGCGGCCAGGCGCGTGGGCGACAACGCCTTCCTGTTCGAGGAGTTCCTGGCGCGCGAAGCGCAGGCCGGCGCCCTGGAGGACTTCAAGGGCAAGCTGCAGCCGCTGGACAAGCGGGTGATGCTGCACGGCCACTGCCACCAGAAGGCCTTCGGCGCGGTGAACGCCATCCTCCAGGTGCTCCGGCTGATTCCGGGCGTGGAGCCGGAACTGATCGAGTCCAGCTGCTGCGGCATGGCGGGTGCGTTCGGCTACGAGGCGAAGCACCACGAGGTGTCGATGCAGATGGCGGAACTGAGCCTGCTGCCCGCCATCCGCAAGTACCCCGGCGCGATCGTCGTCGCCGACGGCACCAGCTGCCGCCACCAGATCGCGGACGGCGCGCAGCGCGAAGCCGTGCACGCCGCGGTGCTGCTGGCGGCGCAATTGCCGGGCTGACGCTACGATAGGCAGATGGCCGCACCGACCATCCGCTCCGCCCTGCCCTCCGACGAGGCGGCCTGGCGCAAGCTGTGGCGCGGCTACTGCGACTTCTACGAAGCGCGCGTGTCCGAGGAGGTGACCAACCGCACCTGGAAGCGCATCCTCGACCCGGATTCCGCGGTGATGTGCATCGTCGCCGAGGTCGACGGCCAGGTGTACGGCTTCGCCAACTGCGTGGTCCACGAAAACACCTGGGAGACACAGCCGGTCTGCTACCTCGAGGACCTGTTCGTCACGCCGTCGGCGCGCGGGCACGGCATCGGCCGCGCGCTGATCGAGTGGCTGCGCAACGCGATGCGGGCCGAAGGCTGGGCGCGGCTGTACTGGCACACGCGCGAGGACAACTCGCAGGCGCGCAAACTCTACGACCGCTTTGCGGAAGCCGACGACTTCGTGCGCTACGTGATCCGCCAGAAATAGG